>CAXTCD010000069.1:0-23576 GCA_964242145.1 uncultured Rhizobacter sp.
GGTAGTTCAGTTGGTTAGAATACCGGCCTGTCACGCCGGGGGTCGCGGGTTCGAGCCCCGTCCACTCCGCCAAACTGGGAACGGGTTGCAGCAGAAATGCCGCAACCCGTTTTTCTTTGTCTGGTAATTTTATCTGCCTGCCTGCCTGCCTGCCTGCCTGGATGAGTTCATTGACGCGCGGAATGACTGTGTCAATCCAGTGGGAGGGCGGGTCCGTCCTCCGTTGAGCCGTGGATCGAGCCGGCGCTCGCACAAGCCAGCCGTGCCCGCGATGAACTTGCGCAAGGCTGCCTGCCTACCTGCATGTGCTTCGCTTCCCTGTCATTGGCGGGCATTGCTGTCACTTCCAACCCAGAACGCAAAAGGCACACCCTGCGGTGTGCCTTGATGGGTCATTGGATCGCGTCTCGGGCCAATCGCTCAATAAGGCTTATCGCCAAGAATCGTCGCGCGGTGCATCACGCGGCGGTGGGGCAGGTAGTCGGCGGTGGCGTAGTGCTGCGTCAACCGGTTGTCCCAGAACGCTACATCGTTCTGTTTCCAGCGCCAGCGGACGGTGAACTCGGGGCGCGTCGTGTGGAAGCGGAGATGACCGAGCACGGCGTCGCTTTCCGGCTGGCTCAGTTCGATGATGCGGCTGGTAAAGCCTTCGCTGACAAACAAGCCCCGCCGCCCGCTCACCGGATGGGTGCGAACCACCGGGTGCGAGATCGGCGGATGCTTGTCGCGCGCAGCCTCCCAGCGCACGCGTTCGGCGGGCGTTCTGGCAAAGCGCCACGCGGGAACGACTTCAGGAAGTCATGCTCCGCATGCAGCGGATCGAGGAAGCGGCGGAACGGCTCCGTCAAGGCCTCGTAAGCCGCAATGCCGCTGGCCCACAAGGTGTCTCCACCCGAGGGCGGCAGGATGTGCGCCGACAGGATGGCTCCCATCGGAGGCGACTCGATGAAGGTCACATCGGTATGCCAGTTGTCGCTGTCGGGCGGGTTGTCGTTGGACGTGTCGATCAGGATGATCTCTTTCGCCTCCGGGTGCTGCGGGTAGAGCGGGTGGATGTGCAGTTCACCGAAGCGAGACGCCAGATCACGATGCTGATGCGGCGTCAGGGGCTGGTTCTCGAAGAACAGCACATGGTGCTGAAGCAATGCGGCGAGCAGCCCGTCGCGCTCGCGATCGGAGATCGCCTGGCTGAGATCCACGCCACCGACTACCGCACCGATGGCCGGGCCCAGGGGCTGGATCTTCATGCCTTGCCCTCCCAGGGCACGAGCTTGCGTTGTACGGCTCTCAAGGCGAGTTCGAGTGCAAAGGCGATCAAGGCGATCACGAAAATGCCGAGCACGACGATGTCCGTGCTCAGGAACTGCGCGGCCGACTGAACCATGAAGCCCAGCCCGCGGGTCGCAGCGACCAATTCGGCTGCGACCAGCGTTGACCAGCCAACGCCCAACCCGACGCGCACGCCGGTCAGGATGTCGGGCAGGGCGCTGGGCAGCACCACATGGCGCAGCAACTGTGCGCGGGTGGCGCCGAAAGATTGCGCGGCGCGCAGCCGGGTCTCGTCGGTGCTGCGCACGCCGGTGGCGGTGGCGATCACCACGGGCGCAAAGATCGCCAGCGAGATCAGCAGCACCTTCGACAATTCGCCGATACCGAACCAGATCACGATCAACGGCAGATAAGCCAGCGGCGGCACCGGGCGGTACAGCTCGATGAACGGGTCCAGCACGCCCCGGGCGGTCGGTGAGAGGCCCATCCACAACCCGACCGGAATGGCCGTGGCCAGTGCCACCAGCAGCGCGACCGCGACGCGGCTCAAGCTGGCTATGGCGTGCTGCCACAAGGTGGCGTCCATGAAACCTTCGCCGGACACCTGCAGCAGCTTGGCCCACACCGCGCTGGGCGGTGGCAGGAACAGCGGCGCAATCCAGCCGAACGAGGTCACCAGTTGCCAGATCAGTAACAGCACCCCGGCCGAGGCCAGGCTCAGCAAGGTGGAATGCTTCCACCAGGCTGGTGAGGAGCCAGCGGCCGTGGTGCTGCGAGTCGTGATCGCACCGGTGCTGGCGAGTTCGGGGACGGACGTTGTGGGTAACAGAATTTGGGTCATGGCTGTTGAGGAAGGGGTGAGCGAGAGAGCCGTTGTGACGGCTTCAAACGGGAAGACTCATTGCAGCAGCGCGCGGTCTTGTTCAAACACCGACGTCAACACACGCTCGCGCGTGGCCACGAATTCGGGCAGCGATTTGATGGCGCGGGCCGCTTCGCCTGCGGCAAAACGTCGGCCGAATTCCAATTTGTGTTGCTCGGCGATGCGCGAAGGCCGCCGCGACAGCAGCACCAGATCGGTCGCCAGAAACACCGCTTCTTCCACGCCATGGGTCACAACCACGATGGTCTTGCCTGTGGCCGCCCATACGCGCAGCAGCAACTCCTGCATGCGCTCACGCGTCAAGGCATCGAGCGCGCCGAAGGGCTCGTCCATCAGCAACACCTTGGGATCGGCCGCCAGTGCCCGGGCAATGCCCACACGCTGACGCATGCCGCCCGACAGCTCCCAGATCGAGCGCTGCTCGAAGCTCTGCAAGCCGACGAGTTCCAGGAAATGCCGCGCACGTTCGTTGCGTTCGGGCTGGCCCACGCCCTTCAATTGCAGCGGCAGGGCCACATTGCCCAGCACATCGAGCCAAGGCAGCAAGGCATCGTCTTGAAAGACCACGCCGCGATCGGCGCCAGGCCCGGTGATCGGTCGACCCGCCACCACCGCACGCCCGCCGCGCAGCGGCACAAATCCCGCAATCAAGTTCAACAGGCTCGATTTGCCGCAACCGGACGGCCCAAGCAGCACCAGCAACGCGCCGTCCGGAATCTGCAACGAGACCTGGTCCAGCACCGGCGTTGCGTTGGAGGCATCCCCATATCCCACGATTACTTTTTCTAGATCGACCACGATGTGACCCTCGTCAATGTCAGAACGATCAATGGGGTGACGTGCACGTCAGTTCTTGGTCGCCACTTGCTGGGGCGCGGGCTTGGCAGCCGCTTGCACGAAGCGCGGCGTCACATAGCCTTGGTAGTCCGGCAGGACCTTGTCGATCTTGCCTTGCTCTTTCAGGAACTTCGAGGTCTCGGTGACGGCCTTCACGATGGCGGACGACGACAGCACGCTGTTTTGCTCGGACAAGGTCAGAAACTTGCTGCCGGCCAGCAGGTCTTTGATCTCCTCCTGCTTCGCCCCGGTCAGCTTGGCGATCTTGGCCAGGTTGTCGGCATTGCCCGCAAAGGCTTTCGGATCGGCGCGGTAAGCGGCGTAGGCCGCGCCGGTGACGCGAGCGAAGGCAGTGACGAAGTCCGGGTTCTTGGCCGCGAAGTCTTTGCGGACGATCCAGGCATCAAAAGTCGGCGCACCCCAGGCGGCCACTTCGACCGAGCTTGTCAGTGTTTTGCCGCTGGCCTTGATCTGGCCGAGCGCCGGGTCCCAGACATAGGCTGCGTCGATGTCGCCACGCTGCCAGGCGGCGGTGATCTCGGTCGGGCGCAGGTTCAGGATCGTGACCTTCTTCGGATCGATGCCCCAATGCTTCAGTGCCGCCAACAGGCTGTAGTGCGTGGTCGACACGAACGGCACGGCGATCTTCTTGCCGACCAGGTCGGAGGCCTTGGTGATGTTTGCGCCATTGCGCACCACCAGCGCTTCAGCGCTGCCGATTTCGGCAGCAATGAAGAAGGTCTCGACCGGCAGCTCGCGGCTGGCGGCGGCGGCCAGCGGGCTGGAGCCAAGGTAGCCGATCTGGATGTCACCCGACGCGACCGCGGTGATGACTTCGGCACCGCTTTCGAACTTGCGCCACTGAATGGTTTTGCCGGTGGCCTTTTCATACAGGCCATCGGCCTGGGCGACCTTGGCCGGCTCGACGACGGTTTGATAAGCGATGCTCACAGCGTCGTCGGCCAGCGCAGCGCCAGAGGTGATGACGCCAAGCGCCAGGGAAAGAAGGGAGAGGAACTGTGAGCGGCGCATGGGGCATCTCTTTCGTTGAAGTCCGGCTAAGGTAGCGGTGCACGGTTCGCAACTGAACGATTGTTTTCAGATGACCTCATGCCGATAGCGCAGTTCGCAGCAATCGCTGCTGGGACTAGAGCAGCAAGGTGTTCAAGTTCACAGCTGTCGCAGGTAAACCCAGGGATAGATGCCGCGAGCATGGCCATCGCTGAACATCAGCTGCAAACCATATTCACCCACCGGTGCGGCATCGGTCAGGCGGATGTCGGCCGGCACATTGAGAGGCTGACCGAGGCGGGCGCTGCGCTGGCATTCAGCGCAGCGGCACTGCTGCCGCAGCCGATCGGCGGCCCAGGCCTGTGAGCCATCGGGCCACTCGATGCGCAGCTGCGAGGGGTCGAGCTGCACATGCAGTGGAGCGAGCGGGCCGATGGTCGAACTCATCTGTTGGTGCTTCTTGATGACTGTGTCATTGCGCGATTCAATGGCTGATTTCATTGTTTGATGCGCGACAAAGCCAGCCGCACCACCTTGCGCACTTCCGGGTCGGCATCGGCTTCGGCTGCGCGCAGCAACGGCAGCACAGCCTGGCCATGGGTCTCGCCGATGTCGCCCAGGGCAATGGCGGCTTCTTTGCGCAAGTTGCTGATCTCGTGGGTCAAGGTCTGACCCAGCGCGCCGATGGCCTCGCTGGCGCGCAACTGGCCGAGTGCCCGCGCGGCACGCAGCCGCACTTGCCAATAGCCATCAGCCAGCGCAGTGATCAGGGCCGCAGCGGCATCGTGCAGCCGCAGCTTGCCGACGGTCGATGCGGCTTCTTCGCGCACCGGCCAGGCGTCGTCGTGCAGGCCGGCCAGCAAGGCCTGTTGCACGGCTGGATGGGGGGCCGCTTGCGTGGACAGGGGTGAGGGCGTCGAGCCGTCGCTCATGCCCAAGGCGCCGGTGGCAGCGCGCCGCACATCGGCTTCGCTGTCGTGCATGGCCAGCTGGGCGAGCGCAGCCAGTGCCTCGCGATGCTTCAGCCAGCCCAAGACGCCGATTGCTTCGCGGCGCACGGTGGCATCCGGGTGCTTCAACGAATCCATCGCTGGCGCTGCCGCTTCCGGGCTGCGCAACTCACGCAGCGCACGCAGGCCGGTCGCGCACGCAAAGGCGTGGCTGCTGACGCTCAGCGGCAGCAGCCAGGGCGCCGTGGCCGGGTCTTTCAGCTCGGCCAACGACAGCGCCGCGGCTTCGCGCACCGTGCTGGCATCGTCATGCAGCGCACGGCCCAAGGCTTCGACCACCGGCTGCGTTTCCCAGCCGGCCAGGCGTTGCGCGGCTTCCGTGCGAACCTCGAAGGCGGGGTCGCTCAGCGCGTCGATCAACCAGGGCAAGCCGGCTTCGTCTTCCTCATCGGCCAAAGCGATCAGCGCGACACGGCGAATGCCGGCATCGTCGCTGCGCAAGCGGTCCCGCAGGGCGGGCGGAAGGTCATCGTGTTCGGCGATTGGGTTCATGCGTGCGAAGGGGTTGGCCGTGTTGCATTGGAGGGCTGCACGGGGGGCCGAAAGGTCAGGTTGATCGATGCCAGCGACGTCAAACCGGCTTTCAGACCGAGGCGTCATGAAAGTCAAATAGAGGTCAAACGGAAAAATGCCAAGTGCCGGCCGGCGCTGCCGAGATCGGCAGACCCAGCGGCGTGAGGCGTGGATAGCTGGCGGCGAGGGGTTGTGGTGGCGTTTGCGATGGCGTTTGCCGTGACGCAGGGCTGGCCGCCTCCGGCCCATCGTGCAGCAGCGAAAGACAGTGCCGCTTCAGCGCTATGAAGTTTGACTGTGTCAGCAGATCGGCGTGGCGCGGGCGGGGAAAGCTGAGCCGAAAATCATCGATGATCCGCCCCGGCCGAGGGCTCATCACCAGAATGCGGTCACCGAGGAACAGCGCTTCATCGATGTCGTGCGTGATGAAGACGACGGTCGTGCCGATGCGCTCCCAGACCTGCAGCAGCAGCTCCTGCATCTTCACGCGGGTCAAAGCGTCGAGCGCGCCGAAAGGCTCGTCCATCAGCAGCACGCGCGGTTGATTGATCAGCACTCGGGCGATCTCCACCCGTTGCTGCATGCCGCCCGACAGCTGCACCGGGTAGCGATCTTCGAAGCCGCTCAGGCCGACCAGGGCCAGCATTTCGCGGGCACGCGCCAGCCGCTCAGCCGCCGGCACGCCTTTCATCTTCAAGCCGAAGGCGACGTTGTCTTGCGCTGTTTTCCAGGGGAACAAGGTGTGGTGCTGGAAGACCAGGCCGCGTTGCGGGTCGGGCCCGTTCACCGCCTGACCGTCGATACGGATCTCGCCCTCGGCTGCGCTCAGATGGCCGGCCAGCGCGCCGAGCAAGGTCGACTTGCCGCAGCCTGAAGGTCCGAGCACACAGATGAATTCGCCCGGCCGCGCCTGGAAGCTCACTTGCTGCAAGGCTTCGAAAGCCTGCGCGCCGCGGCCGAGCGTGATCGACAGCTGCTCGACGTCGATGGCGCCAGTCGTTTGCGAAACACGGGCTGTTAGCGGCGCCGCTGGTGCCGCGCACGGTGGGGTGCAGGACGGCGTATCTGACGTGCTCATGCGGTTCTTTCATTCAACACCGACCACGGCGTCAAGCGCCGCCCGGCGGCTCGGATCAGCGCGCTGCTGCCCATGCCGAGCGCGCCGATCAGCAGCATGCCGACAACGATGTTGGCGTAGTTCTGCACCGTGTACGACTCCCAGGTGTAGTAGCCGATACCGAACTGGCCGGAGATCATCTCGGCCGTCACGAGGCAGAACCAGCAGGTGCCCATGCCGATCGACAAACCGGTGACGATGCTGGGCGCCGCGCCCGGCAGGATCACGTCGCTAAACAGGCTCCAGCGCCCGCTGCCCAGGCTTCGCGCCGAGGCGATCAGGCGCGCGTCCACGCCGTCGACGCCATGGATGGTGTTGAGCAGGATCGGGAACAGCGCGCCGATGAAGGTGATGAACACCATGCTGCCTTCGGACGATGGAAACATCAGGATCGCCAGCGGAATCCACGCGACTGCGGGAATCGGCCGCAGCACTTCGAGCGGCGGCAGCAGGCCATCGCGTGCCCAACGCCAGCGCCCGATCAGCAGGCCCAGGCCGATGCCCAGCACGGCGGCCAGCCCGAAGCCGACGGCAATGCGCATCAGGCTGCTGCCCAGATGCTGTAGCAGTTTCGGTGATTGAGCCAGCGCCCAGCCGGCGCGCAGCACCTCGCCGGGTGGCGGCACATTGGCGAAGGTGACGACGCCCAGGTGCACGCGCCAGGTCGACAGCAGATGCCAGATCCACAGGCTGAGCGCGAGCGCTGCGGCCTGACACAGTAGGCGCCGCCAGGCGCTGAGCGCCCAGCGCAAGCGGCCGGGCGATGCCGTGGTGTGCGGCGGCTCGGTGGGGTTGAATGAGGCGGCCAGGCTCATCGCGGTCTTTCGCTGTGGCGCTCGATCAGGCTAGCGGGCCGCCAGCTTGGCCGCGCCGCTGCGCAGCGTGGCGTAGTCCAGCACCTGGCCCTTGTTGGCGCGGGCATAAGCGGTTGCGGCGTCTTTTTGCAGGAAGGCGCTCAACTGGCCTTTGGCGTCGCTGGCGAAATAAGACAGCGGTGCCAGCAGCTTGATGTGGTGGATCAGGTCGTGCACGTAGACCGCGCGCACCGTCTTGCCGGAGGCCTCGGCCTGGCGCAAGCCATCGAAGGCCGATTCGATGTTGGCGTAGTAGCGCACCCGGGCTTCGCCCTGCACCCACAGACCGGCGACGCGCTGGAAGTCGGTGATCGGCTTGCCGCTCGCGTGGTCATTGGCCTTCAGCGGCAGCTTGTCGTCGTTCGCCAGTTGCGCCTCATAGTTCAGGCCCGCGCGCTTAAAGGCCTCGCGCAGGTAGCCGTCGTCGATGAAGCTGTCCACCTGCAGGTCGACGTCGGTGCGGCGCAGCAGCTTCAGCGTGTCGATCGATGTCTTCAACGCGGTGCGGTAAGCCGGCTTCCAGGTGAAGTCGCGCGTCTGCAAGCCGAGCGGGCCGTGGTACAGGTAATTCACCGGCGCTTCGATGCCGGTGATCTTCTCGATCAGCTCGCTGTATTTTTCGGGCTCGGCAGCCATCAGGCGGTCGGCCTCGATGGCTGCGCGCAGGAAGGCGGTTATCACTTCGGGGTACTTGCGCGCATAGTCGGCATTCACCAGCGAGCCATGGAAGGTGGGCGCGTTCGCCTGCGTGCCATCGAAGATCTTGCGGGCAAAGCCGCGGTGAACGAACAGCTCGGCGAAGGGCACGAAATCGGCATGCGCATCGATCTTGCCGGCCTGTAGCGCCGGGCCGGCGACCTCGGGTGCCTGGGTGACGATGGTGACGTCTTTCTCGGCATCCCAGCCCTGCGCCTGCACCGCGCGCAGCAGCATGCCGTGGGCCGTCGATGCGAAGGGCACCGAGATCGTGTGGCCCTTCAGTTCAGCCAATGAGGTGATCGGCGAATCCTTCGGCACGACGATGCCGTTGCCGCTGCCCAAGGTGCTGCCCGACAGCACCGTGATGAACACGCTCTTCTTGCCGGCCTTCAGAAAGGCGGCGCCGTTGTTGGAGCCGGGGAAGTCGGCCATCGAGCCGATGTCGAGCTTGTCGGCCACCATCTCGTTGGTCAGCGGCGCGCCGGAACTGAAGTTCTTCCACTGCACGTCGTAAGTGACGTCCTTGTACTTGCCGTCGTGCGGCAGGTATTTGTCGAGCAGCTTCAGCTCACGGATCAGCAGGCCGCCGGTGGCGCAGTTGATCGTCGTGTCTTGTGTGCCAATCGCCACGCGGATGGTCTCGGCATGGCTGGGAGCGGTCAGGGCCGACAGGCTGAGCGCCAGCACCAAGGCGGGCAGGGATGGGAACGGATTCATCGAGGTTTCCTCTCGGTCAAACAAGAACAAAGAACGGGAACAAAGCACAGGCGCAGGCCAGCGGGGACAGAAAAAGAAGGGAAAGAGAACGCTTTGGGCAGGTCGAATGCGCCAGCGGCAGATCGGGCCTAACGCAGCAGATACGGGATGTCGACATGCACCGCGCCGGTCGGGCAGTCTTTCTCGCAAGGCATGCAGTACCAGCATTCGTCGAACTTCATGTAGGCGGTGCCACGGCTGAGATCGATGGCCAGCACATCGAGCGGGCAGACATCGACACACACGGTGCAACCCTTGTGCGCGATGCATTTGTCGGCATCGACGGTGACGGGCACGCTGCTCGGGTTCAGCGCGATGGTGTGGATCGGGATTGGCAGGTTCATCAGGGCGTTCCGGCGGGGTGGGGCGGGTCAGGCGGTCAGCGCTTCGGAGTCGATGCGCAGGTGTTGGTAGGCGGCTTGCTCACGCGCATCGATCGGAATCACATAAGGCTCGATCGGCCGCTTAAAGCTGACCATCTGGCCTTGGGCGTTCTTCTGCAATTGCGCATGAACAAACCAGTTGGCATCGTCGCGTTCGGGGTGATCGACGCGCGCGTGGTAAAGGCCCCAGCGGCTCTCGGTGCGATAGAGCGAAGCCCGTGCGGCCATCTCGGCGCAGTCACGGATGAAGTGCACCTCCATCGCCCGCATCAGCTCGTGCGCGTCTCGCGCCTGCAAGGCATCGAGGTCATGGCGGATGCCTTCGAAACGCTCCAGGCCGATCTCCATCTTGCGCGTGACCTTCGGTGGCTGCAGGTAGTCATTGACCATGCGGCGCAGCTTGTATTCGACCTGCGCTGGCGGCAGCCCGCGCTCCCGGTGCAAGGGGGCATAGACACGCTGGCGCTCGGCCTCGACCTGCTGCGCATCGAGCGCGGGCAGCTCATGCTCGGCGCAATGGCGTGCTGCGCTTTCGCCGGCAATGCGGCCATAGACGAAGGCGCCGAGCATGTAGTTGTGCGGCACGCAGGCCAGATCGCCGGCGGCATGCAGGCCGGCCACGGTGGTCTGCGCGTGTTCGTTGACCCATACGCCCGACGCCGAGTGGCCGCTGCACAGGCCGATCTCGGAGATGTGCATCTCGACCATGCGCTCGCGGTAGTCGGTGCCGCGCCCGGCGTGAAAGCGGCCGCGGCTGGGCCGCTCGTTGCTGTGCAGAATGGTCTCGATCTGCGAGATGGTTTCTTCAGCGAGGTGGTCGAGCTTCAGGAACACCGGGCCGCGCCCGCCTTCCAGTTCCTGATGGAACTCCCACATCATCTGGCCGCTCCAGTAGTCGCATTCGATGAAGCGCTCGCCCTGGTTGTTGGCGGTGAAGCCACCGAACGGGCCGGTGACGTAAGCGCAGGCGGGGCCGTTGTAGTCCTTGATCAAGGGGTTGATCTGGAAGCATTCGATGCCCGAGAGCTCGGCCCCGGCGTGGTAGGCCATGCTGTAGCCGTCGCCCGCGTTGGTCGGGTTCTCGTAGGTGCCGAACAGATAGCCCGATGCGGGCAGGCCGAGCCGCCCGGCCGCGCCGGTGCTGAGCACCACCGATTTGGCGCGGATCACGTGGAACTCGGCGCTGCGGCAATCGAACGCCATCACGCCGGCAATCTCGCCGTTTGCACCGGTCAGCAAGCGGGTGGCGACCAGGCGGTTCTCGATCTCGACGCGGGTGCGCTTGAGCTGTTTGTAGAGCACCTTCTTGATGTCGTGCCCCTCGGGCATCGGCAGAACATAACTTCCCATGTGATGGACTTTCTTGACCGCGTAATCGCCAGTCTCGTCGCGCTCGAAGCGCACGCCCCAGCGCGCCAGCTCTTCGATCATCGAGAAGCTGTTGTTGGCATAAGCCAGCACGGTGTTCTGGTTGACGATGCCATCGTTGGCGATGGTGATCTCGCGCACGTACTGCTCGGCCGTCGCGTGGCCGGGAATGATGGCGTTGTTCAGGCCGTCCATGCCCATTGAGATCGCGCCGCTGCGCTTGACGTTGGCCTTCTCGAGCAGCAGCACGTTGAGCGCCGGGTTGGCCTGCTTGGCCTTCACCGCGGCCATCGGGCCGGCGGTGCCGCCGCCGATCACGAGCACGTCCACCGTGCGTTCGATGGTGTTCATTGCGAGCCTCCGGATTGACGGTCAATGCGCAGCCGGAACTGGAAGTTGTCGGCGCGGCAATAAAGGATTTCGTGGTCGATCGGTCGGCCATTGCGGTCGTGCGTGAGCCGCTCGACCCGCAGCACCGGGCTGCCCGCGGCCAGCTCCAGCGCGTGCGCAATGGCAGCGGGCGCGGCCACGGCATCGAGCGCCAGATCGGCATGGCCGAGCGGTGTGCCGAGGTCTTGTTCGATCATCAGGAAGATGTCTCGGCTTTCGAGCTTGCCTGCGGCCACCCGATCGCCGAGCGCTCGCGGCAGCCACGTCAGGTCGACCGACAGCGGCCGGCCATCGAGCAGGCGAACGCGCTGGATGTGCGTCACCAGCGTGCCCGGCAGCAGATCGAGCCGGGCCGCGACGATGTCATCGGCGGGCACCTGGCTGACGTCGATCACGCGGTTGCGGATCTGGCCTTGCGTGGCCATCGCTTCGCCCAGGCCTTGCAGGCGCGCCAGATGCTGAAAGGGCTTGGGCGCCGCGACGAACGAGCCGCGGCCGACCACCTTGACGATCAGGCCTTGTTGCTCAAGCGCTTGCAGCGCATGCCGCACCGTGATGCGAGAGACGGCGTAGTGCCGCATCAGCGCCGACTCGGAAGGCAGCCGCTGATGCGGCGCCCAGGCGCGGCTGTCGATGCGCTGGCGCAGGTCTTCGCGCAAGCGGGTGTGCAGCGGCAGCGGGTTGTCGCGAACCAAGGCGCTGTCGGCCACAAGCTCGGTGGTAGGCGCATTCATCAACTGTGCAGGACTTGTCATGACAGGTCATGCATTGCAATCCGCAAGCCATCCCGAAGGGTGAGCGGTTCATCGCTGGCGAGCGTTGATGAGCAAAGGATTGGCGCGATTTTTAGACCAAGCAGGTGCCGCCCACGAGTCGATTGATCTGCTTTGAATCGAACAAATCAAAGCGGCCAAATGTTTGAAATAAAACAGATGTGTTCTTGATTGAGCCAATCAACATTGGCGGCGCGTGACGAGCCGGCATGGAGTTCTCTGCGTGCTGATCGGCGTTCCAGGCGCACTCATCGAGGGCCTTTCGGCTCACGGGTGATCTGCAACCAGCCTTTCGGCTGAAATTTCTATGTCAGAAAAAACAAAGGGCGCCACTGTGGGCGCCCGTTGCGGGGTGAACAGAAAACGGCTTTTACGGCCGGCGTTCTGCGCTGCGCGATGTGGCCCGAGATGTCGACGAGCGGCGGGCCGGCGTGGCAGGCGCTGCGGTCAACGCATCACGCGCTTTCGTGCGCGTCGGGCTGCCGCGCGGCACGTAGCCTTTGGGTAAGGCCGGCAGCTGGCGTTCGATGAAATTCTTCTTGCGGGTGAATGGCTGGCCCGCAGTCAGGCGCTCGCTCAGCAAGTAGCCATAGGCGGCGATGCTCAGGCTGGCGTGGTGATGAAACCCGCGCCAGCCGCGGCCTTCGTAGTGCCCGAGGCCCAGGTGGTGGACCAGCTCCTGTTGCGCGGGTTCGGTGAGCCGGTATCGATGTGCGGCCCGGACCAGTTCCGGCAGGGATGTGTTTTCTGGGAACGTCGACAGCACATAGCGGATCGGTTCGGCTGCGTCTTCGGGTTGTTCGATCAACAACCATTGCGATGGCTGTTGATCGGCCGTGCGCCCGGCATGTCGCACCCGCACTGCGGCAAAGCGGGCGCTTTGCAGGGCTTTGCCTTCCTGCCATTCCAAGCGCTGGAAAGCCTGATCGGGCAAAGACAACGCCAGCGTCTTCACGCTCTGGCTGCGCACACGGGGGTTGTTCGCATCTGCTCGCGCCGGGCGCGGCGTACCGCTGCGGCGCTGTGCAGGCGAAGCGTCAATGGCTGGCGGCCACACCTGAAGGGCCTCGGTGACGCCCACGGCATAGCGAAGGCCCAGTTCGGTCAGCCCCTGGCGGAAGCTGGCGTCCATGCCGTAATCGGTGGAAGCCAGAACGCAGTGGCGCGGCGCGCCTTCGGCCAGCACATCGCGCAGCCGGGCCAATGCGATCTGGGCTTTCGTCGAATAGCCGAACGCTTCTGGCACGCCGGCACGTGCGCGGCGCTCGGGGTCGCTGGCCCACTCTTCGGGCAGATAAAGCTGCCAAGCCACGGGCACGCTGCCTTGATCACAGGCCAGCGACAGGCTCACCGACACCTGGCAGTTGTCTTGCCGGCCGTCCGGCGCACCGGCTTGACGGGCGACGCCGACCGAATGCTTGCCCTGCTTTTGGAATACTGTGTCATCGATGACCCACCAGCCGCCGCCGCTGAAATCCATCTGCGGGACCACCCATTGGCAGACCCGGCGCAGCAACTCGTGGTCCGACCATTCGGCCTTGGCCACGAAGTGATGCAGGGCCTGATGGCGGGCGCTGGCATGCAGCGGGTCCACGCGAGCGGCCATGGGCTCGACGCTCTTGCGTGAGAGCGGCAGCATCAGCCCCGTGCAATAGGCTTTGAGGCCCGCATGCCGGTCTGCATGCCCGAGGCCTTGCGCCAAGTGCTCCATGTACTGGTCAAACCGTTCGCTTGCACCCATCGGCGCCACCTGAAAAATGAAGAGATGCCGACGGTGTCATGAATTTGTTGACACAGCAATACCTGATGCGCGCTCCAGGCGTCATCAGAATGGGTGATGCGTGACGTACTCGATGATGTTTTCGTTTTAATCAGCCGCTGAGGCCATTGCGCCGCGTTGCCCAGGCGGTTCCTAACGTCAAATATGTACGCACATACAGTAAGGTCAAATGAGGTCAAATAAGGGCAGTAGGGCCAGTGCGATCGGTCAGGCCAGCCAGCTGGGGGAAGACCTTAGACCAGGTAGTAAGCGGGTGCCGCAGCAGGGCTGCCGCTGTGGGCCCCACGCAGTTCATAGACCTTGCGGATGGCTTTCAGCGTGGCCGAATAGTCCTGGTCTTCTTCATGGAATATCAACTCCGCCGGCAAATGCTGGGTGATGCCGATGCGTTGCAGTGCATTCAGAAGGTCAGGCCGCACGCCAGCCAGCAGCACCACGAGGCCGGTGGTGCGGGTGTCGTGCAGGAACTTCTCCAGCACTTCGAGCGCCACCACATCGGCATTGCGCACCCGTTTGAGGCGCAGCACCAGATGGCCGATGCCTTGGCGCTTGGCTTGCGATGCGGCGTCTTCGAGATGCCGCTCCAGGTCGGGCGCGGCGCCGAAGAACAATTCGCCTTCCAGGTCGATGATCAAGACCTCGTGGCTCGGCGGGTCGGAAGGCAGGCGTTCGCGGACCACGCGGTCATCGGCCACCACGAGTTCAGTGGCTTTCAATTTGGCTGCGCGCGGCAAGTACCAAAGCACCGACACCGCGACACCGATCAGGATCGCAAACTCGATGTTGACCAGCACACCGGCCAGCGCGGTGCCGATCAACAGCACGGCGTCATACCGCGAGCCTTTGATCACATACCGCAGGCGTTCGACATCGATCAGCCGCGATGCGGCCACGACCAGCAGCCCGGCCAATGCCGCCTTCGGGATGTAGGCCGTCATCGGGCCGAGCGTCAGCACCGCGATGGCGACGATGGCCGCGGTAAAGACCCCGGAGATGCGCGTCAGCGCACCGGCCTGGTAATTGATCGCGGTGCGCGACAGCGAGCCGGCGCCCGGCATGCAGCGGAACAATCCGGCGACCAGGTTGCCGACGCCTTCGGCCAGGATCTGGCGGTTGTAGTCGATGCGCTGGCCCGACTTGTGGGCGATGGCCTTGGCAATCGCCAGCGCTTCCAGCAGGCCCAGCACGGCGATCGCCGCCGAACTGCCCGACATGTCGAGCAGCCAGCGCCATTGGATTTCGGGGATGTGCGGCTGCGGCAGGCTGGCCGGCACCGCCTCGATCAATGAAATGGCGGGTTTGATGCCGGCGGCGTGCTCGCTCCAGCCGGCCAGCCAGGCCACGGCCGAGACGGCGATCAGCACCAGGAACATGTCGAGCTGCGGCAGCTTGAAGCGGCGCACGAGCCGGCGCGAGATGATCGCCAACGCGATCGCCGAGCCGCTGATCACCACCGCCTTCCAGTTGACATGCGCAGTTTGCGTGAGCGTCAGCCACAGGCGCTGCAGCACATGTTGATGGCCGGTACCCAGTGCTTTGAGGCCGAGGGCGTTGGCGACCTGGCCGATGATGGTCAGAAAGGCGGCACCGACAATGAAGCCGGTGACCACCGATTCCGAGATGTACCGTGTGAGGTCACCGAGGCGCAGCACGGCGATCGCGATCTGGATCGCACCGATCATCACCGTCAGCAGAAACAAGGCCTCATAGACGTCGAGCTTGGCCTCTTGATCAATGAAGGCGAGCGCACTGAATACCACCAGCGATACCGCGCCGGTCGGCCCGTTGACCAAGTGCCTTGATGAGCCCAGCAGCCCGGCGATGGCGGTAAAGACCATCGCGGCATACAGGCCAAAGCGCGGGTCGACGCCTGCAATCAGCGCGTAAGCCAGGCTTTGCGGCAGCGAGATGGCGGCCACCGTGAGGCCGGCCAGCAGGTCGGCGCGGGCCGTGCTCCACGGGTAGGCCGAGGGGCGGCTGCCGCTGTGTGCCTCGGCGTGGGAAGCCGCCTTCGGGCTGGCCGCCGGGGGGCTATGGGCTTCGAGGGCCGAGGGATGGGGCAGAGCTACTGTGTCAGTCATCGTCATTCACACTTCAGCGCGGCTTGGGCTGATAGACCGTATCGATGATGGCGTTGTCGGCGAAGAACCGGCTCTGGGCATCTTCCCAGTCGCGGGCGATTGCGGTCACGTTGAACAGCTGGAGCGCGGGCAGTCGATCGGCGTGCCGCGCGAGCACGGCAGGGTTGAACGGCCGGTATCCGTTGCGCGCGATCACCTCCTGGGCCGCGTCCGTGAAAAGGTATTCCAGATAACTGCGAGCCAGCGCAGCGCTGCCATGGCGTTCGACGTTCGTATCGACCCAGGCGACCGAGGGCTCGGCCAGGATGCTCACCGGCGGGTAGACCACTTCAAGCTCGCCGCGTGCCTCATCGACCTCGCGCAGGGCTTCGTTCTCCCAGGCCAGGTGCACATCGCCGATGCGCTCGATCGCGAACGCAATGGCCGCCGCGCGCGCCGCAGGCACGAGAAAGGGCGCATGGTCGTACAGGCTCTTCAGATAGCTGCGGGCATCGGCCTCGCTGCCGCCGCGGGTCGTCACCGAACCCCAGGCGGCCAGTGCGCTGAGCTTGCCGTTGCCGGAGCTTTTCGGGTCGGGCGTGATGACTTCAATGCCGGGCTTGACGAGGTCCGGCCAATCGCGGATGGTCTTCGGGTTGCCCCGGCGCACCACGAAAACGACTGTGGAGTAATACGGGCGTGACAGGTTCGGCAGCCGGGCCGCCCAGCCTTCGGCGATCAAGCCACGCTTGCGCAGTGCGTCGATGTCCGACGGCAGGCCCAGCGTCACGACATCGGGTTGCAGCTCGCCCTGGGTCGACAGCCGCGCCTGCCGCGACGAACCGCCGTGCGACTGGCTGACTTCGATGTGCTCGCCGCGCTCTTTCTCGTAGTGCGCGCTGAACTGGGCGTTGATGTCGCGATAGAGCTCTCGCGTCGGGTCGTACGAGACATTGAGCAGGCGTGAAGCCGCCTTGCCTTCGACGTTCTTGACTGCGATCAGCGCGATCGCAATGCCGATGGCTGCCACCGCCGCCAGATCGATCCAGCGGAGCTTTTTGATTTTGAGACTGGCCATCGTCGGACCCGGTTCATGAGTGCGGCCGACTGTGCGTGCTTGCTGCTCCGAAGCCGACGAATCAATTCGAGCATGGATATTCAAGAATGCCCTATGCGCTGAATGTGCCGACGAAACTGCACATGCATATGCGCATTCGTTCGTTCAACTGCTAACGCTCCGTCGATAGCCTTGGCTCATCTTATTCACGGAATCAACCGATGCGCCTGACGTCTCCCCTGCTGATTGCCGCCGCGACGGCGGCCCTGTTGTTCACCCATGCTGCCCGGGCTGACCAGCTCGAGGACATCAAGAAAAAAGGCGAGATCGTGTTCGGCGTGCTCGGCACCGACGAGCCCAACAGCTTTGTCGACCCGAAGACCCGCGACATCGTCGGCTACGAGGTCGACATCGCCCAGGCGGTGGCCAAGAAAATCGGCGTCAAGCCCGTTTTCAAGCAACTCGCGGTGGCTGCGCGCATCCCTGAACTGCAGCAAGGCCGTGTTGACGTTCTGGCTGCTTCGCTGACGCATAACAAGGAGCGTGAAGGGCAGGTCGACTTCTCTCTGACCACCTTCGTGACCGGCCAGAAGGTGCTCGTCAAGACGAGCAGCGGCATCACCGACCTGCCGCAGCTGGCCGGCAAGAAAGTGTTGACGGTCAAAGGCGGCACGCAGGAACCGAACGTTCGCAAGGCCGTGCCCACGGTCGACGTGGTGACCTTCGAGACGACGCAGCAAGCCTTCCTCGCGTTGCAGCAGGGCAAGGGCGTGGGCTACGTCAATGACGAAGCTTCGTTGGTCAACGACTACGCCAAGCTGGGCGCGGCAAAGAAGGATTACACGATCCTGCCGACCAGCATCAGCGTCGAACCTTTGGCCTTCGGTTTGAAGAAAGACGAGAAGGCCTTGAAGGCGGTGGTGGATGGCGTGCTGCGCGAGCTGGAAAGCTCGGGCGAGGCCGACAAGCTGTTTGCCAAGTGGTACGGCCCGACCACCAAGCTCCAATTTGAAAAGCGGACCTTCAAGATCGAAAGCGACAAGATCTGAGCGGCTGCTGATCCTGGCGGAGCGCCTGTCTTGCCATCCCGGGCGGGGTGGCGCTCTTCCGGGACTGTACGGTGTTAGTCACTTCTGGACGGCATGGGAAGGCTGGCTTCAACGCTGGTTCCGATCCTGCCTGGACCCTGCTGCCGCATTGCGGCGGCGGGGCTTTTTGATTTTGTGTCGATGCCTCATTTCGATTTGAATTTGCTGCTCACCGGGCAGTACCACGACTGGTTGATCAGCGGCCTGTGGGTGTCACTGGAACTGGCGGGCGTGTCTTTGCTGTTCGCATTGCCGCTGGCCATCGTGATCGCGTTGCTGCGGCTGTCGCCTTTGGCGCCGCTGCGGGCCATCGGCGTGCTGTATGTCGAGAGCATTCGCAATGTGCCGCTGTTGGCCCATCTGCTGTTCTGGTACTTCGGCGCACCCGAGTTGCTGCCGGACGGGGCCAAGCAGTGGCTCTATGAGCGCAACGTGGAATTCCTCAGCGCGGTGATTGCGCTGACGCTTTATGTCGCGGCCTACATGGCCGAAGACATCCGCAGCGGCATCCGCGCGATACCGTCGGTACAGTTTGAAGCAGGGCGGGCGCTGGGCTTCGGCTTTCTCGCGACGATGCGCCGCGTGATCCTGCCGCAGGCGCTGCGCATCACCGTGCCGCCACTGATCTCGCAGACCTTGAACCTGTGGAAAGACTCGAGCCTCGCGACCGTCATCGGCGTGGCCGAGATGATGTACCAGGCGGCCAAGGTCGAAACCGCCAGCTTCCGCAGTGCCGAGGCGTTCACCTTTGCGACGCTGGCTTACCTGACTGTGTCATTGGTCATTGCCGGGCTGGCAGCCTGGTATCAGCAGCGCTATCCGGTGCGCACCTTGTGAGCGCTGCCCTGGCTGCATTGCCGACGCTGGACTGCCTGATGCCGATGTCTTCTTGTTCCTTCTTTAGCTGCTGACGATGATCGATCTCATCCAGACCTACTGGCTTTACTTCCTCGTCGGGCAGTACCCGAATGGCGCGCTCGGCGGGCTGGCGCTGACGGTGCTGCTGGCCTCGCTGGCTTTGCTGTTGGCACTGCCGCTGGGCATTGCGCTGGGCTTGGCGCGGGTCAGCCCGTGGCGGGCATTGCGCTGGCCGGTCACCGCGCTCGTGTTCGTCGTGCGCGGTGTACCGCTGCTGATGGTGATCTTCTGGGCTTATTTTTTTCTGCCGAGCATCACCGGCCAAAAGACCGACCAGTTCAGCACGATGCTGATCGCGCTGGTGGTGTTCGATGGGGTGTACCTCGCCGAGATCGTGCGTGCCGGCATTCTGGGCATTCCGAAGGGGCAGTTCGAAAGCGCACGATCGCTGGGCTT
This sequence comes from uncultured Rhizobacter sp., assembly GCA_964242145.1. Classification (GTDB taxonomy): domain Bacteria; phylum Pseudomonadota; class Gammaproteobacteria; order Burkholderiales; family Burkholderiaceae_C; genus Rhizobacter. The sequence goes on from CAXTCD010000069.1 coordinate 19,163, forward strand.
GGGCTACGGCGGCGCGATGCGCCTGGTGATCCTGCCGCAGGCGCTGCGCCACATGCTGCCTTCGCTGGTCAACCAGTTCATCGCGACGATCAAGGAAACCTCGCTGGGCTACATCATCGGTTTGACCGAGGTGTCGTTCATCGCCTCGCAGATCAACACCCAGGTCTTCACGCATGCGACCGAGGTCTACTTCCTGCTCGGCCTGACTTATTTCGTGCTGTGCTTCGGGCTCTCTCGCTTTGCGTTCTGGCTTGAGCAGCGGCTGGCACGCCGCGAAGTGAAACCCGTGGGCGCAGCGCCGATTCCCACTCCCCTGAAGGCGATCGCATGATCCAGTTCGAGCAAGTCAACAAATGGTATGGCGACTACCACGCGCTGGACAACGTGACGGAGACGATCGCCAAAGGCGAAGTGGTGGTGGTCTGCGGGCCGTCAGGCTCAGGCAAGTCGACGCTGATCCGCACCATCAACCGCCTGGAGCCGATCCAGTCCGGCAAGATCACGATCGAGGGTGAAGACATCCATGCCCGCACCCTGGACGTCAACGCCTTTCGCTCGCGCATCGGCTTCGTGTTCCAGCAGTTCAATCTGTTCCCGCACCTGCGCGTGATCGACAACTGCACGCTGGCGCCGATTTCGCTGAAGGGCGTGGCGCCTGCCAAGGCGCGCGAGCAGGCTCTGGCGCTGCTTGACCGGGTGGGCTTGGCCCACAAAGCACAGGCTTTCCCCTCCGAGCTGTCTGGGGGGCAGCAGCAGCGTGTGGCCATTGCGCGGGCACTGGCGATGCAGCCACCGATCATGCTGTTCGATGAGCCGACCAGCGCGCTCGATCCCGAGATGGTCGGCGAAGTGTTGCTGGTGATTCGCGATCTGGCGCGAGACGGCATGACGCTGGTGGTCGTCACCCATGAGATGGGCTTTGCCCGCGAAGTGGCCGACCGGGTGATCTTCATGGACCACGGCCGCGTGCTCGAGCGGGCCGTGCCGGAGGCCTTCTTCAATCGACCACAGCATCCCCGGGCGCAGCAATTTCTCCGCGACATCCGAACGCCGTTTGCACAGGCGGCTTGAGCCTTGTGTTCGAAGCCGCCTTTCGGCATGGCGGCACTTTCAGTTGGGGCGAGTGCGTTGACTTCGCGTGAGTTGGCTTGCGTCCGTTGAGCTGGCGTTCCCGGAAACTGACCGCATGGATGAACGGTGTCTCGGGGGTGTGAGTCCGACCTTGCGGCAGGCGCAGCAACCGCAGTCGCGTTAATGCGGCGATAGCTTTTGTCCTACTTCATCTGCCTGGGCCGTCTGACCGACGAGATCGGTGACCGGCCCGACCATGCGGCGTCATCACCAACGGACGCCGTCATGAATCCAAGTACCTTTGTCTCCGATCGATCGTCAAGCGCAGTCGGGCAGAGTGCGGTCTCGTGGAGTGCCATCCTCGCCGGCGCGGCCGCGGCTGCCGCTTTGTCGTTGGTACTGCTGTTGCTGGGTGCCGGGCTGGGCCTGACCGTGGTTTCGCCCTGGGCGTCGCAAGGCGCTGGCGTCGCCGCGGTGGGGGTGTCGGCGGTCGTGTGGATCGCATTCACCCAACTCGCGGCTTCGGGCCTGGGTGGCTATCTGGCTGGCCGCTTGCGGACCCGCTGGACCGATCTGCACACGGATGAAGTCTTTTTCCGTGATACCGCCCATGGCTTCCTGACCTGGGCGGTGGCCTCGGTGGTGGCTGCAGCGGTGCTGGGCTCGGCCACGGCTTCGATCTTGGGCGGCGGTTTGCAGGCCGGTGCGGCAGTGGGTGGGGCGGGTATGGCCGCCGCCGCGGCCGCACCCGCCGGCGCAACCCCGGGTCGGGCTGGGTCTGATCGTGCGGAGTCCGAAGAAGCGAATGGCTATTTCGTTGACGCGCTGTTCCGCAAACCGTTGCCCGCCGCCGATGCGGCGGCCAGTGCTTCTTCATCTTCACCTGCGATGTTGGGCAGTGCCACGCCCGACCCCGCACAGGCGTCGGGGCAGACCCGCGAAGCGGGCCGCATCTTGCTCAACGCGGTTCGTCAGCCAGGCGCCTTGCCTGCCGAAGACCAACGCTATCTCGCCCAGCTCGTGGCCAGCCGCACCGGCTTGAGCGCGGCCGACGCTGACAAGCGGGTGGCCGACACCTACGCTCGCCTGCAAGCGAAGCTGCAAGATGCCGAAGCAGCCGCCCGCGACGCCGCTGACAAGGCCCGCAAGGCCTCGGCTGCTGCAGCACTCTGGATCGTCGTCTCGCTGTTCATCGGCGCCTTTGTCGCCAGCCTCGCTGCCACCTTTGGCGGCCGCCAGCGCGACGTTTGAAGTCCACCCCTCTTCCTCACCCCTCATCCATCAAAGAAGTCCATCAAGGAGACTGCCATGCGTTCCATGCTGCTTTATCTGCTCGGCGTGCCGATCCCGATCATCATCCTGATCGCATTGATCCGGTGATTCACGGCGTCTGCTTGCAGCACCGGTGTTGAACCGGGTGTTGGAGCAAGGCCTCGACTGATCGAAAAAAATGGGGCCCTGCGATGCAATGCATCTCAGCGCCCCATGGCATTTTTGAAGTGGGCTGGAGACAGGGCTGCGGTGCGCGCCTCCATTCAACCAGTCAGTCAGGTACCACTCGCATGAGCTGATAGCCCGAGATCGCATCCGGCAACCGCTCTGCATGCTGTCGCAGCCCGGGCCGATCACTTGATCAGCTCGGAGTTTGGCGGTCGCGAGCTGCCAAGGCCACTCGCATCACGCCATCAGAATCCGTTGCCGGGCCAGACGTCTTCCAGCGATCGTGGTTGATGCATCGGGCAACCGTTGTGCTTGCCGCGGAAGTCGACCGAAGCGGCGTAGACCGCTTGTCGTGCACGCATCACCGAACCGATCGGGCGGTGATCTTCAATGCCATGCCACGGGCTGAAAGACAGCTTGTCGTCAATGGCGGGGGATTGATCGTCGTCCCACGTTATCTGCGGCAAGGCTGTGATGCGTGCCAGCGCGATGTACGGACTTTCATCTTCCGGCCACACCACCGACGCGTCTTCGATGGGCATGGTTTCCAGGTCCGTGCACAGCTGCGCGCGCAACTCCCATTCACCACCATGCTGGCTGAAATGCTGGCACACCGCGTCGCGCAGGCCATTGGGGCGGCCTGACAGATCGACCTTTTCGCCTGTCAGCGCCGTTAGCTCCGGCGATACCGGTGCCAGCGACAGCTTGGCCATGTAGCGGCCATGGCGCAGCGGTGCCTGGGTATAAAAGGTTTCGCCGAGCGGGTGAGTCATTGGATGCCCACCCAAGCCCTTGATCGCGCCACTCTCGCCGCCCACACTTTCGAGCGCACGCTCGAGGCCGCGCAGTGCGGCCGAGAAGACCTTCTTCAGCCCCTCGGCCTTGTCGGTGGTGGCGGCCAGCAGTTTGACGCTACCCAGAAATTTTTTCGCATCGGCGACAAGAAATGCCGGCCCGTTGACCATCACGAAGTCTTGCGTCGTGTCGCCCTCCGATCCGGGTAGGCGGTCGCCATCGACATCGAGCACCTTGATCGCGATGGCGCGCGGCACCGACACCTTGTCGTCAAGCACATCGCCCGGCGGTGTGGACAGGCGCATGACCACCGCATGATGGCCGGCATGGGCAAAAACACCTTGCGCCCATTGCGGTGGCAAGCCATCGAGCACCTGCATTCGCCCATGCAGGATGCCCAGGCTTTTGGCATGAACACTGCGCCAGGCATGGCCGCTGTCGGCGTGAGTGATCGATGAGATCTTGAGCATCGCCTCCTTCAGCTTCTCGATCGTCTCGGCCTCATCGGCCGCCACATATTCCATCGATGGGTCATACGGGAGGGGTGTCGGAAAAGGGCCGGGATCAGCCCGCGTCGGGGCTGGCGTATCAAAGGCGTGGGGTGCGGGCATCGTGTGTCTCCGTGGCTAGATCAATGCATCTTCATCTCAGGCCGGGTGCAGGCCAAGCGGATGCTTTGCTGATCCTTTTGTGGGCGATGTCCTACATCTGATCGGTCCGAAATCGTTTGCGTACACACAGTTGCTTTCGCTTGGATGGGCAGGCTCATCGTGAGCAAACAAAGTTGCGACGCCGGGGACGATCCGGTCATTGAAAGCCCACGCGTGTCAGGGTCGCTGGGCCCTTCGTTTGCGAAAAGACTAAAGCCGCTAATTCCATTGGCTTGTGAGTTGGTAGGCTTGCGTGCCCAGATCACTTGCGGCAGCGCTGTGGTGTGAGGGCCAAGCTCGGAGTTGCGACTTCCTAGTCTTACTGTGTTAACAAGGTCAAGGCATGAGGCGGACTTCTTCAGGCAAGAGGTGAGCTTGATGGAAGAGCTTCGGGAGTTTGATTGGTACATGGCGCATCTGAGCGAGGGCCTGGGCCACGCGGACCGACACGCCGGGCT
>CAXTCD010000070.1:0-23559 GCA_964242145.1 uncultured Rhizobacter sp.
ACTGTAGCACACCCAATTATTCATGCAACTGCTTTCTTCAATGAAAGTTCGAGGAGTTATCTCGCTATCTTTAAATCGCTTGATAACAGAGTTCTGTAAGTCGCCTCTGGGTCATCGCTTTCCAGGATAGAACGCAGATGAATCGACAGTCGCCGGGTATCTGCGCGCAGTACCCGTTGCTTGACGGATGCGATTTGCGAGGGATGCATCGAAAACGTTCGGAGCCCCATCGCCAGCAACAAATCTGTGAACGCAGCATCGCCTGCCATTTCTCCACAGACGCTGACACCCTTCTGAGCTGCCCGCGCTGCCGAGATGGTTTGGGCGATCAATTGCAGTACCGCTGGATGCCACGGGTCATACAGATGAGAAACGGCCTCATCGGCACGATCGATGGCCAAGGTGTACTGGATCAGATCGTTCGTTCCGATAGAGACAAAGTCGAAGTGCTTCAGCAACGAGGGGAGGACCAGCGCCGCTGCAGGCACTTCGATCATGGCGCCCACCTCAACCTGCCCGTACGCTCTGCCCGCATCGGTGAGTTGCTGCTTGGCCCGATTCAGCGCTTCTAGGAAGAGGCGGACCTCACTCAGGTGCGCAACCATCGGAATCAGCAGCCGGACCTTCCCGATCGCGCTCGCGCGCAAGATGGCGCGCAGCTGCTGCCTGAACATCCCCGGCTCAGAGAGGCTCCAGCGAATCGCACGCAAACCCAGTGCCGGATTCAGCGCATGTTCATGGCGCAATTCATTGGCAGATAAGCGCTCAAGCGGCTTGTCCGCCCCGATGTCCACGGTTCGAATCGTGACCGGCAGACCTTGCATCGCTTCGACAGCGGCTCGATAGGCCTCGAACTGTTCGTCCTCCCCCGGCAGCTCACCGTCTCGGTTCATGAAGAGGAATTCGCTGCGAAACAAGCCGACGCCCACCGCCCCAGCTTCCAGCGCGCCCACGGCATCCACCGGAAGCTCAATATTGGCCTGCAGTTCGACACGCTCACCATCGAGGGTGACAGACGGCGTGTGCCTGAGTCTAGACAACCTGTCGCGCTCCAGCCCGCTTTGCCTTTGGCGGAATCGGTACTCTTCCAGCACGATCGGTGATGGATCAACGATCACGATACCGTTGTCGCCGTCGATCACGACCCAGTCATCCTGTCGAATGATGCGGCTCGCCTCGCGTGCACCTACGACGGCCGGGATGTCCATGCTCCGCGCAACGATCGCGGTGTGCGAGGTCTTTCCGCCGACATCGGTGATGAAGCCGGTGAAGACACTTCGCTTGAATTGCATCATGTCCGCGGGCGCCACGTCGTTGGCCACGAGTACCAGCGGATCTTCTCCAGCGAAGTCCCTCGGGCCGACACCGGGCGCCGGGGCATACGACGACGACGGGCCTCGCGCCAGCGCGCGCAACAAGCGCTCGACCACTTGCTCCAGATCGGCCTTGCGCTCCCTCAGATATTCGTCTTCCATCTCGTCGAACTGGCGGGCCAGCACTTCGAGTTGGGCAGACAAAGCCCATTCGGCGTTGTAGTGCCGCTCCTGGATCCACTGCTTGGTAGCGCCGATCAGCGCCTCATCGTGAAGCAGGAGCCGATGGACATCCAGCAATGCCGACAACTCGCCCGGCGCATCGGCCGGCAAATCCCGCTGCAAGTCCGACAGCTCCTGGACCACCGAGTCGCGGCAAGTACGAAGCCGATCGATCTCTTCTTCGATCTCGGGTTCGTCGATGAAGTAATGCGCCACGTCAATGCGGCTCGATGCAATCAGCACCGCTCGCCCAATGGCAACGCCCCTGGAAACAGGCAAACCGAATACTTGGAAGCTCATGAAAGCATCCTAGCAGCGCACCCCTTTTCACCTCACCGGGTCGATCGCCGGAAATGAAGCTGTCATCGGCCCGTCATTGCAGCTTCACGCTCGCGTCATCGCGCTCCGTGACGATAACGACACGCTCAAGAGGAGAAAGACATGCGCGAACTGCCGCTGCCCACCCTGCCCATCACCATGCTGCGTGCGAACACGTCCCGGAGGTCACTTCACCCGAGTTCGCCCGCTGCCGATGGTTCGTCGCCCGCTCTGGCTCGGCTGGAAGTCACTTGGGCTCGCGATGAAAGCGATGTTCGCCAGGCACAAAGACTGAGGCACATCGTCTTCGCTGAAGAGATGGGCGCCCGCTTGAAGACGCCGGCTGGCGCGCCGGAAGGCCATGACATTGATATGTTTGATCCGTTCTGCGAGCACCTGTTGGTTCGGGCCGTGAACGCCGACGGCAGCAACCCCGTCATCGGAACCTACCGGGTGCTGACACCGGCTTCCGCAAAGCGGGTCGGTGGCTTGTACAGCGAAACCGAGTTCGACCTCACTCGCCTGCGCCCGTTGCGCTCCAGCATGGTCGAGCTGGGACGCTCGTGTGTTCATCCGGCGTGGCGCTCCGGTGGGGCGATCATGGCCCTATGGGGTGCGCTCGCAGAATTCATGGTTCGCAATCAGCTCAACACGATGATTGGCTGCGCCAGTGTCAGCATGCGCGACGGCGGCCATTTCGCGGCCAGCCTGTGGGAACAGCTCAGCCAGACCCACCTGGCGCCCATCGAGTGGCAAGTGACACCGCGGTTGCCGCTGCCGGTCGAAGAACTGCAACGCGACCTGCCCGTGGAACCGCCGGCGCTGATCAAGGGCTATTTGCGGTGCGGCGCCAAGGTGCTCGGCCCTCCGGCCTGGGACCCTGACTTCAACACCGCCGATTTGCCGATGATGATGCGCATCGCCGACTTGCCGGCGCGCTATCGGAAGCATTTCCTGGGCGCGTGAGTCACGCACCGGCGGGCCTTACTCGCCTTCGCCGAACTTGTCGTTGATGAGCGCCAGCAGTGCATCGAGTGCTGCCTGCTCATCGGCGCCGGAGGTTTCAACCTCGACTTCGCTGCCCATACCGGCTGCCAGCATCATCACGCCCATGATGCTTTTGGCATTGACACGGCGGCCGTTACGGCTCATGAAGATGTCACTTTGAAAGCCGCCAGCAAGCTTGGTCAGCTTCGCTGAGGCACGTGCATGGAGGCCCAGCTTATTGCTGATGCTGATATTTGCTTTGATCATTTGGGCCCGGTTTATACGCCTGATTTTGAGGCCGCGAGGTTGCCACCTGCATTACCCCTTGCGTTGCCCCCGTCACCGCGCGCGTCACCAGCGCGTCCAGCGACTCATCTGCATAACAAAGCGAGCGCCACAGCATCGGCACATTGACACCGGCAATCACCTTCACGTGCATGCCATCAGCCAAGCGCTGAGCCACGTTGCATGGCGTGGCGCCAAAGACGTCGGTGAAGATCAGCGCGTCAGGGTTGCAGACCTGGATCAACAGGATTCGGGCCCGAGCCTCGATTTCTTCGAGCGAAATGTTGGGCAGAACATCCAGCGCCTCCAGGCGCCGCCCACAGTCGGGAAACGTGTGTTGCGCTACCGCCTTCAACGAAGACGCCAGCGGCGCGTGGGCAATGATCAGCAGGCCTGGCATAGCGGCATTATCAGCAGTTCAACCGGACAGGTTCCGAGTCAAAGGGACGAGCCCGAGACCGTCTCGCCACAAAAACCACACATCGGGTGCCTGAGGTTCCGTCGATCCAACAGCACACGAGAGAAATTATGTTCCTGCAAGCGGGTTCTGCGGATGGTGAGCATCCACAACAACTCGATTTTTTAGATACATAGACTGCGCGGGCCGGCCTGGCCCGGCATGCCGCCCATTCAAGACGGTAGCTTCAGGTTGTCGAAAAAGGTGTCGACCGCCTCGGCGTCCAGCTGGGGCGCCATCACGACAGCCTGAAAAACACGCAGGCCCTTGGCAAAAAACACCGCCTCCTGGTGCACGGCCGTGCCATCGGGCCGTTGCCCACGCAGCTTGATGCGTTGAGCCTGCGGATGCGGCGTCATGCCACTGACCGCTGCCGGCGCAGATGCCTCCACCGCCGCCCCCAAATTGACCGCCAGTGCCAACCGAAACGCCTCCAGCACCGACGTCACCTGGCCCGGATCGCCCACATCGGCATATGCCAGCGAGAAAAACGCGTCGCCGGCGCGGCAGGCATTCAGCGTCATGCGTGTTGCGACCCCGTGGATCGGGACAGTACGCACCTCATGAGATGGCTTGCAGGGGAACAGCGCCACCGCATCACTGCCCTCGGCGCGAACCTCCCGCCAATCCAGCGTGGGTGAGCACGCGGTCAGCATCGCCCCGAGCGGCACAGCCACCCACAAGGCCCTGCGGCCCGCGGTCCGCACAATCGATGAAAGAAACACCATCGAAGGATTATGGAGGGCTGAATCACAATCATCGGGATGAGCGAATCAGCCCCCACTTCTACCGCCACGCTGCCACTGACTGGCATTCGCGTGCTCGACCTGTCGCGCGTGCTGGCAGGCCCCTGGTGCACCCAGACTCTGGCCGATCTCGGCGCCGATGTCATCAAGATCGAGCGCCCGCTGAAAGACGGCCAAGGCGGCGATGACACCCGCGCCTGGGGCCCGCCCTATCTAAAGGCGGACGACGACACCGACACCACCGAAGCGGCCTATTACCTCGGCACCAACCGCAACAAGCGTTCGGTGACCGTCGACATTGCGCACCCCGAAGGCCAGGCCTTGATCCGCCGGCTGGTCAGTCTGTGCGATGTCTTCATCGAGAACTTCAAGGTCGGCGACATGGCCCGCTACGGGCTGGACGCCGCCACGCTGCGCACGCTTTATCCCAAGCTCGTGTATTGCTCGGTGACCGGCTTCGGCCAGACCGGGCCCTACCGCGAACGCGCGGGCTACGACTACGCAGTGCAAGGCATCGGCGGGTTGATGAGCGTGACCGGCGAGCGCGACGACTTGCCCGGCGGCGGCCCGCAGAAAGTGGGCGTCGCGGTGGTGGACCTATTCACCGGCATGTACGCCAGCGTCGCCATCCTTGCTGCGCTGCGCCACCGCGATGCCACAAGCGAAGGCCAGGTCATCGACATGGCGCTGCTCGACACCCAGGTGGCCATGTTGGCCAATCTCGGCGCGAACTACCTGGCCACCGGCAAGGCGCCAAAACGCGCCGGCAACGCGCATCACAACATCGTGCCGTACCAGGTCTTCGAGACCTCGGACGGCCACATGATTCTGGCGGTCGGCAACGACAGCCAGTTCGGCAGGTTCTGCGAAGTCGCCGGCTGCGCCGAACTCGCCCGCGACCCCCGCTTCGCCCGCAACGCCCACCGGGTGCGCGAGCGCGGCCAGCTGATTCCGGTGCTGGCCGAGATCATGAAAACACGCAGCCGGCACGACTGGCTGCAAGCGCTGGAAGCGGCGAAGGTGCCTTGCGGGCCGATCAACGACCTGGACGAGGTGTTTTCCGATCCGCAAGTGCAGGCACGCGAGATGACTGTGCCGATGGCGCACCCGCTGAGCGAGCGCCTGCGGGTGGTCGCCAGCCCGATGAAGCTGTCGGCAACACCGGTGCAATACCGCCGCCCGCCGCCGCTGCTGGGCGAGCATACCGATGAGGTGCTACGTGAGCTGGGCTGGGCCGACGACGAACTCGGTGCGTTGCGAAGAAAGCAGGTTCTCTGACGGCGCCTACGGCCGTCAACCAACCCCCCGCCGTCGAAACCTCAAGGAACCGAAAGCGGGCCGCTCAGCGCTTCAACCATTCGATCAGTTCGTCCAGCAACAGCAATTCGTTCAGCGTGTCATCGTCCATCTCGACGAACTCGCGGATGTTCGGAATCACCACGAGGCCGGTGTTCGAGAACTCATCGCCGATCTGTTCGAGGAACGGAAATTTGCCGCCCTGGTTGGAGACGCCGAGGAACAGCACGTAGACCTCGTCCTGCCGCTTCTGCGATTCGCGCAGCACCTGGCGGGTGCGGTCTTTGTCGCTGTTCTCGCCATCGGTGATCACCGTGACCAGAGAGCGCCTGCGTTCGGCCGCCGGCACCGCTTTCGCGCCAAAGAGCTTGCCGAGAAAGCCCGGCTTGACCGCTTCGTTGTCGAGCCAGCCGAACAGGCGCAAGAAGTCTTCGAGGCCATAGCTGTAGTCGGTGCCGCCATTCCAGCCAGCCACCTTGCCGATCACGTGGCGCTGCACATAGTCGGCGTAATTGGTGGCGTTGACGCTGCCAGCGCGAACCACGTGGCGCTCGCCGTTGCTGAAGGTCGTGAGGTCGAGCTTGTGATCGGGGTCGAAGGTCAGCCCCCACGGCACTAGCCGAACCAGCAGCTTGTTGGTGGTGCCGTCGCGGTGTTCGTCTTCAAACGAGCCGCTGACGTCGAGCAAGACGCCCATGTCCATCACCGGCGGCTTCACGATGCCCGCCTTCTGCAGGCAGAGCTGGAGCGAAGCTTTTGATTTTTCGAGGTTGAGTTGCAGGGCCATGGTGTGTTGTCCGGTGAAAAGGCTAAGGCCTGTGAAGGCCGAGGATCAGTTGCTGCAGCCGATCCATCAGCGAAAAGCGTTCGGTGTCGTTGAGGCTTTCGTTCGGCATCGAGGCGGCCATCGAAAGCCAGGCAGGAAGCGCATGCAAGACCGCATCGCGGATTCGCCGCGCCAACTGGGCGAAATCCGCCTCCAGGCGGGCCACTTGCTCGCTGTGCGTATGCAGCAGTGCCAGCGACTTCAGCACGTCGGTCTCGCGCTGGTCGAGTGCCGATTGCCGGCGTGAGTCATCGAACCGTGCCTTCAACTCGGCAAGGGTGATCAGCACCGACTGCAAGCTGTCGAACACGAGTTGCAGCTCGGACTGCATCGCCAGCAGCCGATCGCGTTGATCAACGAGGCCGGCCTCCGAACGCTCCAGCACAGCACGCAAGCGATCGAGTTCGGGTCGAGTTTCCGCCAAGGCCTGGCGCAGCGACTTGCGCCGCCAGTTCAGCGCCGCCGGCTTCAGCACCTCGGCCAGATCGCCCAGCAGCTCCAGCAAGCGGGCGACGTGGCGGGCCGCGGTGCGCGAAGCTTCCTCGTCGACGAGGCGCAGCAGCCGATCGATCAGCCGCGCCACGCTTTCCTGCGCGGGGCGGCCGAGCTGCTCGATCGAGTTGGCGCTGAAGCTGTCGGGCACCACGCCGGCCAGCATCGCCATGGCCTGATCGACGGCCGCAGGGCCGGCTTCGGGATGCCGCGCGTGCAAGGCCGCCGCCTCGATCGCCAGGCCTTTGCGTTCCACACCGCGAACGCGGGTCACCGCCACGGCGCTGGAAAGCATCGGAGCTTCTGACGATGGCGCCGGCACTGTGGGCCGAGCGGCTTGCGCGGGAAGCACCATCGCGTCGGGCGCCAAGACCCTTGCCAGCCCCGCGCCGGTTGTCGCCATCGCTGACGGCTGCAGCGGCACAGCCGGGCTTGCGCCAGCAGGCACCGGGCCCGCGCCGATGACGGTCGGGCGCAAGGGTACTTGCGGCTCGGCAGACGGCTCAGCCACCGGCTTTCCACTGCCGATGATCGTCGGGCGCATCGTCACGTTGGCACTTCGTCCATCGATGTCAGCCGCCAACCCGCGATCCCGAAACGGCGCAGGCCATCAGGAGAAATGCCCGAGCACGCTGTTGAAATCGCCATCGAAGCCGACACCGACCGAAGCAAAGCTCGCCTTGCCGGCCGCATCGATCAGGATCGAGCCCATCTGCACGCCGATGAATTCAGCGAACTGGTCCGACAGCGTCGCGCTCATCAACTCGCGGCCCAGGGAATTGACCACCGTGACACGCGCGTTCTTGACATCGCGGAACTTGCGCGAGGCCGAGGCGCCATGAAGCATCGCGACCAGCGGGATTTCCAGGTGGCCGCTGGCCGGCGTGCTCAGCTTGGCCGGGTCGATGCGAATCCATTCGTCATCGCCATCGAGCCGACCGTCTTGCGCGTCCGGGCTGTGCACCAGCGCGCCGCCGTGGATCTCGAAGCTGCCATCGGCCTTCTTGTCGAGCACGCCGACTTCCTGCCCGCCGACCTTGCGCCGCACGTTGTAGGTGCTGAGGATGTCTTCGAAAGCTCCGGCTTTCGCGCCACTGCCGGTGTTGACGCCGACGATGGCATGCAGGTCGAGATCGGTCTGGCCCTGGCTCGACTTCTCGTCCCAGGACAGCTTCACGGTGAAGATTTCGTTCTTGTTCAGATTCAGCTGCAGCTTCGAAGCCTGCTCGCCGGGCTTGGTCAGATTCAGAACCAGGCTGGTCATGGTGTCGTGCGTCCCTCCGGATGTGGTGAATGGCAATGCGCGTCTCAGTGGTGGCATCGGCGCGGCTGCATCAGCGAGACAAGGTCAGCGCTGCGGCGGCAGATCGGGCCGAATCGATGCGCCCAGTTCGGCCAGCTCCTGGCGGGCTTGGCCGGTGATGGCACGGGCCGCGGCGAACTTCTCCTGATTCGATTGCGCAGCCCGGTCGACGATGCCGACCAGCTCGCGCGTTTCAGCAACGATCTTCTTCAGCGCCTGGGCCTCGGCCAGCCGGTTGTCGCCCGGCGCGTTGGCAGCCTGGGTGACGACCTCTTTCATCAAGGCCGCGCGCACCGCCAGCAGGTTGGCGTCCAGTGCCGCACCTTGCTCCGCCAGGCGCTGCACGCCTTGCGTCACAAGCGCACCGTGAATCGTCAGCAAGGTCATCTTGATGCTGGCGAAACGGCCGGCAGCGGTGGTCGTGGCTTCCTGCAGCGTCGCGATGCCGGCGTTCTCCAGCATGCGGATCGTCAGTTGATCGGACGGCAGGCGCGTCAGCGTGTTCTCCAGCGCCAGCGTGCGGCTTTCCAGCGCTTGCAGCTTGTCGTTGAGCAGGCGCACCGTGGTCGCGTCGGCACCGCCATCGATCGCCTGCTGTACCTCCGCGCGCGACTGCACGAGCCAGCAGCTCATGAAGGCGACGACCACGCCCAGCGTCACGAAATGCTCGCGGTAGCTTTCCTTCAGCTGCTCTTGCGTGCGCAACTCGCCTTCGAGCCGCCGCTGCTCCTGCTCCAGTTCCTTTTCCATCACCTTGATCAAGTCGTTCAAGGTCTTGGTCTTGCCGGCCGCGCGCAGGCGAAGCTCTTCATAGGCCCGCTGCAGCGCACGCGCCATCGACTTCTTGTTGAAGAAGCCGGAGAGCTTTTGCATCAGCGTCGGCTGGGCATTCAGGATCTCGTCGGCGAGCGCCGGCAGGCGTTGCTCGTCAACGGCCTCGCTCAGCCGCGTCACCAGCGTGAAGATCTTCGGCTGCTCGCCCTTTTCGATCTTGTCGAGAAAGCTGCCCAGCGTGCGGTGCAACTGGGCCTCGGCTTCGCTACCAATCTTGGCCATCTCCAATTGAGAAGCCGCAGCCAGGCTGCGCCCGGCCAGCTGGCTTTGGACCTGCTGAACCTGATCGGCCGTCAGCCTGAGCGGAAAGTCAGCCGGCAGCGGCAGATCGGTAGCAGCGCCCAGCGGGGTCGCAGCGGGGTTCACTGGCGAAAGTGGGTTCAGCGATGAAACGGTCAAGCTCGAATCCAAAGGATGTCCTTGTGACGACAGAGCCATGACTTTCGCATAGCCGGCACGCACCATCGCATCACCACCGGCATTCATCCCCACAGAACAGGATGCGGCCGAGAAGCGACAAGGCCGCCAACGCCACCTACCTCGACGACGGCAGGTAGCGGCTGACCTGCGCCGCGTCGATCTTGTAGCCGCTCACGCCCATCGCCGAATCCTGGCGCGACAAAGACAAGGTGCCGCTGACCCAGACGGTGTCCATCGACGCAAAGCCTTTCACCGGCTTGGCGACGACCACATGCACGATCTGATTCGCGGGCGGCGGCGGGGTGTGGATGCAGGCGCCGAAGTAAGGCACCAGCAGGAATTCGGTGAGGCCGCGCTTGGTTTCTTCCAGTGGCACCACGTAGCCCGGCAGCTTGATCGATTGCCCGGCCAGCTCGTCGTTGGTCGGCGCCTTGTCCCACACCTCTCGCATGTCGCGCATCAACTGCAAGGTGCCCGGGCTGCCGTCGATCAGGATGCCCGGTTGCTCGGCCGGCATCTCCTTCTGCGGGTCCCAGCCCTTGGGAATCAGCGCTTCCCATTTGATTTCCCTCGGCGTGGCTTTCGATGCGGCAGGTGACGAAGCAGCGCGTGCTGCCGGCTCGGCCGCAAGGCTTGCGCCGGCCATCAGGCTCAGCGCAAGCAACAGCGGTACGGACCAGATGAATTTGCGGATCGGGGTGGCGTTCATTGCACAGGCTCCTGAAGAAGAGGACCGGGTGTCGGCGAGTTGCCGCGCGGTGCTTCTCGATTGACAATTTTTTTGACATAGGCATCGACCTGGATCGCATCCAGGCGGTAGCCGCTTATGCCCATCGACGAGTCCATCCGGCCGGTTTTCAGCGTGCCGCTGACCCACACGACGTCCATCGCGCGCAGGCCTTTGATCGGCGTGTGCGCCGCGACGTGGACGATCTGATTCGCGGGCGGCGGCGGGCTGTGCAGGCAGGCGCCGAAATACGGCACCAGCAGAAACTCGCTCATCGCGCCCTGTGCTTCTTCGAGCGGCACGACATAACCCGCCAGCTTGACGGCGGCGCCATCGAGCGCTTCGATGGTCGGCGCGTTGTCCCAGATCGCGCGCATCAGGCGCTGGGTGTTGGGGTCGCCGTCATCGAGCGCACCGCGGTTGCTCTGCTGGAAGCGCTGGATCGGGTCCCAGTCGGACGGCGACAACGCCTGCAAGGCAATCTCTTTGAAGTCGACCGGCACTGCAGGCGCATTCGTCAGCCAGCCACTGCGCCCGAGCGCATAGGCCACAGCCGCCACCGCGATGGCTGCGGCCAGGAAAAGGCGTGGTTTGTTCATCGCTCAAACCCTCGGCGACAAGCCATCGACCAGCGACAGGCGGTACGCCCGATAGCCGGGAATCAGGCTGGCCAGCCAGCCGCTGACCAACACTGCCGCCAGCAGCAGCCCTTCCGTCTCACCCGGCCAGGTCAGATGCAGCGCCACGCCGACTTGCGCCTCGAACCAGCCACCGAGCAAGGCCACCGCCACCGTGCTGGCCAAGGCACCGAGCACCACGCCACTGACGGTGATCAGCCCACCCTCGACCGCCAGCAGCAACATCACCTGCCTCGGCCCGGCGCCCACCGCGCGCAGGATCGACAGCTCGCGCCGCCGCTCGTTCAGCCCGGCCAGGATCACCGCCACCAGGCCCGCCAAGCTGACCATCGAGACCAGCGCACTCATCGCGAGCAAACCCTTCTCGCCCGCGCCGACCACCTCCCACAGCTCATCGAGCGCGACGCCGGGCAGGATGGCCAGCAAGGGTTCGCCGCTGAATTCAGCGATCGAGCGCTGCACCGAGAACACCGCCGCGCGGCTCTTCAGCCCCATCAGCACCGCCGTCACGTTCTTCGGGGTCAGGTCGTGGCCGGCCACCTGATCGGCCGGCACCGCATGGCCGGGCATCGGCGCGCCAGCCACCCAGTCGAGGTGAATCGCCTCCATCGCCTCCAGGCTGATGTGCACCGAGCGATCCACCGGCGTGCCGGTCGGCTGAAGAATGCCGACGACAGTGAAGGGCTTGTCGGCATGGTCATTCGCAGCAAAAGCGCCATCGCCATGGCTGAGCACGATGGGGTCGCCCAGGCGATAGCCCAGGCGCCTGGCAACCTCGGCGCCGATCACGGTGTCAAACACCGCGCTGAAGGGCGTGCCCTGCGCGACCTGCAGGTGCTGATGGCCGCCGTATTGGAAGTGCTCGAAGTAGGCCTGCGAGGTGCCGACCACCGGAAAGCCGCGGTGCGAATCGCCGAGCGAGATCGGCACCACCCAGGCCACAGCGCGATGCTGGCTGATCGCTTGCACGCTGCTCCAGCGGATGTTGTTGGTGGCGCTGCCAATGCGGAACACCGAATACAGCAGCAGCTGAACCGCGCCGGTGCGCGCGCCGACGATCAGGTCGGTGCCTGACACCGATTCGGAAAAGTTCTCTCGCACATCGCTGCGGATGCGCTCGATGCCCAATAGCAGAAAGGTCGACAGCGCGATCGACAGCACCACCAGCGACAGCACAAAGCGCCGGTTCCAGGCGCTGCGCACGGCCAGCATCAACAAGGCGCTCATCGCGTCACCTCCTCGGCCGGCTCTTCAAGCACCACAGCGCTGCCGTTGATGTCCGGCAGCGACAGCCGGCGTTCGAAGCGCGAGGCCAGGCGCTCGTCGTGGCTGACGAACACCAGCGTGCTGCCGCTGGCGTGGCATTGGCCGAGCAGCAAGTCCATGAAGCCATCGCGCAGCGCCGCGTCGAGCGCGGAGGTCGGCTCGTCGGCAATCACCACCTCCGGCCGGCCGATCAGCGCCCGCGCTGCAGCCACCCGCTGCTGCTGGCCGACCGACAACTGCGCGGCAGGCCGCGCCCACAGCGATTCGCTCAGGCCCACCTGCCCGAGCAAGCGCTGCGCGCTGGCCACCGGCGAGCCATCTGCCGCGGCGCGCTGGCGGCGCAGCAACGAAAAACGGCAGGGCAGCAGCACGTTGTCGATGACGCTCAGGTAAGGCAGCAGGTTGAACTGCTGAAAGATGTAGCCGACGTGATCGGCCCGGAACGCATCGCGGCGTGCGCTCGACATCGCCGACCACGCCGTGCCGAGCAATCGCACCTCGCCTTGTTGCGGCATCAGCACGCCCGCCAGCAAACCGAGCAAGGTGCTTTTGCCGCTACCGCTCGGCCCATGCAGAAACAGGCTGCTCCCGGTGGCCACGGTGATGGCGTCGATGGCAATGCCATCGTGAGCCGCGCCGGGCCAGCGAAAGCGCACATTCATGAGGTCGATCATCGGGCCGCCCTCATTTCGTCAACACCACGCGCTGGGCCACGCGTTGGGCCGGGCGCTTCAGGCTTTGCTTGAACTGGCCGGGCGGTGTGGCGGCTTGAATCTCCAGGCGCTGCAAATGCGGAAAGCTGAACAGGTCGACATCGACAAAGCGGGCCTTGGCGGCGTCAGCGCAATCGAACTCGAAGCTGCCGTCGATGTCGGCGTGGCCGGCTTTGACTTCTTCCGGATCGGGCGTCCCGAGCTTCAGTGCAGCCGAGGCCAGATCGACCTTCGTGAGCTTGCATTGCCCGGCAGGGTCGATCTTGAACATCGCATCGGCGGCTTTCAGCCTGGCGACCGCCGTGTTCACGAGGGCGCGTTCGGCATCGGTGCGCGGCGCGCGCTCGAAGCCGACAAGATTGTCGAGTGGCGACTCGAGCTGGATCGTCAGCTTCGTCGACTCGACCGCGACATCGAGCCGCGCAACACCATGCACATGGGCCGCCTCGGCGGCGTGCGCGATGGCGCCCGTCATCAAAAGCAGCGCGCAAGCGAGCTGGGTCTGGGTGGTCATCAGATGAACTCCAGGAAATGGGCTCAGGCCGGCCACGCACTCACAGGCGATGTCGAGGCTCCGCCATGGCGGGCTGCATCCCAACGCGGGTTGGCACTGAACGAGACAAGGGCGGCTTGCGCGGCATCACGCCAGCGAAAGCCCAGCTTCAGCGAGGGCTCAGCAAAAGCTTGGCGGGCCGCGGCTGCGCTGCGCCGGCACGGCAGCCGCGCGCGGGTGAACCGGCGAAGCCGGCTCCCAATGGAAAGCGACATCGGCCCGCAGCGCCGTCGGTACGAGCGCGGACGCCGCACCGCTGTTGACCTGCGCAAAGCTCAGGCAGAGCGCGCATGCGCCGGCCGCGACATGCTTCTTGTGGCCAAGCTCGGTCTGCGCATCAGGCGACGTGTAATGGCTCAGCTCATGCAGCAACGCACCTTGCTGAACCAGCACCATCCACAACGCCAGCAGCATGCTTCGGCCCCACCTGCGCAAAGGCAGGCCGGTGGGCCAGAAGGAGCGAAGCGAGGTCATGGGCGTCGAAGATTGCGTGGCGATTGTGGCAGTTGGACTGCCTCACGCAAACTCAGTTCCAGTGCACAAGACACCGTGGGCAGCAGGCAGTGATCGCGCGCGGCCGTTCAGCGCAGCCAACGCCAGCCAGGCGTTACGCCGCCGGTGAAGACAGTGCGCGCACGAGGCTCAGGTATTCGCTGACCGGCACTTCTTCGGCACGTCGCTGCACGTCGAAATCACCGCCGAACGCGCGCTCGTCGAGCCAGCGCCCCAGCGTGTTGCGCAGGATCTTGCGGCGCTGCGAGAACGCCACCGTCACCAATTCGCCAAGTAAACCGGCATCGATGCCGGCGTGGGCCGGCAAGGGCTGCATGCGCACCACCGCCGAATCCACCCGCGGTGGCGGATCAAAAGCCTCCGGCCCGACATCGACCACCGACTCGATGTCGTAGCGCCACTGCAGCATCACCGACAGCCGGCCATAGTCCTTGTTGCCCGGCACTGCGGCCATGCGGTCGACGACTTCCTTTTGCAGCATGAAGTGCTGGTCGACCACCTGATCAACCGCCTCCAGCAGATGAAAGAGGATCGGCGTCGAGATGTTGTACGGCAGGTTGCCGACCACGCGCAGCTTTTGCCCGGCCTGCGCGGCCAACGCAACGAAGTCGACCTTCAGCACGTCGGACTCCACCACCTCCAGCTCGCTGCGCTTGCGCAGCCGCGCCGCCAGATCGCGATCGAGTTCGATCACCGTCAGGCGCTCGCTGCGCTCGACCAGCGGATTGGTCATCGCGCCGAGGCCCGGCCCGATCTCGACCAGCGCCTGGCCGGGCTGCGGATTGATCGCATCGACGATCGCGCCGATCACTGCGCCATCGGACAGGAAATGCTGGCCGAAGCGCTTTCTCGCAATGTGCTTCACGCAGGGGCCCGCTTACTGCGGAGGCTCGCGCATCTCGATGTAGGCGCGCGAGCGCAACTCCTTCAGCCAGTCGTCATAGGCCGCGTCAAACTTCTGCTCGCGCAGCGCCGTGCGGGCCTGATCGCGCTGTTGCTTGGCATCGAGCGCGGTCTTGCGGCGCTCGATGACCTGGATCAAATGCACGCCGAAGCGCGAGACCACCGGGTCTGACAAACCATTGATCGGCAAGGCATTCATCGCATCTTCGAATTCAGGCACCAGGCTGCCCGGCGACGACCAGCCGAGGTCACCGCCTTGCGATGCGCTGCCGTCTTCCGAGTTGTCACGCGCCACCTGCTCGAAGGTGCGGGTGCCGGCGGTGATCTGGCGCTTCAGCTCTTGCAAGCGGCGCACCGCAGCTTCCTGGGTCAGCTGAGCCGAAAGGCGCAGCAGCACATGGCGCGCGCGCGTCTGCGTGATCGACAGCGCGCTGGTGTCGTTGCGATCGAGCAGCTTCAGCACGTGAAAGCCGGCGCCGGTGCGCAGCAACTCGGGCGACACCTCGCCCGCCTTTAGCGGCCGCACGGCAGCGACAAACAGATCCGGCAAACGATCGGCAGGGCGAAAACCGATCTCGCCGCCTTTGGTCTTGTTCGAATCTTCCGACACCTGGCTGGCCACGACCTCAAACGCCTGCCCCGCACGAACGCGGTTGAAGGCCGCCTCGGCCTTCGCACGGCGCTCGGCCACCACAGCTTCGCTCGCGCCTTCGGGCACGCCGACCAGGATCTGCGCAATGTTGTATTGCGTGGCCATGCCGGCCTCGGCGCGCTGCTTCTCGACAAACGTGTCAATCTCGCTGTCGGTGATCTTGATGCGGCTCTGCACTTCACGCTCACGCGTACGCTCGACCATCAACTGATCACGCACGTTGCTGCGAAAGCGCGGGTAGTCCATGCCTTCGCGGGCCAGGCGCTCGCGCAGCTGATCGGCCGTCAGCTGGTTCTGCGCCGCCACATTGGCCACGGCGCGCTCCAGTTCGGCGTCATCGACGCGCTGGCCGCTGTCGCGTGCGTTGGTGACCAGCACCCGCTCATCGATCAAGGCGTCCAGCAGTTGAGTGCGCAACTCATCGTCCGGCGGCAGCTTGGTGCTACCGCGCTTGGCCTGCTGCTTGACCTGCGAAATGCGCAGCTGCAGCTCCGCCGCCGTCACCAGCTCCTGGTTGACGATGGCCACGATGTAGTCGCCAGCGCGCGCCTGCGTCGTTTGCGTTTGAGCCGTTGCCGCAGCGCCGAAAAGCGCCAGCGCCAACAGTGCCCGGCGGGGCCAATGGGAGATTGAAATCATGGGGGTCTTCACGGAGCGATGGGCGCCGCGCGATCATCACGCAGCTGGCGGTAGCCGGGGATATTGTCCTTCAAGACCTGCAGGGGGTTGGTACCCAGCCGAGACAGGCCGACGAACTCGATTTCGAAGCCCAACTGGGTGTTGGCCTCTTGCGGGCTGGTGGAGAAACGCTTGGCGACCACACGGGCGTTCCAGCAACCGGCGTCGTATTCGAAACCAGCCACGGCATCGACGATCCGGCTGTCGCCCATGCTGTATTTGACATAGCCCACGCTGTACCACGAGCCGCTGCAACTGCCGCCCGTCGCCGAGGCGCTGCGCGCTTCTTTCGGCCGGCCATAGATCGGCCATTGCCAGCCCACTTCGACCTGCTCGCTGTCACCGCGCTTCAGGCGGTAGCCGACGTTGACGGTGCGGTAGGGCCCTGGTGAGTAACGAACGCCGAAGAGCGAACGCACCGCGGCGTGCAGGTCCGGGCTGTATTGCAGGCCGCCATTGAGCGTCCATTTCGGGATCAGGTTGGTCGAGCCCAGCAGCAACAGGTCGGAGACCCGATTGGTGATCGGCGTGCCGTCAGGCGTGATTTGCTGATCGGCGCGCAAGAAGCGCTGGGCAATGCCGAGCTTCATGGCTTCGGCGCCGGTCTGCTCATCCAGGATGCGCGTCGTGACGCCGGCCGTCACCTGATAGGCATCCGACACCCGATCCACGCCGGTGAACGAGTTCTCGGTGTAGATCGAATCGAAATTGAAGTCCTTGCCCGCCGAGTCGAACTGCGGAACGCCGCTCTGATCGCGGTAAGGCGTGCGCACGAAGAGCAGGCGCGGCTCCAGCGTCTGGCGCGCGGCCTGGCCGAACCACTTCGTGTCGCGCTCAAGCACCCAGGCGCTGTCAAGGCTGAAGGTCGGGATCGTGCGGCCGAACTGGCTGCGCCCTGCGTACTGACCTTGCGTGACGGGCTGATCAAGCGAATAGGCCGCGGCGTTCACCGACAGCTTGGGCACGAGCGTCCAGCCGGGCGTCACGTAAGGCAAGCTCAGCGCACCAATGGAGTGGATGCGCGTGCCGGTCAGGCGGTTCGGCTCGATGTTGCCGGTCGGGTTCGTGAAGCGATTGAATTCATTCTCCAGCGACAGCTCCAAGCCACCCAACAGCTTCTCGGTGCCACGAACGCCGATCTGCGGCAAGCGGTCATACGGCGACTGTCGGATCAGGCTTTCGGCATCGGTGTTCTGCAGCACCTGCCAGCGTTGCACGCGGGCATAGGTCGTCCAGTTGCCGAAGCTCTTGGTGCCGGCGACGTCGGAGCCCAGCAAGCGTGGTGTCAGGCTCGGGTAGTCACGCGAGAAGTCTTTCCAATAGTCGTCGTCCGAGACCCGTGCCAGGCGCACTTTGTAGAACCCATCGCCAAAGGCCGTGCCTTCGTGTTTCAGGTTGAGCGCGCCGCGACTCTCGCCGGTCACGCTGTCATAGGCCAAGACATTGAGCTTGGCGACACCTTCGTAGTTCGGCTCCAGGTAGCGGAACTCGCTGCCGAGCCCAACGCCGCGCCGCGTGATCACCGTCGGTGTCAGCGTCGCATCGCGGTTAGGCGCGATGTTCCAGTAATAAGGCACCGCCAGCTGGAAGCCGTTCTTGTTATCGATGCTGGTGGTCGGTGGCAGCCAACCCGACTTGCGGTCGTCGGTCAACGGAAAGCTCAGCGTCGGCGCCGCGAGGATCGGCACGCCATAAAAGCGCAGCACCGCACCTTTCGCAATGCCTTCGTTGTGTTCGAAGTCGAGCTTCACGCTGTCGGTCGACAGCAGCCAAGCCGGGTCGCTCGAACCATCCATCGGGCAACTGGTGTAGTTCGCCCCGGTCGCAACCAGGTTCTGCTCGCCGAGAAAGTCCATGCGCGCGGCGGTGCCGCCGGCATTCGTCTTCGAAAAGAAGTAGGTCGGGTTGATGAAGTAACCCTCGAACCGCTGCACCTGAAGCTGCAGCTCCGGCCCGCTGTAGCGGTTGCCATCGCGCAAGATCTTCACGTTGCCCTTGGCGCGAGCGATGTCGCCGGTCTGGTCATAGCTCAGCCGATCGGCGCGGATCTCCGTGCCGTCCTGGCGAAACTGGGCGTTGCCTTCGGCAATGACGTCCATGTCGGGCCGCGCACTGATCGAATCGGCTTCGATCGATGCCGGTGTCGCGGGCTTGGCCGGCACCGCCGCTTGCGCCCAGGCCGACGGCGGCGCGCACGCAGCCATGCAGCTGGCCGCCAGGCAACGAAGGACGAACGGGCAATGGGGATGAAAAAGACTCAGCAAAACCGGGGCTTGGAGAGGCGGAGGATGGGCAGGCTGATCCTCGATCTGACGCGCGGGGCCGCCGCGAGCGGCAGGCTGCTGTCAAGAGAGAAGCCCAGCCCAGGGCGATTTGTAGAATCGATGATTATCGACGAGGGCAGCGCCCTTCGCGTCCGAGTCACCCTGAAACACCCCACGCGGTCCACGCCCATGCCTGCAACGAATCCCTTGCCCACGCCCATCGCATGGGCCGACGCGGCCCGGCGCGACGCCTTCACGCAGTGGCTGGATGGCATCGCTTCGCGTCACGGCCTGAAGGTCGATTCGCTGCGGCTGGCCAGCGCCGACGCAAGCTTCCGGCGCTATTTCCGCATCGACAGCCAGGCCGGCGACACCTTCATCGTGATGGACGCACCGCCGCCACAAGAAAACGTGCAGGCCTTTGTGAAGGTGGCCGAGTTGCTCAAGCAGGCCGGCCTGAATGCGCCGAAGGTGATCGCGCAAGACATCGAACATGGCTTTCTGCTGATCACCGACCTGGGCACCGAGCTCTATCTGCCGGCGCTGCAAAAAGCGCAGGCCGAAGGCAACAGCCGCGGCTTCGATCCGCTGATGCGAGACGCCATCACGGCGCTGGTTCAATGGCAAAGCCGCACCGATGCCCAGTTGCTGCCCGCGTATGACGAGCCGTTCCTGCGGCGTGAACTCGCGCTCTTTCCCGAATGGTGTGTGGCGCGCGAATACGGCGTGACCTGGCGTGCCGATCAACATGCGCAATGGCAAGCCGTGTGCGATGCGCTGGTGCGCAGCGCGCTGGCCCAGCCTACGGTGGCAATGCACCGCGACTACATGCCGCGCAATCTGATGATCTGCCCGGCCGCCGCTGGCAACCCCGGCATTCTCGATTTCCAGGATGCGGTGCGGGGGCCGGTCAGCTACGACATCGCGTCTTTGCTGCGCGATGCCTTCATTTCGTGGGATGAAGAGCAGGAGATCGACTGGGCGATCCGCTATTGGCAGCAAGCCCGCAAGGCCTCACTGCCGCTGCCGCAAGACTTCGGCGAGTTCTGGAGGCACATCGAGTGGATGGGCCTGCAGCGGCACCTGAAGATCCTCGGCCTCTTCTGCCGCATCAAGCACCGCGACGGCAAGCCGCATTACGTGAGCGACCTGCCGCGCTTTTTCAACTACGCCCACAAGGTGGCGGTGCGCTACAACGGCCTTGGCCCGCTGGCCCGCCTGCTGGAACCGTTGATGGGCGCGACACGGCAGAACGTTTACTTCTGAATTCGCCTCTGAGCCGAAGCGGCCTTAAGGCCGCGTGCGGCACGGCTCAGGTCGACTGCGGCTCCAGCACCGCCTCACTGGCCGGCACCATGCTGCATGGCGTCGAACAGCCCGCGGCCTGCAGCCACGGGTCGCGCTCCAGGCCGCCGAACACCTGCACGAGGTAATCCATGAAAGCGCGGGTGCGCGCCGGCACATATTTGCGCGTCGGCATCGCTGCATACACCCGCAAGGTCAGCACGCGCCATTCCGGTAGCACGCGCTCCAGCGCCTGCTCGGTCAACGCGTCTTCGACCACATAAGACGGCAAGCCGACCACGCCCATGCCCGCCAGCGCGGCGGCATACATCGTGTCGCTGTGGATGGTGCTGAGCCCCTGGCGCGCGACGTTGACGGTGAACGACTCGCCCACCGACGACCCGCCGCCCGCGGCGCCCCGATAAAACGGGATCTCCCGCGCCACCGTCGGAAACATCAACTCATGCTGCGCCAACTCGCTCGGGTGCTCGATGCGGCCTCGGCAATCGAGATACTCCGGCGATGCGCAGGTGATCACCTCGGAACAGGCCAGCAGCCGCGCGACGAAATCGCCGTCCAGCGCCTGGCGGCCCATTTGGATGATGCTGATGTCGAAGTTCTCATCGATGGTTTCCACCGGCCCCGGCGCAGACAACTCGATCGTCACGCGCGGATAAAGCGCGCGGAATTTCGGCAGGTGCTTGGCGATCTGGTGCACGGCAAATGCTGGCGGTACCAGCACGCGCAAGTGGCCTCGCGGCTCGGAAGTCGCCGCACTGGCCAGCGCCTCGGCCTCTTCGATCTCGGTGAGGATTTGCTGCACCCGCTCCAGATACAGCTCACCGGTGTCAGTTAGCGCCAGGCGCCGAGTCGTCCGGTTGATGAGTCGCGCGCCCAAGTGCTCTTCCAGATCGGCCACCAAACGCGTGACGACCGCCGGCGACAGGTTCAGCGAACGCGCCGCACCGGCAAAGCTGCCTTCTTCGATGACTCGGGAGAACACCCGCATGGAATGCAATCTGTCCATCAACTCACCCTTTATTGTTTCTATTTAAACAACACCCAATTGAATCACATGGCATTTATTGATTCAAGCGCAAGCCATAAAGTCCAGCCCATCGACGAACCCGGTGTTAACCCTATGATTCAAAGGCTCGCCGAGATCGGCCAGAAGCTCGATGGGCCTCCGACCGACTCGTTCAATCATTTGCCGTGAAGGAAACCCATCATGAAGATCCGTCAACTCGCCACCGCCCTTGTCATCGCCACCTTGAGCGCTGCGGTTCTCGCCGCTGGCGACGAAACGCCGCTCACCCGGACCGAGGTGAAATCAGAACTGGCACATGCACGCGCCGCCGGTGAACTGAGCAGCGACGTCAACATTCGTGACTATGTGACGCCGGTCAGCACCGCAGGTTCCGGCCTGACGCGTGCCGAGGTGCAAGCCGAGCTGGCCCGAGCCCGGGCTTCTGGCGAATACCCGCTGGCCCATAAATTCCACGATGTTGCGAACACCGCGGTCGCGGCCCCCCGCACGCGCCAAGAGGTGCGGGCAGAAGCGATCGCTGGAAGCCGCGAACGTCTGGCGCGGGTCAATTCCGACGCTGTCAACGGCAACCAGTGATGGTCTCGACCTGATGACCGAGCCTGCGGCCGGTTCAGCCGGCTCGTGCTGAGCGCGCAGGCCAGGCGCCCCCTTCGAAGCGGATGCGGCGACAATGCCGCCCTTCCCTTCCTCCATCGCGGCGCACGCCACAAGCTTGCGCCGCCTTGCATTTGGCGCCCCATGTTTGCATTCTTCGAACAGCGCATCCGCCCGACCGAGCTGCCACCCGGCCCGCCACCGGCCGGGCTGCTGGCGTTTTATTGGCACTTTGTTCGCCAGACCCGCAGCCTCTACGCCGCGATGTTCGTGACCGGGCTGGCGGTCGCGCTGATCGACACGCTGATCCCGGTGTTCATCGGCAAGATCGTCACGCTGATGCAAGCCAGCGACCGCGCCGTGGCCTTTGCCGACGCCAGGCCAGGCTTGCTGGCGATGGCCGCGCTGGTGTTGATCGGCCGGCCCGCCTCGCTGCTGGCCGACAGCCTGATCCGCAACAACGCCGTTGTGCCCGGCGTCACCAGCCTGATCCGTTGGCAAAGCCACTGGCATGTGGTGCGCCAGAGTTGGCCGTTCTTCCAGAACGACTTCGCCGGCCGCATTGCCAACCGGGTGATGCAGACCAGCAATGCGGTGCGCGAGAGCGTGGTATCGAGCATCCGCGCGATCTGGTACATCGCGATCTACGGCGTGAGCGCGATGCTGCTGATGATCGGCGCCGACTGGCGGCTGGCCATTCCAACGATGCTGTGGTTCGCGGGCTATGTCGTGTTCCTTCGTTACTTCGTGCCACGCATGCGCGATCTGGCGAAGGTCAGCTCGGAGCTGCGGTCGTCGGTGATGGGACGCGTGGTCGATGCCTATACCAACATCCTCACCGTCAAGCTTTTCTCCCGCGCGCGCGATGAAGACGCCTATGTGCGTAACTCGCTCAATGAGCACACCGTCGCCATTGCCGCCCACATGCGGCTGATCACGCAATTCATGACCTCGCTGTCGGTGATGAACGCATTGCTGCTGGTCAGTACCGGCGCGATCGGCGTCGTGCTGTGGGCGCAGGGACAGGTCAGTGCCGGCGTGGTCGCTACCGCGTTGCCGCTGGCTTGGCAAATCGCTAACGTCGCCGGCTGGGTGAGCTGGGAAGTGACAGGCATCTTCGAGAACATCGGCGTGGTGCAAGAAGGCATGCAGACCATTGCGGTGCCCTGGAAGATGGTCGACCGGCCCGACGCCCGCGAGCTGCGCGTCAAAAGTGCGCCGCTTGGCGGCCAAATCCGCTTCGAGCACCTGTCGTTCACCTATGGCCGCAGCGACGGCCGGCGCGTGCTCGATGACTTCGACCTGACGATCCGCCCCGGTGAACGTATCGGCCTGGTCGGGCGCTCCGGCTCGGGCAAGTCGACTCTGGTCAACCTATTGCTGCGCTTTCATGAAGTCGAGCAAGGCCGCATCCTGATTGACGGGCAAGACATCTCGCAGGTCACTCAGGAGAGCCTGCGCGCGGCCATCGGCATGGTCACGCAGGACACGTCGCTGCTGCACCGCTCGATCGCCGCCAACATCGCCTACGGCCGGCCGGGCTCCACGGCGGCCGAGATCGAAGCGGCGGCGCGGCAGGCGCAAGCCCACGAGTTCATCATGGACCTCGTCGACTGGAAAGAGCGGCAGGGCTACGACGCGCACGTCGGCGAGCGCGGCGTCAAGCTCTCCGGCGGTCAGCGCCAGCGCATCGCCCTGGCCCGCGTGATCTTGAAAGACGCGCCGATCCTCGTCCTCGACGAAGCCACCTCGGCGCTCGACAGCGAGGTCGAGCTCGCGATCCAGGAGCAGCTGGCGACGCTGATGCAGGGCAAGACCGTGATCGCGATCGCCCATCGGCTGTCGACGATCGCGCGCATGGACCGCCTCGTCGTCCTCGAGCAGGGCCGCATCGTCGAGCAGGGCACGCACGACGAGCTGCTCCGCCTCGGCGGCCACTACGCGCTGTTGTGGAAGCACCAGTCTGGAGGCTTCCTGCCCGACCAGGGGATGGGAGCCGACCGGGTTTGAGGCCTTTTCGGCGACGCTTGCTCGCCATAGGATCTGGGCGGCGATGAGCATGGACGGAATCTGGGTGCGGGACGCGGGTCGCGACACGGCGATCGTGTTCGTGCACGGCATCCTTTCGAACAGCGAGAAGGCGTGGCGACACGCCGGCGGCGCCTGGTGGCCGGAACTGGTCCGCAGCGAAGGAAGACTGAACGCTGCCGACATCTACACGTTCGCC
>CAXTCD010000071.1:0-23476 GCA_964242145.1 uncultured Rhizobacter sp.
AGCGCCAGAGCACCTGCAAGTGATTACAGGTTAGAGGTCGAAACAATGAGATTTTTGATTTGTGGCGTTGACGCATGCTTGCTTTTCACGGACGCTGATTCAGCTGATTCTCGCCTCTTGATCACAGGCGATAAACGTCAGCGTCCACAGTTCACTTTAAAAAGGATGACAGATGAGACTCAGAGGACAGCGCCTTACCCACACACAAGCAGCGGTAAGTGCCTTGATTGCACTCCTGTCGAGTGCACCACTCGCCGCACATGCGGGTGGTTCGATGGTGGCTTCGGTACAGACCGCAAGCGCCGCCGTCGCAGCGAATCAGTCCGCGCCGACGGACCGGTTGATCATCAAATACCGCACCGGAACCCCAGGAATCAGTACACAGGCCACGACCGCCGAACGGACGCAGGTGCACAGCCTCGCGCAAGTGGCGGCCGCCCGCGCCGGACTGGGCATGACGCTCTTGCGCGTTGGCTCGTTCGACACGCATGTCATGAAGCTTGACCGCAAGGCCGACGTGGAGGAAGTCGCCCGGCTGGCTCAGGAGATTGTGGCTTCGGACCCTTCGGTCGAATACGCCGAACCTGACCGCATCATGCAGGCTCAATTCGTTCCGAACGACACCCGCTACGGTGAACAATGGAGTTACTTCGAAGCCGCCGCCGGACTGAATCTCCCGCAAGCTTGGGATAAAGCCACCGGCCGCGGCGTGGTGGTGGCAGTGATCGACACGGGTTACCGCCCGCATGCCGACCTCGCAGCCAACATCCTGCCAGGCTATGACTTCATCGCCGACATCGACACCGCGATCGACGGCAATGGCCGCGACGACGATGCGCTGGACCCCGGCGATACCTGCCCAAGCCAGGGCTCCCCCAGCAGTTGGCACGGTACCCACGTCGCCGGCACCATTGCCGCAGTCACCAACAACGGCATCGGCGTGGCCGGCATCGCGTACAACGCGAAAGTCGTGCCGGTGCGTGTGCTGGGCAAATGCGGTGGCTACACCTCCGACATTGCCGACGGCATCATCTGGGCCTCGGGCGGCGCGGTCGGCAGCATCCCGGTCAATGCCAATCCAGCACGTGTGCTCAACCTGTCGCTGGGTGGTTCAGGCGCCTGCGGCACCACGACCCAACGCGCAGTGACCGCGGCCAATGAACGTGGCACCGTCGTTGTCGTTGCTGCAGGCAACTCCAACGCCAACGCCAACAACTTCTCGCCGGCAAGCTGCAACGGCGTCATCACCGTGGCTGCGCTCAACCGGAAAGGCAGCAAAGCTACGTATTCAAACTACGGCACGGTTGTGACCGTGGCTGCGCCAGGAGGCATCGGCGCTTCAGGTCCGGACGCCGACAACATCCTGTCGACGTTGAACTCCGGGACGAAGACACCGGTCAGTGATTCGTACGACTTCTATGCCGGCACCTCGATGGCTTCGCCGCACGTGGCAGGCGTGGTGGCGCTGATGTTGGAGAAGAATCCGAAACTCACGCCATCGGAAGTGTCTCTTCGATTGAAGGCGTCGACCCGTGCCTTCACAGGAACCTGTTCCCAATGCGGCTCAGGCCTCGTGGATGCAAATGCCGCCGTTGATTTGGCGGGCGGCGGCGTGATCGTTGATCCAGAACCGAACACCGGCGACGAGATCGAGCCGAATGACAGCTCGGCCACCGCGCAGCTGGTGGCGGCGGGCGCGACGATCAACGGCACGATCGGCAAGACTTCGGACACCGACTACTTCAAGCTCACGGTTCCGGCCGGCGCCAGTTTCACGTCGACGCTGACACCGAACAGCTCGTCGGACTACGACCTGTTCGTCTACAACAGCGGCGTGTCGCAGGTTGGCAAGAGCGAAAAGAGCACGGGCAAAGTCGATGCGGTGACGATCAAGAACAACGGTAGTTCTTTGTCCACCTATTACGTGCGCGTGAAGTACTACAGTGGCGGCACGGGTGCTACGTCTGGCAAGTACACGCTGAGCATCAAGTGATGGCGGCTTGAGTACTGAGCTTGAACCCGATCAGCGGACTGCAGGCCGCTGATCTCCAGGCTCTTCCTCCACGCGGCCCACGGGCCGCGTTTTCATTTCAGGGCGTGCTGAACAACACCCGTTCAACTTGATAGCCCCGCGCAGCCATCAAGGCCGGCAAGCCTTTCGGGCCGATCATGTGCAGGCTGCCGACCGCCGCAAACACGCGTTGGCCGCCGGCATGCAGCGCATCGATCTTCTTTGCCATCACGGCATTGCGGTCATCAAGCATGCGTTTTTGCAGATCGGCATCGAAGCTCGTGTCTGCGCAATCGCACCACTGCGGGTACTTCGACAGGTCGTCGAAATT
This sequence comes from uncultured Rhizobacter sp., assembly GCA_964242145.1. Classification (GTDB taxonomy): domain Bacteria; phylum Pseudomonadota; class Gammaproteobacteria; order Burkholderiales; family Burkholderiaceae_C; genus Rhizobacter. Next base: position 2,343 of record CAXTCD010000071.1, read on the forward strand.
GCTTTGTGCCCAATCGCTGGTCAGCCGCTGCAGCGTTTCGGTCAGCTTCGAGCCTTCCAGTTCCACGAGCGCAGGCTCTACCAGCTTCAAGGTCTCGGCCGGCGTGCGGCCCTGGATCAACGCCAGTTGCTCCTCGGGTGTTTCCAGCGAGCGCGTGGGCTTGCGCAGGCGGCGCGCAACGCCGGCATAAAGGGTGTCGATGCCATACATCGCATCGAGCCCCTCACGCCGCGCGGCCAGCATGATCAGCGTGTTCAGCAGCATCTCGGGCGACATGCCCTGCGCCACCTCATTCGACAAGCAGGCGCGCCGCACTTGCGCCTGCAAACGCTTCGCGACCGCTTCGGGCAAGGCGTGGCGCGGCGCTGCAGCCATTGCGGCCTGTAGCCGACGGTTGATGTCGCCGTCCATCATGTCGAGCTCCAGCGCAATCACCGAGCTGTCTTTCAAGGCCTTGGCGGTTTGCGGGCCAGGGGTGGTCCAGGCCAGTTCACCCACATGCACCGTGCCGGCGAGGTAAGAGATGCGGCCCGCTTTCTGAATGCGCCAAAGAAAGCCGCGATCGCGCACCGGTTGAAAGCCATTGCCTGCCCGAGGCGGGGAGCTGACGCATTCGATCTCAGCCTCGTTCGGCGCTGCGTCCTGTGCCAGGCTCGGTGGCGCCCACAGCAAGCCGGCCACCCACAAGGCGCCGCACTGCAGCGCGGCGAGCCGCAGCAGCTTCAGAAGTTTCTTCAGCAACAGCATGGTCGGTATCGGTACGGAAGGGAAAAGAAGAAGAGGCTTCAGCGCGCACTGCGCAAGTCGATGCTGAGCACGCCATCGTGTTGCTGCCAGCGCAGCTTGCCCAGCACGTCCATGCCCAGCAGCGGCTGCGATTCATTCAGGCCCGCGAGTGCAGCCACCGGCAGGCGCTGCGCCGTCACACCGCCTTGCAGGCTGATGTCGGCCAGCACGCGGGTGCCCATCACCGTGCCGCCAGCCGTGTAGGAACGCACCGCGCCCAGCGATTCGAGCTTCCGGTCATCGGCCAAGTCTTGTGAAATCGCGGTGCTGGTGGCGCCGGTATCGATCAGAAAATCAACCGCCTTGCCGTTAACCCGGCCCGGCCAGTGGTAATGGCCATCGCCGCTTCGGCGGATTTCGATCAAGTCGCCTTCGAGGTGGAAGCGGGTCTGCTGCTGCCGGTGTTCCACCAGTTTGAAGCCGAGAAAGACCGCCACGCTGACCAACAGCCAGACGGTCGCGATCTTCAGCGTATGGGGAAATTCGTTCATGCCGCCAGCGCAGCGACGCTGCCCAGCCAGCCTGCAGTCCAGGGCACGGCGGTCATGACAGCGGCGCCACGGTCTGATCGATGGCACCGAAGAGGCTCGCGCCATCGGCCCCTTTGACCTCGATGCGGATGGTGTCGCCGAACTTCATGAACTCGGTCTTGGGCTCGCCACTCTCAATGGTTTCGATTGCGCGCTTTTCTGCCACGCACGAGTAGCCGCGCTTCCAATCCTTGTTGCTGACGGTGCCGCTGCCGACGATGCTGCCGGCGCGTACGTTGCGGGTTTTGCAGATGTGGGCGATCAACTGACCGAAATGGAATGTCATCTCCGGGCCGGCCTCGCACAGGCCGACGCGCTTGCCGTTCCAGGTGCTTTGCACCGGCAGATGCAATCGGCCGCCGCGCCAGGCTGCGCCGGCCTCATCGGGCGTGACGGCGACCGGGCTGAACGCGGTGGCCGGCTTGCTCTGGAAGAAGCCGAAGCCCTTGCCCAGCTCGGCCGGGATCAGGTTGCGCAGCGACACATCGTTGGCCAGCATCAGCAGCCGGATGCCATCGATCGCGGCCTGCGCACTGGCGCCCATCGGCACGTCACCGGTGATCACCGCGACCTCGGCTTCGAAATCGATGCCCATCTTCTCGCTCGGCACGACGATGTCGTCGCAGGGGCCGAGAAAGTCGTCGCTGCCGCCCTGGTACATCAGCGGGTCGGTATAAAAGCTCTCGGGCATCTCGGCGTTGCGGGCCTTGCGAACCAGTTCCACATGGTTGATGAAGGCCGATCCATCGGCCCATTGATAGGCGCGCGGCAGTGGCGCCATGCATTGCCGGGGTTCGAACGGGAAGGCATGGCGGGCGCGGCCATGGTTCAGCGTGATGTACAGGTCTTCGAGTTGCGGCGACAGGAAGTTCCAATCGTCGAGCACTTGCTGCATGCGGGTAGCGATGCCGTTGGCATGGTGCGCGGTGCTCAGATCCCGAGACACGACGACCAGTTGGCCATCGCGTGAGCCGTCCTTGTAGGTGGCGAGTTTCATGGGCTTTCCATTTGGCTGGGATTGTCTTTTCCCGTATTGTCGGCGGATGCATTTGCCCGTTGATTCCGCCACCTCGATACGCCGCGCTGGGCCGGCCTGGATCTCCCTCGTCGCGGCCGTGTTGCTGACGCATGTGGCGGTAGTGGCCTCGTTGGCTTCGCCATCGCCATCACCCGGAGTGGGCGCATCGCCGCCGTCGATGCAGGTTCGCACCTTGCCGCTGCCCGAAACCTTATCGCTCGTCCCGATGATTTCGGATGTGGTGCTTGATGAACCGCACCAGCCCCGCGCCCAGCCTGTTGGTCAACCGGCAACCGCCTCTGTCGCGCCGCACCGGACGCCTCGCTTGTCAAAGCCACAGGCGCCCGTGGAAACCTTGGCCGAAGCCTTGCCCGAAGCGTCACTCCCGGCCCTCGTCCAGGACCGGCCTTCGCCGTCTCAAAAAGCCGCCGCAGACGAACCGCCGTCGCTGCTGCTTGCAGCGCACACGCCGAAGCCTTCAACGGTGGAGATCGCCGATGACGGCGCAGCCGGCTCAGAGCTGGAGCCGCCGCCGGTCTACCGCACCACCATTCCGCCAGCCATCACGCTGAACTATGCAATGTCACGCGGCATGCTGAGTGGCGTGGGCGAGTTGCAATGGCGGCCCACCGCAGCCGGCTATGAGGCCAAGCTTCAAGGCAGCGTGGCCGGCTTCACCATCTTGACCTGGGTCAGTCAGGGCGGATTCGATGCTGCAGGTCTGGCGCCGCAACGCTTCACCGACCAGCGCCGCGGCAAGGCGGCCCGCGCAGCGAATTTCCAACGCGAGGCCGGCAAGATCACCTTCTCCGGCCCACCCGACGAATATCCGCTGCTGCCCGGCGCGCAGGATCGGCTCAGCTGGATGCTGCAAGTCGCGGCGATCGCCGAGGGCGAACCCAGCCAACTGGCCACCGGCAAGCGCGTCTCGATGCTGGTGGCCGGCTCACGCGGCGATGCCGATGTGTGGTCTTTCCAGGTCAAAGGCCCCGACGATGTCAGCATGGGTAGCAAGACGCTGCGTGCCATCAAGCTCGTTCGGGAGCCGCGCAAGCAACATGACACCCATGTGGAAGTCTGGTTGGACCCCGCACAACACCACATGCCGATCCGCGCCCGCCTGACCAGCGATGGCGACACGCTGGAGTTCTTATTGCAAACGGTTCGGCCCAACTCCTGACATCTTGAGACAGGCTCGGGGCGCGAATGGCTTGAATATCGTGCTGGTGCCCTTAGCTGTCTTAACAGGAGGATCTTCCATGCAGATGCTTTACAACTCAGACAGTTTCGTGGTCGTTCAGTTCGACGTACCCCAGACCATCACCCAGACCGCAACGGGCTCGACGCGAGACGATGTCTTGTCACGCGGCGGCTACGAGATCGTCGACAAGTTCGCCCGCAAGGAAATCTTCATCGAAGGCGCGATGGCCGAGAGCTTCAAGCTCGGCGTCGAAGCCTTGATCGAAACCTCGCCGTCCGAAGAAGAGATGGACGACTACATCGAGCGCTACAGCTCGTTGATGCAGAACCCGGTGATTCTTCATTGAAGGCAACGAGGGGCTGAGCGGCCCCTCATCTCAAGGGCTGGTGTGCTAACCAGCTGGAATCGCGGTATCACGCCACACATTGGCGCACATGGCCGATGAGGGCCTGAGGTAAGGTGCAAACGGCACCCCTGACGCTTCTCAGGGGCTTGCCGCTTGGTGCATGGTGCGCCAAGATGAACGTCAGAGACTGAACTGGAGGTGCCGATGGCTACCAGTCACCTTGACTCTCGCACGGTGCTCTCGCCCGGCCTGAAAGATGCGCCGGTCCTGGACCGCATGTGTTCCCAATTCGTTCTCAATCTCATGGTGCGCCACGCCGGGAGATTTAACCTGAGACGCGATTGGAACGGCTTGCTCTCGATGACCGGCAAGCACCTGGTATGGCCGCCGTCGGTACTGTCACGGCTGCGGACATTTCTCAATGTCCGCTGCAAGGGCAATGAACAATGGCTCGGCCACGAAGCGCTGAGTGATAACGCCTTCATCCAGCGGCATGGCGGCTGGCGCGGCCCGTATGAGGAAGGCACGCTCTTCTTCTATGTCGACGAGTACATCAAGGATGCGCCGAAAGACCTCTTGGCCGTGCTGGGCACGACGGCCGACTGGCTGGACCAGAGCCTGAAGAAGGAATCGACGCTGGTCGAGAAGAACATCGAGGCGCTGGCCGGCTTGCTTCAACTGAACCCGGCCGAGCGGGCCTTGCTTCTGTATGGCACCTTGGCGCGTTATCAACGCGATCTGCGGGGCCTGCTGGTGGAGTTCAAGGTCTCCAACGCGCAAGAGGCCTATGCCGCGATCGCCGCCGTGGCCGGCGTCAACGAGCATGAGGTCGCTGAAGCCCTGCGCGCCGGCTCGCGCCTGGAGCGCACCGGGATGATCGAGAACCTGATCTCCGAACACAACATCACCGATCTGGCCGACCTGATGAAGGTCAGCGAGCAGCTTCCACCGGTGCTGATGCGGCAGTACGAAGGCCCCTCCGACCTGATGGCAGTGTTCACGCGGCCGGCCCCGCGCAGCGACTTGAACTGTGCCGACTTTCATTTCGTCGGCGACGACCAGCGCGTGTTGACCTCGTTGCTGCGCAATGCCGTGGCTCGCAAAGAGCCCGGCGTCAACGTATTGCTCTACGGCCCGCCAGGAACCGGCAAGACCGAGCTGGCCAAGGTCGCTGCGCAGACGGCGGGCCTGGAGCTGTACGAGGTGGAATATGCCGATCGCGACGGCAATTCGCTCAGCGGCCGCGACCGCTATCGCTCGCTGCAGATCAGCCAGGTGTTCTTGAAGAGTAGCCCTCAGGTGGCCTTGCTGTTCGACGAAGTGGAAGACGTGTTCCCGCCGATTTCGAACGATGCGGCGCAATTGATCGCCCGCCTCGACTTCGCCGACAGCGCGCCGTCCGGCAGCGTCAGCGGCAAGGCGTGGGTCAACCAGATCCTCGAAACCAACCCGGTGCCAGTGATTTGGGTAACGAACCGCATCGACCAGATCGACCCGGCATTCCGCCGCCGCTTTCAGTACCACCTCGAACTGAAAAGCCCACCACCCGGCGCGCGCGAGGCCCTGGTGAAGCGAGCGCTAGACGGCGTGAATGTGTCGCCGGCCTTTGCGGCCCGCCTGAACGCTCGCAAGGGCCTGACGCCCGCCCAGGTGCGCACCGCGGTGAAGTTCGCGCAGCTCGCCGCTGATGACTTGCAAGACAAGCCGTTGGAGTCATTGATCGAGCGCCAGCTCGGCCATGCGGACAAGGCGCTGGGCAACCACAGCAGCCACCATGCCGCACGCCGCATCGTGACGCGCTATGACCCGAGCCTGATGAACGTGGAGTCGCGCTTCGGCATTGCCAAGATCAGCGAGGCGTTGCGCCGCAAGGGCTTCGGCACCTTGTGCTTTTATGGCCCGCCAGGCACGGGCAAGACGGCGCTGGCCGAACACATTGCCGAGCAGGTGCAGCAGCCACTGATGATTCGCCAGGCCTCGGACCTGGTCAGCAAGTACGTCGGCGAGACCGAAGGCAACATGGCGCGCATGTTCGAGGACGCCGAGAACGAGCAATCGGTTTTGCTGCTGGACGAAGCCGACAGCTTTCTGCGCAGCCGGCGCATGGCCGAGCGCAACTATGAAGTCAGCGAGGTCAACGAGATGCTGCAGGGCATGGAGCGCTTCCGAGGCATCTTCATCTGCACGACCAATCTGTTCGACGAGCTGGATGAAGCTGCCTTGCGCCGCTTCACGTTCAAGATCCGCTTCCTGCCGATGACGGCCGATCAGCGCGAGCGGATGTTCGTGGCTGAAGCCTTGAATGGCGACGCCAGCCTGCTGCATACCACCCACGGGCAGCGGCTGCGCCAGCTCGGCGCTCTGGCGCCGGGCGACTTTGCGGCGGTCAAGCGCCAGAGCGATGTGCTGGGTGAAACCTTAGCGCCTGATGAATTTCTGTCGCTTTTGGAGGCCGAGCACGGCGTCAAGCCAGAAGTCCGTTTGCAACGAGGCATCGGTTTCTTGCCTTAGCTGCCTGAGTGGTGGCTACAGGTATGCATCTGTTCACAGATGCCGCCTACTCAAGCTGCTGCCACCCAGGCCGATAAGTACCAGATGAAGAATCAACCGGGGCGGTGATGGACGAGGTTTATCTGAAATGGGGCATGCGCGCGGAGCTCTGGGCAGCTTCCGCGGCAGTCGCCACATTCGCCTCGTATGTGGCCCTGGATCTGGCGCGGGGCGTTTCGTCCCGCAATCGCTCTACCGTTGTCCGCGCCCTGTTGGCCGCCGCGCTCGCGTTTTCTGCTGGCACCTGGGCCGTCCATTTCATCTCGATGGCGGGAGATCCGCTGCCGCCCGTCCGGCTGGCTTTTGACGGCCTGATGATCGTCGGCTCGTTCGGATTGGCTTATGTCAGCTCGCTGTTGAGCGTCATCCTCAATGGCTTGCCGCGCAAGGGGGTGGCCGCTGCCGTGGCGACATCGGGCGTCATTGGCGTGGGCGTCACGGCCGTCCCCGTGGTCGGGCTGTTGTCCTTGAATTTGAATCCGGGCATCGACTGGAACCTCTGGCAGTTGGCCGCCACCTTTGTTGGCGCCAGCGCCTTGTCGGGAGGCGCATTGCACATCATGACGATGCGGCGCAGCGCAGACGAGTTGCCCAGCTTCTGGCGGCAGACCTTGGTGGCATTGCTGTTGGGCGGTGCGATCACATTGGGCAACTTTGGCGCGTTGAGGTCTGCGATGGTGCCGCTGCTGGCGCAATCCTTGTCTTCCGGGCGCATCGGAGTAGCGACCATGTCGGCCTTTGCCTCGGTGGGCGTGCCCGCATTGCTGCTCCTCTTGCTGGTGATCTCGGCGCTGGAGACGCATTTCCGCAAGATGCTCAAGCGCATGCGGGAAGAGGTCAAGCGTGTCGCGCAGACCGACCGCCTAACCAATCTGCCGAATCGCACGATGTTCGAGGAAGGCCTGGCGGTAGCCGTCAACCGCGCCGATCGTCAGCAGCAGCGCCTGGCGCTGTTGTTCGTCAATCTCGATGGGTTGAAGGCCGTCAATGAATCCTTCGGCCAGAGCAATGGCGACATGGTGTTGCGTGAAATGGCCGAGCGCCTGCGCACGATGGTCAGCCCGCGTGATGTCGTGGCGCGCGCGGGCGGCGATGAATTCCTGCTGATGCTGGAAGGTAACCCGAGCGCGCAAGAAGCGGCCCACTTGGCCGACCAGGTGTTGCATCGGCTGAACGAGCGTTGCCTCATCGAGAGCCATGAAATTTCAGTGTCTTGCTCGGTGGGCGTGGTGATCTACCCCGAGCATGGCGACGGCTCGAAACTGATCGCGCATGCAGCAGCTGCCATGCGCCACGCAAAGCGCACTGGTGGGGCAACCCAAAGCTTCTTTGAGGAGCGTATGGTCGCCGGTGCGCGCGAACAGGTCGAGCTGCTGCAGGACTTGCGGCTCGCAATCGAGCACAACCAGCTGGAGCTGTATTACCAACCGAAGATTCATGCGCCGAGCGGCCAGATCACCGGTGCCGAAGCCTTGATGCGCTGGAAGCATCCCCAGCGCGGCATGGTCGGTCCGAACGTGTTCATTCCGCTGGCCGAGCGCTTCGGCCTGATCAACGCGTTGGGCAACTGGCTGATCGAAGACGTGTGCCGGCAGATCGGCGCTTGGCGCGCCGAAGGCCTGCGCATGCGGGTGGCCATCAATCTGTCGGTCCACCAGTTGCGTCAAGACGATTTGGTGGAGCGCATCAGCCAGGCACTGCAGCGCAACCGCATCGACCCCACGCTGTTGACCTGTGAAATCACCGAATCTTCCGCGATGGACGACACCCGCATCACGCTGCAGGTGATCGAGCGCCTGTCGAACATGGGCGTGCATCTGTCGATCGACGATTTCGGCACCGGCTATTCCAGCCTCAGCTACCTGCGCCAATTGGCCGCCGAAGAGCTGAAGATCGATCGCAGCTTCGTGCTTGATCTGGAAACCAGCCCCGATGCCCGCGCGATCGTCGATGCGGTCGTCAAGCTGGCACAGGCTTTGGGCCTGAAGGTGGTGGCCGAAGGTGTCGAAACCGAACAGCAGCAGGAGATCCTGCGCCGGCTCGGCTGCAATGAGCTGCAGGGTTATCTTTTTGCCAAGCCGATGCCGGCCAAGGCGCTGGCGCTGTGGGCAATGGAAGATGAAGGCCCGCGCGCGCTGGACTTCCGCCCCTCGTTGTTTGGCGACACCTTGCCGCAAAGCATGGCCTGAGCGCCGGTGCGGGCCAGCTTTTCGAGCGACCGGGGCTTGACACGCTTTCTACAATGAACGGATGAACGCACCTGCCTACACCCGCGCCGCCGCACTGCCCGAGATCCTGAAAAAACGCATCGCCATTCTCGATGGCGCGATGGGCACGATGATCCAGCGCTACAAGCTGGGTGAGGCTGATTACCGTGGTGAGCGCTTCAAAGATCACCCGAAAGACCTGAAGGGCAACAACGAACTTCTGCAGTTCACCCGCCCTGATGTGATCAGCGAAATTCACGAGCAGTACCTGGCTGCCGGCGCCGACCTGATCGAGACCAACACCTTCGGTGCGACCAGCGTCGCCCAGGAAGACTACGGCCTGGCCGAGCTGGCCTATGAGATGAACGTGGTAGCCGCCCGCTTGGCGCGTGAAGCCTGCGACAAGTACAGCACGCCCGACAAGCCGCGCTATGTGGCCGGCGCCCTGGGCCCGACGCCGCGCACCGCGAGCATCAGCCCCGACGTTAACGACCCTGCCGCGCGCAATGTCAGCTTCGATGAACTGAAAGACGCCTATTACCAGCAGGGCAAAGCCTTGCTGGAAGGCGGCAGCGATGTGTTCCTGGTCGAGACCATCTTCGACACGCTGAATGCGAAGGCCGCGATCTTCGCGCTCGATGAATTGATGGAAGACACCGGCGAGCGCCTGCCAGTGATCATCTCCGGCACGGTGACCGACGCATCAGGCCGCATCCTGTCGGGCCAGACGGTCAGCGCGTTCTGGCACAGCGTGCGCCATGCACGGCCTTTGGCCGTGGGCCTGAACTGCGCGCTTGGCGCAGCGCTGATGCGGCCTTACATCGAAGAGCTGCACAAGGTCGCGGGCGACACCTTCATCAGCTGTTATCCCAACGCCGGTTTGCCGAATCCGATGAGCGAAACCGGCTTCGACGAAACCCCGGAGATCACCGGCAGCCTGGTCGAAGAATTCGCTAAGGCAGGCTTTCTGAACATTGCTGGGGGCTGCTGCGGCACGACGCCGGATCACATCGCCGAAATCGCGCGCCGCGTCAGCGCCTATCGGCCGCGCGCGCGGCACGATCCTTTGTTCAGTGGATGGGTTGCGGCTTGAGTTGAGGAGCTCGGGTTGACGATGGCATCGCCATCGTGACCTTGCACCAGCATGGCGACGCCACTCAACGCGGCGTCAGGATGGGGTCAAGCCAGCTTCAGCAGCTTTTCCATGTTCAGCCGCACCTTCACTTCGCTCGGCGCGATGCCGCTAGCAACGTCATGTGGGCGCAGCCGGGTGTCGCGCACCGTGGGTTCGACCAGCGGCGTACCGCTGCGCCCGACCAAGCTCGCCACCCTCGGTGCCTTTGCATGCGCGCCACGGCGCAGCACCACGGCCAGCTCGCCACTCGTCAGGCGCACATAGCTGCCCGGCGGGTAGATACCTGTGGCCTGGATCAATGCCGTGCCGGCTTCATCAGCCTGATGGTTTTCATCCAGATAAGCGGCTTTCACCGCCTCGGATGCGTTCATCGCCGGGCGCAGCTTGCGCATGCTCAGGCGGGCCGAAAAGATGTCGGCGCGGTGCAACAGGCGGGCCAGTTGCTGGCCAGGCGCCTGCACGGCCAGCGGGCCGGCGCCTGTGGTGTGGTGATGGGCCACGGCATGCAGCCAAAACTCGTCGCTGATCCCGGATTCACGCAGGCAGATCGCGGCGCGCTCGGCATGGGCATCGATGCGGGCGCGCTGTTCAGCGCTCGGCGGCGTGTCCTGGCGAGCCAACTGATCCTGCAACGCGGTCATCGAGATGTTCATCGTCAACGCCGCGCAGCGCAGCGATTGGCGCCACGCCGGCGTGAAGGTCGGCAACTGACGGCTGGCCAGCTCGCCCAGCACCGCGACCAGCAAAGCGTGCGTGACACTGTAATGGCGAGCGTCGCTGGTGATGGCTTGCACCAGCAGCAGCATCAACATGTCGGCGTCGTCATCGATCAGCGCGAGCAGGTCTTGCTGAAGCTGATCGAGCCGGGCCGCGAAGTCTTGCGGTGGCGGGTCACGCAGCAACATGCTCAGCCGCATCTGCAGGTTGCCGCTAGTCACCAAGAGCGATTCTTCGGCTTTCCGCGCGACACCGTTCGGGCCGATCGACGAGCCGTCCGGCTGCGCCTCGGCCATGCGGCCCAGCATGGTGTTCTTGCGCAGCAGGTTGTCGAGCTTGCCGGCCATCGCGCGGCGAATCAGCTCGCCGTCACGCTCATCGACAAACAGCTCTCGCGAAACCAGGCGTTGGCGCTGTTCTTCCGTGGCCAGCACCACACCCTTGGCGATCAGCAGATGGCCCGTCGAATCGCGCACCGAGACCGGGGTCGGCTGACCGGTACGCAGGATTTCGGGGGGAAGTTGGATGACTTGCATGGCGGGCGATTCAGGGTGCCCGAAGGAGCGGGCACCCTGAATCAGTTTTCGGCCCGGCCGATGCAGACTTGAATCGTTACGAGTCTATTTGGCGGATTGAGCGCCTACTTTTGCTTTTTCGCCAATCAAAATTTCAACACGTCGGTTGCTGGCGCGGCCGGCTTCGTCGTCATTGCTGGCCAACGGATCACGGGAGCCCCGCCCCGCCACTGCAAAGCGCACCGGTGACATGCCGCGCGCCACCAGCCAATCGCGTGCGCTGGCAGCGCGATCGAGCGACAAGGCATCGTTGGCGGCGACAGCACCCTTGGAGTCGGTATGGCCGACGATGCGCAAGTCGGCTGTCGGGAAACCGCGCAGCGCGACGACGATCTTGTCGAGCAGGCCGGTGGCCACCGGCTTCAGCTTCACGCGGTTCGGCTCGAAAGCCAAGTCGCCCGGCAAAGTGATCCAGATGCGCTCGTCGGTGGTCTTCGACACCGTCGCGCCCGAGCCCTGCAAGGCGCTGCGCAACTGGCTTTCGGCCTCTTCCATCTGTGGCGACCAGGCACGCGTGCCCGGCTTGCTGTCGCCATACACCGGCCCCGGCGCCGAGCCGGGTACGGCCACCGCGGGTGCTGGCGCCGGAACGACCTTGGGCGGCGCAGAAGCGCATGCGCTCAGCAGGGCCAGCACGGCCACGCCAAGCGACGCGGGGAAGATGGAGCGGGAGGGCAAAAACTTCACGGACAATTCCCTTTGAGGACGGGTCTTTGAAGACGGTGAAAGGCAGAGGAAAGGTGAACCCAGGCATACGAGCATGCCGCATCGGGCCGACCCGGGGTTGTAACCGACTTCGGCCCGGTCAACCCGCTGGCATAAAATCGCCAGCTTCCAAGGAGCGTTGCGACGGCGTCTTTCACAGAATGCCGCCAGGCTTGGAAGCTCGCAACCACGCTCGTCCCTGCATGCCATGCATGCGTTGCGGATGAGCCCCGCAGCGCATGCCGAGTACCCGCCATGACTGCGTCTGACACCCCTTTGATCGCCCCTGTTCCTCCGATGAAACTTTCGGGCCTGGAGCCAGTGCTGATCGGCGAAGGCAGCCTGTTCGTCAACATCGGCGAACGCACCAACGTGACTGGCTCGAAAGCCTTCGCCCGGATGATCCTGAACGGCGAGTTCGAAAAAGCGCTGAGCGTGGCCCGCCAGCAGGTGGAGAACGGCGCTCAGGTGATCGACGTCAACATGGACGAGGCGATGCTCGACAGCAAGACCTCGATGGTCCGCTTCCTGAACCTGATCGCCAGCGAGCCCGAGATCGCGCGCGTGCCGATCATGATCGACAGTTCGAAATGGGAGGTGATCGAAGCCGGCCTGAAATGCATTCAAGGCAAAGGCATCGTCAACTCGATCTCGATGAAGGAAGGCCTGGCACCGTTCAAGCACCAGGCCAAGCTGATCCGCCGTTATGGCGCCGCCGCCGTCGTGATGGCCTTCGATGAAAAAGGCCAGGCCGACACCTACGCGCGCAAGGTCGAGATCTGCGAACGGGCCTACCGCATCCTGGTCGACGAGATCGGCTTCCCGCCCGAAGACATCATCTTCGACCCCAACATCTTCGCGATCGCCACCGGCATCGAAGAACACGACAACTACGCTGTTGACTTCATCGAAGCCACGCACTGGATCAAGCACAACCTGCCGGGGGCGAAGGTCAGCGGCGGTGTATCGAACGTCAGCTTCAGCTTCCGTGGCAACGACCCGATGCGCGAAGCGATTCACACCGTGTTTCTGTACCACGCGATCAAGGCAGGCATGGACATGGGCATCGTCAACGCCGGCATGGTCGGTGTCTATGACGACCTCGACCCGGTGCTGCGCGAGCGCGTCGAAGACGTGGTGCTGAATCGCAAGCCGGTCTACAAAAACGGCGAAGCCGAACTGACACCGAGCGAACGGCTGATCGAGATCGCCGAGACCGCCAAGGGCGCAGCGAAAGACGACAGCGCCAAGTTCGCATGGCGTGCCAAGCCCGTGCGCGAACGGCTGAGCCATGCGCTCGTTCATGGCATCAACGACTTCATTACCGAAGACACCGAAGAGGTCTACCAGCAGATCCGCGCCGAAGGCGGCCGCCCCTTGCATGTGATCGAAGGCCCGTTGATGGACGGCATGAACGTCGTCGGTGATCTGTTCGGCCAGGGCAAGATGTTCCTGCCGCAAGTGGTGAAGAGCGCGCGCGTGATGAAGCAGGCCGTGGCCCACCTGCTGCCTTACATCGAGGAAGAAAAACGCCTGTTGGTCGAAGGTGGCGGCGAAGCCAAAGCGAAGGGCAAGATCGTGATCGCCACGGTGAAGGGCGACGTGCATGACATCGGCAAGAACATCGTCACCGTCGTGCTCCAGTGCAACAACTTCGAAGTCGTGAACATGGGCGTGATGGTGCCCTGCCAGGACATCCTGGCGCGCGCCAAGGTCGAAGGGGCCGACATCATCGGCTTGTCGGGACTGATCACGCCGAGCCTGGAAGAGATGCAGTACGTGGCCGGCGAAATGCAGCGCGACGACTATTTCCGCATCAAGAAGATCCCGCTGCTGATCGGTGGCGCAACCACCAGCCGCGTGCACACCGCAGTGAAGATCTCGCCGCATTACGAAGGGCCGGTCGTCTACGTGCCCGATGCGAGCCGCAGCGTCAGCGTGTGCAGCGATCTGCTCAGCGACGACAAGGCAGCAAACTACGTCGCGGAGTTGAATGCCGATTACCAGCGCGTGCGCGAGCAGCATGCGAACAAGAAGGCCACGCCGCTGATCACGCTGGCCGAGGCCCGCGCGAACAAGACACCGATCGATTGGGCGCACTACACGCCGCCAAAGCCGAAGTTCATCGGCCGGCGCGTGTTCAAGAACTACGACCTGGGCGAACTGGCGGCGTATGTCGATTGGGCCCCGTTCTTTCAGACCTGGGATCTCGCCGGGCCGTATCCAGCCATCCTGAACGACGAGATCGTTGGTGAATCGGCGCGCCGCGTTTTCAGCGACGGGCAGCACCTGCTGAAGCGAATGATCGAAGGCCGGTGGCTCGCAGCCCATGGCGTGATCGGCCTATTCCCGGCAAACACCGTCAATGACGATGACATCGAGATCTACGCCGACGAATCACGAAGCGAAGTCTTGATGACCTGGCGCGGCCTGCGCATGCAGACCGTGCGTCCGGTCGTTGACGGCGAGAACGGCGAGAAACTCCGGCGGCCAAACCGTTGCCTGTCGGATTTCATTGCACCGAAATCATCGGGCTTGGCCGACTACATCGGCCTCTTTGCAGTAACCAGCGGCGTCGGAACCGAGAAGAAGGAAAAGCAGTTCCTCGACGATCACGATGACTACAGCGCGATCATGCTCAAGGCGCTGGCCGATCGTTTGGCCGAAGCCTTCGCCGAGCGCATGCATCAACGTGTGCGCAAGGAGCTGTGGGGTTATGTGGCCGATGAAGGCTTGGGCAACGCCGAGTTGATCGCCGAGAAATACCGCGGCATCCGGCCAGCGCCGGGCTATCCAGCCTGCCCCGATCACACAGTGAAATCCGACATGTTCCGGGTGCTGCAATGCGCCGACATCGGCATGGCCCTCACCGAAAGCCTCGCGATGACACCGGCTGCAAGCGTCAGCGGCTTCTATCTGTCGCACCCCGACTCGACCTACTTCAACGTCGGCAAGATCGGCAACGATCAGATTCGCGACTGGGCCCAGCGCACACAGCAGGACGAATCCAAAGTGGAGCGGGCTTTAGCTGCGCTGCTTTGACGCCACACGCACAGTGTGGTCGTTACTTTGCCGTTACTTACAGCGGATTCATCTCATCGCAAGCAGCTCAGAAATGGTCACCATTTGATCTGCGACCGAAAGTAAGACGATCGGTCGGTTGCCAACTTGTTTGCAGTTTCCTGCCCAGTTGCCACTTGAACTAACCACGTCGCAGGGTGGTATGTCTTCTGCGTGCTTCGCCGTTGTTTTCAGATCGAACAATGACGAGGGCGGAAATGAACAATGTTCATTGGGAGGCAAAGGCGCATGCATGGACTCGACGCAGCATGCATCTGGCGCTCAGCTTGGTGATGACTGCCGTGTTGGCAGCCTGCGGTGGCTCCAACGACGATGAGTCTTCTACCGATGCGACTCCGCCCACTGGTACCGACGCGCCGGTGTCACGCGAAGCGGCAGCGCGTTTCCTGACGCAGTCCACCTTCGGGCCGACCGATGCCTCGGTGAAGCGCGTGATGGAAATCGGCTACAGCCAATGGATCGATGAACAACTGAACAAGCCCGCTTCATCGCACCTGTCGAACTGGCAGGCACTGGACCAGGAATACAAGCAAGCGAACCCCGATAACGCCAACGCGAGCATCGGCCAAGACGGCGTGTTCCATAGCTTCTGGCGCACCGCGGTAGCGGGTGATGATCAGCTGCGACAGCGCGTGGCGTTCGCGCTGTCGGAGATCTTTGTGATCTCGATGCAAGACAGCAATGTCGGCGACAACCCGCGCGCCGTGGCCGCTTACCTGGACTTGCTGGCGACCAAGGGCTTGGGCAACTACCGCGACCTGATCGAAGCGGTGTCGCTGAATCCGATGATGGGGCGCTACCTTACCTCCCTCGGCAATCGCAAGGCCGACCCGAAGAGTGGCCGCGTGCCCGATGAAAACTATGCCCGCGAGGTCATGCAGCTGTTCAGCATCGGCCTGCTGCAACTCAACGCCGACGGCACGGTGAAGATGAACGGCAGCACGCCGCTTGAGACCTACACGCAGGCGGACATCGCTGGCCTGGCGAAGGTGTTCACTGGTTGGAGCTGGGCCTGCCCTGTGACGCCCACGCTCACGAACAGCACTTGCTTTTCCAGCGGCTCGACCAACAACACATCGGACCCTGATCGAACGATCAAGCCGATGATCAACTATCCGCAATATCACTCGACTGAAGAGAAGAGCTTTCTCGGTACGACCATCGCCGCACAGCGCAAGCCCGACCCGAAAGACGCCTCGAAAACCGTGGATGCACCCGATGGCGCGGCCAGCCTTCAAAAAGCGCTCGATACCTTGGCAAGCCATCCGAATGTCGGCCCCTTCCTCAGCAAGCAGCTGATCCAACGGCTCGTGACCAGCAACCCCAGCCCGGCGTATGTGCGCGATGTGGCAGCGGTGTTCAATGGCACCGGCGCAAGCCGCGGTGACATGCGGGCCGTGGTGAAGGCAATCCTGACGCACGCCGAGGCACGGAAAGTGTCCAGCACTTCGGGCAAGGTGCGCGAGCCGACCCTGCGCTTGTCGGCATTGCTGCGGGCCTTTCCGTATTCATCGAACAGCGGCTATTACAAGCTGGGCAGCACCGAAAACGCTAGCTCCTCGCTGGGGCAGTCGGTGATGCGCTCGCCAACAGTGTTCAATTTCTACCGCCCTGGATACGTGCCACCAGGCTCTCATGCGGCAACGGCCGGCATGGTGGCGCCCGAACTTCAGATCGCCCATGAAACCACGGCGGCGGGCTACGTCAACTTCATGCGCGATGCCGTGTCCGGCAACATCGGGCAGTCGGCAGGCACCCCTTCCAAGCGCGACCTGCAGGTCGACTTCAGCGAGATGGTGGCGCTGGCAGACAAGCCTTCGGATCTGGTCACCGAGATTGATAAAAAGCTGACCTATGGCGGCATGCCGGAGGCGTTGAAAACACAGATCAGTACGGCGGTCTCCACCGTCACGATCCCCGCCAGCAGCGCAAACAATCAGTCCAACATCGACAGCGCCAAGCGCAACCGCGTCAACGCAGCGATCTTCCTGACTCTGGCGTCGCCTGAGTTTCAGGTTCAGAAATGACGTGCAAGGGAGCACCCCCCATGAGTTTCATCAATGCCTCCCGTCGTCTGTTCCTGAAACAGGCCAGCGCCGTATCGGCTGTCGGTGCCGCCGCCACGCCGCTGGCGATGAATCTTGCCGCCATCAGCTCGGCAGCAGCCCAATCGGCTGGCGACTACAAGGCCATCGTTTGCATTTTCCTGTTTGGCGGCAACGACTCGTTCAATATGGTGCTGCCAACGGATGCGTCTTCATGGTCTAACTACGTTTCTACGCGCAATCAATCACCCGATTCGATTGCATTGCTTCCGGCCGGCACGGTAGCCGACATGAATGCAGCGGCAGGCTCTCCCGCGCGGCTGGGCGGTGTGTTGCCCATCACGCCGATCAATGCGCAGGGCCGCAGCTTCGCGCTCCATCCGATGATGGGTGGGCTGCAAACGATGTTCAACACTGACAGGCGGCTAGCGATCTTGCCCAATGTCGGGCCGCTGATCCTGCCAACCACCAAGCAGCAATACAGCAGCAGCTCTCACCCCAAGCCTGCCAGTTTGTATTCGCACAACGATCAAACCAATACATGGCAAGCGTTCCAGCCCGAGGGCTCAACCGTCGGTTGGGGCGGCCGCATGGGAGATTTGCTCGCATCGCAGAATGGAAGGTCTGTGTTCACCGCAATTTCGGTGTCTGGCAATGCTGTGTGGCTATCGGGTCAGGCGGTTCGTCAATATCAGGTTGGTGCGGGTGGCGCGATTCGCATGGGAACCCGCGACAACAGCAATCAGATATTTGGTTCGGCGGCTGTAGGCGCAGCGATGAAATCCATCGTCACCGCCACGCGGGGCGGGCACGTGCTGGAAAGCGATCTGGCTGACGTGGCATCGCGCTCCATCAATGCCGAAGAGACTTTGCGCAATGCTTTGAAGCCGGCCAGTGATCCCTTGTTCGGTACGCCTCCTGCGACTGGCGGCTACGACGCGGGCAAAGACCCCAAACTGCAATACGACCATCCGTTGAACGGCGGCAAGGCATTCAATGGCTTGGCCCAGCAGCTGCAAGTGGTCGCACGCATGATCGATGCGAGCGGCAAGGCCGATGTGGCGGCGAGACGCCAGGTGTTCTTCGTCAGCTTGGGCGGCTTCGATACGCACGATGCGCAGAACCGATCTCATGCCGACCTTTATGCGCGGCTGTCACATGCGATGCGCTATTTCGACTCAACCCTTTCGGCCATGGGCGCATCGAACAAGGTCACCACGTTTACCGCGTCAGACTTTGGCCGCACCTTCACCAGCAATGGCGACGGTACCGACCACGGCTGGGGCGGGCATCACTTCCTGATGGGCGGCGCCGTCAAAGGAGGCGACCTGTATGGCAGCTTCCCGGTCCTCGGCGTGAAGAACGCAAACAACAACAACTTCGACAGCAGCCTCGATCAATTGGGCAACGGCGCGCTGCTGCCAACCACGGCCGTCGATCAACTTGGAGCGACCTTGGCGAAATGGTTCGGCGTCACGAGCGCCAGTGATTTGAATGATGTATTCCCGCATTTGAGTAACTTCACCCAGCGAGACCTGGGTTTCCTGGGTTGACCTCGCGTTGCTTCACGCGATGTCTGTTACAACCCACCGCGTCGCGCGGTGAACCGATTCGGGCCTCGCGCGTTCAACAATGCAAGGCGTGGCTTGAATGGGTGGCCGCACCGCGCATCGAATCAAGAAATATTGAAAGGACTTCACATGACAGGCTCTATCGCTTCCGCTGAACTCGGCAATGCCACATCCTCTCCGGGCGCCGTTCGTTCCACACCCAAGCCCATTATTTGGTGGTTGGCTGGAGGCCTGGGCATTCTTGGCGCCGGGGCACTTGCTGCGGTGCTTTCCACCAGCCCGAAGACCGAAGAACCTGCCGCCACGGAGTTGGTGACCAAGAGCGCGCCTGCCACACACGTCAAGCCGTCAAAGAATGTGGAACGCGAAGCTGCAGATACCAAAGTAGCAGCGGCACCGGTGTGCGCCAATTGCGGCGTCGTTGAAAGCGTGCGGGCCGAAAAGCGCAAAGGTGAAGGCAGTGGTGTCGGCGCAGTGGCCGGTGGCGTGCTCGGCGGCGTGGTCGGCCACCAAATCGGCGGCGGCACCGGCAAGAAGGCGATGACGATTCTGGGCGCCATCGGTGGCGGTGTCGCCGGACATGAAGTTGAAAAACAAGTTCGCAGCGTGACTGTCTATCAAGTGCAATTGCGCATGGACGACGGCAGCACGCGCACCGTCACTCAAAGCGTGTCGCCTGCGCTGGGCACGCGTGTTGAAGTAGAAGGCAACAAGCTCAAGGCCTTGCCTTCAAAGGCTTGATTCACTGACTGGCGAGTACGCGTCGATATTGAATCGCTTCGGCCAAATGCGGTACCTGGATCGAAGCGCTTTCAGACAAGTCTGCGACCGTACGCGCCATCCGCAGAACACGGTGATAGCTGCGAGCTGACCAACCCAGGCGCGTGGCCGCTGTTTGCAGGAACGAAGATGCGCCGGGGTTCAGCGCGCAATGCGTTTCAAGCGCGGCCCCCTGCAACTGCGCATTGGTGAAGCCCTGCCGCTGCTGTGCGAACACATGAGCGCGCGCCACCCGCTCGGCAATGACAGTAGACGGCTCGCCATCGGGCAGCGAAGCCAAGGTGTGTGGCGCAACGGCCGGTACTTCGACTTGCAGGTCGATGCGGTCCAGCAAAGGGCCGCTGATGCGGCCTTGATAGCGCATCACGCTGTCTGGCGTACATCGGCATGATCTGAGCGGGCTGCCCAGATGACCGCAGGCACAAGGGTTCATCGCTGCGATGAGCTGAAACTTTGCCGGGAATTCGGCCTGCCGCGCCGCGCGAGATATCGTGATTCGGCCGGTCTCCATCGGCTCACGCAAAGCCTCCAATGCGGCGCGTTGGAACTCGGGCAGCTCATCTAAAAATAGCAATCCAAAATGGGCGAGTGATATCTCGCCAGGCCGAGGTGGCGAACCGCCACCAACGAGTGCAACGGACGACGCACTATGGTGTGGCGACCTCAGGACCCGCACACCAAAACGGTCTGTAGAGAAGCTCCCATTCAAGCTCAAAACCGCTGCCGATTCCAGCGCTTCATCTTGGCTCAACGGCGGCAGCAAGCCCACAAACCGTTGAGCGAGCATGGATTTTCCGGTCCCTGGCGGCCCCATCATCAAAATGCTGTGTCCGCCCGCCGCCGCAACTTCCAGCGCACGCTTGGCAGCGGCTTGACCCTTGACATCACGAAGATCCGGCGCCATGGCTTTGATCGGGTAGCTCACCGCGATAGCCCGCGGCAAATCGGTGGATGGCGAACCATTTTCAGGTAAGAGCATTTGTACAACGTCGAGCAAATGCTTTGCGCT
Organism: uncultured Rhizobacter sp.; assembly: GCA_964242145.1. Classification (GTDB taxonomy): domain Bacteria; phylum Pseudomonadota; class Gammaproteobacteria; order Burkholderiales; family Burkholderiaceae_C; genus Rhizobacter. The sequence goes on from CAXTCD010000071.1 coordinate 22,599, forward strand.
GTAGATGGTCAACCCGTCGACCAATGCGGCCTCCTGGGCACTTTCTTGCGGCAAGATCAATGCGCGAACAGATTGGGTGGGCGTCGAAACTCCGCGGCGCAGCGCCAAGCTCAGCGCCAACGCGCCGCGTACGGGGCGCAGATCCCCAGACAATGAAAGCTCCCCCGCAAATTCAAAATGACCAGCGCGGGCCAAGTCGACTTGGCCACTGGCAGCCAGGATGCCAATCGCGATCGGCAAATCGAAGCGCCCGGACTCTTTGGGTAAGTCGGCGGGCGCGAGATTGACCGTGATGCGCTTGTTCGCCGGGAAATTCAATCCGCTGTTCTGCAATGCTGCGCGAACACGTTCACGCGCCTCCTTGACTTCAGTGTCTGCCAGTCCCACCAGCGTAAAGCTCGGCAAGCCGTTGGCGAGATGCACCTCTACCGTGACAGCAGGCGCATTCAGCCCGTCCAGGGCACGACTGTGAACGACCGCAAGTGACATGGTCTTGGCTTTCCTGGCGCAACGGCGCTCGAAGCAGAGTTGATGGGCCACACAGTGTGATGGACCTGAAGCCTGGAGCGTGCCCTCCAAAGCGGTGCATGCCTTTCGGTGGTGTGACGCCAAATACAAAATGCCTTAAAGCGATCGATGAGATGGGCCAGTTGCTCGGCGTAGCTCACCCGCAGGTTGTCACGTAGGCCATTGTCCAGGCGGTTGCCATTGAGATAACGGCAATGACTACATGGGCCGTTCGAAGCTTTGGCGATTACTCCACCGCCGTTCGCAATTGAAGCGGCATCAGCTTGCGTCAGCGCGCGATAGGCGATGTTCTGATTTTGGCCCATTCCTGCAATGCCAAGCCCGACATCCAGCCTTCCCAACAAACTCGC
>CAXTCD010000072.1:0-23359 GCA_964242145.1 uncultured Rhizobacter sp.
GTAGCGAGAGCCGCTTCTTCGAAGACATCAAGATGGAATGCCCGGCCGCTTACGCCGGAACGGCCAAGCAAGCACTCATTTCAACAGATCACCCCGCCTCAAGTTGGGTCACCCGAGGACGAAAAAGAAGTCACAAGGCGCGCCTCCCTTGCCTCCGTCACCGCTTCTTGGAACCCACCATGCACACCGAAACTCAACTCGCTCGCGAACTCCCGGCCTATCAGCACGTCGATGTGGCCGACCCGCTTGAAGTGGCCCGCTGGTCGTGGCTGCTCGACGTCACCGAACTGCAGATCCACACTGCGGTGCACATGGTCGGCAAAGACGGCCAGGCCGTGGCGCACTACATCGAGTACTTCTGGCGCACCGACGAAACGCGTCACTGACGCGGGCTGCGGCCTGGAACGGAAAAGCCGGCTCCCCCCTCAGGGCTGCCGGCTTTTTTTATGTCCACCGTCACCCCGGCTTTCGAGGAAGCGCCGATCTTCAGCGCCCCGGTGCAACCCACATCAAGCCGGTGTCCACAGCGTGGGCAGCTCAGGCAAGTTGCGCAAGATGCGCGACAGCCCGCCCGAGGTGATCAACGCCGCCGCGCGTTCAATGTCGGGCGCGAGATAACGGTCTTGCGTGACCGACGGGCAGCTCGCACGCAGCAGCGCATGGGCCTTCTCCAGCGCGGGTGAACTTCGCAACGGGCGCAGAAAGTCGATGCCTTGTGCCGCCGCGAGCAGCTCGATGCCCAGGATGTAGGCCACGTTCTGAATCATCGGCTGCAGGCGCCGCGCGGCGAAGGTCGCCATGCTGACGTGATCTTCCTGGTTCGCCGAAGTCGGCAGGCTGTCGACACTCGCCGGATGCGCGAGCGACTTGTTCTCGGAAGCCAGTGACGCGGCGGTCACATGGGCAATCATGAAGCCCGAGTTCAGGCCTGGATCGGCCGCCAGAAACGGCGGCAGGCGCGACACGCTGCTGTCGATCAGCATCGCGATGCGCCGCTCCGCGATCGCGCCGACTTCAGCGATCGCCACTGCGCAGGCATCGGCCGTTAGCGCCACCGGCTCGGCGTGGAAGTTGCCGCCCGACACCAGGCTGCCCGCTTCGCCCGGCCCGCCCGCAAAGACCAGCGGGTTGTCGGTCACCGCATTCGCTTCACGCACCAGGATCAGCGCGGCATGGCGCAGCTGATCGAGACAAGCGCCCACCACCTGCGGCTGGCAACGCAGGCTGTACGGGTCTTGCACGCGATCGTCACCCGTCAGGTGCGACACGCGAATCTCGCTGCCCGCCAGCAGCGCGCGGTAGTACTGCGCCACATCGATCTGCCCTGGCTGCCCACGCAGCGCATGGATGCGCGGATCGAATGGCCCATCGCTGCCGCGCGCCGCATCGACCGTCAACGCGCCCACCACCAGCGCCGCCTCCAAGACGGGCTCGAAGCTCAGCAGCGCATGCAGCGCCAGCGCGGTCGAGGTCTGTGTGCCGTTGATCAACGCCAGGCCTTCCTTGGCTTCGAGTTTCAGCGGCGTGATGCCGGCCTCTTTCAGCAAACCTGCGGCTGGCACGCGCTGGCCGTCGCGCAGCATCTCGCCTTCGCCGATCAGCGCCAGCGTCATGTGGGCCAACGGTGCCAGGTCACCCGACGCGCCCACCGAACCTTGCGCCGGCACATAAGGCACGAGGCCGGCGTTGTGCACGGCCAGCAGCGTGTCGACCACCTCTTCGCGCACACCGGAATAACCTCGCGCCAGACTGGCGGCTTTGAGCACCAGCATCAGCCGCATCACCGGCGCTGACAGCGGCTCGCCGACGCCGACCGCATGAGAGCGGATCAGGTTCAGTTGGAGGGTGTCAAGTTGGGTCTGGCTGATGCGGGTGGAGGCAAGCTTGCCGAAGCCGGTGTTGACGCCATAGACCGGATCGTTGCCTTGGGCGGCCTTCTGTACGACGGCTGCGCTGGCGCGGATGGCAGCTCTTGTTTTTTCGTCGATGGCGAGCGTCTGGCCGTGGGTGTGGAGTTGCTGCAGGTCGTCTAGGGTTAGATGGCCGGGCGATAGGGTTTTGGTGTTCATGTTTTTTCTATCTACTGCGTGAGGCTGATGCCGGGTCTCGGCCCGGCGGCCGACCCACTTTCTTGTGTCGACAAGAAAGTAGGCAAAGAAACGACCCCGACGGTGACGGTCCGGCCCCAGGCCGGACTGCTCTGCGGTGCTCGGTCTGGGTGGCATCGCGCAGAACTCGCTGCGTTCGCGTTGCTCACTGCGCTCAAACAACTGCGCGAAGTCAGTCCACGAAGCGTGCTGCGCACGCCGCCACCCAGCCCTGCGCTCCTCGACGCCACCCACGGGGCCTGCCTGTTTGGCCTCGCTTCGCATCGGCACTTATCTCTGGGCTTACTCGGGTCCATCTCCTTGGCGAGGAGCACACGCGCTACAGGCCGCGCGCTCGAAGCAGCGGCCAACTTCCGTATCGGGACATGATTTCCTGGAATCCAACAATTAAGAAAGCGCGCCGTATTTTGAGTGTTTGACAGCTTTAATTTCTTTCCAGATCAATAAGAATTCTGGCATCAAATTTCAAGTTGACGACCGTTGGGGCAGGCGTGTCATTTAATGGGTCATTAAAATATAGGCCCGGCTCGATGATTGACTCCACACGTGTAGCGGGCCGCTCATCACCTGCATAAATACTACCGCCGACACCAATAGAGAATGTTGTGGAATTAACGCAAAGCGGGGTAGTAGGCTTGTATATCAGGCTGAATTTAAGATGGCTTTGCTTTACCGTTATTCTTTTCCGAACAAGAACTATTTTATAGGGCGTGGAAAATTCGTGCCAATCTGTTGAATATGAAGCCTGGAAGACTTGGCGCCGCAAGTTAATTGAGCCAGGTGCAATGTCTAAGTTCTCATCCACCAAAAAAGCAGCAGGTATGTTTTTTTCAACTTTGATCGCATGACATAATTTCTTTTGCTTAAGCTCAGCTGCACAAGACAAACTTCCTGAGGCAATCATCATTGCCAAAAAAATATTCTTTTAAGCATTCGCTTTATACTCTGAAAAGAACAAATTAAATCTGTTAATGAAACATCGCAAGCTCAAGCAGTTAACCGGTGTTGAGAAATGCCAATGTCGCCATGGGAGAATCCAGCGAAATCACATTGCCTGTGCCGTTCTGGTTTGGATTCGGCTGACTTCCTTGGCTCGACAGACCATGACCACTGCGTATCAGCTGAAAAACAGTCTCCTTTCCGAATACCTTCGAAAAGAACTTCGCAGCCCCCCTTCCTATGGCGTTTGCGTAAGTCCTATTACTATTACATTTGCGTGAATTCCAATCAAATAAAAGCCATCACATAGGCGCCCTCTCTTATCAATCACCTTGATTGTGCTCGAATCATCTTACCAACTACGCGCGCATCAAACCTATAGCCAATAATGGCCCATCCTGCCGGACCAGATGCGTCTGGAATAGAGTCTAGATTAATAGGAATTTGAATATCCGCAGGCAAGTTATATGCATCGAGGGGATCATCTGATGTTGCTTCACGACGAAGAACTGATACATCATAGGCTGTCGTATTTGGGCATGGACTCTTCTGTCGCTTAAAAACCAAATAGTTATTTTGCAAGCCTTCGCTCGGCCTCACTTTTGCCGGAGTGATCACCAATATGTACTCCGTAGCTATTTCAAAAGAATCTCGGCTTGGATCAAATGAATATTTAAACTCTCCGAAATTTATCGGGCCTTTTGACAAATTCAACTCTCTGTCAACCAAATATGCAGCCGCCCCCTTTTCCTTGGAAATTTTTTTACACAACGCACTAGGCGACGCGTAAATGGATAATGGCAAAAATAGCACCACTACAACCAACGCTCTAACCATTAACTTTAGATCAATCATGCCAATTCTTTCATGAATTTCTCATGAGCAGCGAGCACATCCTGCATCGTATACAAATATATAGAATTCCCTCTACGCTCCTTTCTAGAGTCATGTGGATTGCCTGGCAGGCTACTCCAAGTGCCCTTTAAAAGTACACAAGCTTCTTCTATCTTCCCTTCTCGTATTAATCCCAAAATACTCCCTGGTTGATCCTCAATAAGAGCCACGGCCAATCTATCTTGATGTCTTGGAGAAAATCCTTTAGTAAGACCTTTCCCTTTATCAGGATCAGTCAAACCATTATATGTACTTAATATTATCTGATAAGCTCCCGCTGGATTAAACTGACGTGACTCATAAATAGTCCCTTTAAACGGATGATCGGCCACATTTGAGAAAAATGTGCTACCGTTTACTTTTAAATTCAACCCAAGCTTGAAATATCGTTCAGCATCATTGGAAAGTTCATGGCACTCCCATTCTCGCAAAACCTTCAAAAAGGCTCTTAACCGGATGTCAGGAATGGGGTCAGAAATTTTCCTATAAATACCACCAACTTCGAAACCAGAACTATCGGGAAGCCTCTTTGTTTTAAAATCACTCACATATCCGTCATAGGTACGAACATCGATGTGTCCATAATTAACGTCTTTCAACTTGGGGGCGACTCTCAACTTCCCCATCGGATCGGCTTCCTGAAATTTCTTCTTCGGGTTCACCGTCTGCCATTCTTCTTTTCTTTTTTCCCAAGCTTTTCTTGCTTCTTCTAGATGCTGCTTTTCTACATCGTATTTTTCAACTTCTTTCTTATATTTCGCCTCAGCCTTCCTGGCATTTTCCTCTGATTTGGCTTTCGGGTATTTATAAAGAATGACATCCCCTGGTGCGGCCCAGCGTGCGTCAGGCAACTCTTCCGTCACGTTCGAGAATCCTTGCCGTCCCAACCACGCGCCCGCCAAATAAGGCCGCTCATCGCCATCAATGCTCGACACAAATGCTGATCGCATCAACCCGATCTTCACCGACATATAACAAACCTTCTTGGACATGCCTTCTGGTTTTTCGGATGGGTAAGTGAAATTATTTCCGTTGATGGCAGCCAAAATACCGTGCGAACCCATGCCCTTGATTTCATCGAAGTTCCACTTTGATTGCTCCGCCATGAGCTTCATCAAATCGGCCAGTTTTTTGCGCGAGGCTTCGTCCAAGGGCGGCAAATGGGTTGGCTTGGGATTTTGAGTGTCGGGAGAGCTGACCCCCGCTCTCTTCCCAACTTTGGAATCAGCCGACTTTGTTTCTGCCGATACCACCCCAGATGTATTTTTCGCCACCTCTCTCGCCTGTTCATTGGACGGTGTGGTCTGTTTGCAACCTATCCTAAAATCACCCTGGCTCCAGAGGCATGCCGTTGGCATTTGAGTTCTCCCGGTCGCATCTGTGTGGGCTGCACTCGCGACAGAAACCGGGAGGCCGGAGGTATTGCGCTTGGCGAGCACTTCCAATTGCTGAGGCGTGGGTCGAGTGCCTGGATTCACAGGCGCAATAATGGGTCGGTCTTTCGCGGTGGGGTCGATTGCTGGCTTCTTTTCTGCCTTAGCAACCAAACCGTGGTGTTCTTCCGTCATGATGGGGATTCGCACATAGGGGCTGACAAGACACATCGTCATGCTCTGTGCAGAAACTTGTCCCTCATATTTCAGCGAGAAATTGCCATCATCTTTCTTGATCCAGACGGCCAAAAGCCCGCTTGGCAGTAAATCTGAAATGGTCGGGACTTCACCTTTTGCGTTCGTCTTGGCATGGATCGTTTTTTCGTCCAGCACAATCATTGTTTTCAGACCCTGAATCGGCACACCAGCAAAGTCGATGAACTTCAATCTCAACTCGACCTTATAAGGCAGCTCAGGCGTCAACACTTTCGAATCAGAATCGTCCGAAGCGAGCCCTTCAGATAACCGCGCGGGAAACTTCGTATTTTCCAGTTCGGCCAACACCTCAGGATCAGGATCAGGATGCTGATTGAGTCCGGTGTCTTCCGAAAATGGCGAAAGCAAATCTTTTTTGATGTTCATGTCTATGACTTCTCTGCAGGCTCGCCATCCGTAGGCGTGATGGTACTGGCAAGGTCGATGAAAACTCTCCATTTGCCTTCGCCGAGATACATCACCAAATCCTTCTTTTTCATCGTGAAATCCGCTCTGTCCATCCCAGCTCGTCGGTTTGTCCACGCTGTATAACGGTACCTTGGGCATCGCGGATGACATAACCGCTTTGACAATTCCCACGTGCAAGCAGTCCTTTTCTTGTTCCGTGGCGAACCAAAAGAAAGTGCCTCGACCGCCGGGCCGAAAACTGGTTCCGTCTCACGCAGTGAGAAGTCTCCAGTCAGACGACAAACCTATCACCCCCTCACCATCGGCAACTCCAACCCCTGCTCCCGCGCGCACCGAACCGCATCCTCATACCCGGCATCAGCGTGCCGCATCACCCCCGTGGCCGGGTCATTCCAAAGCACCCGCTCCAAGCGGCGATCGGCGGCCTCGCTGCCATCACAAACAATCACCACCCCGGCATGCTGCGAATAGCCCATTCCGACGCCGCCACCGTGATGCAGTGACACCCAGGTCGCGCCACCGGCGGTGTTGAGCAAGGCATTGAGCATCGGCCAATCCGACACCGCGTCCGAGCCGTCGCGCATCGCTTCGGTCTCGCGGTTCGGTGACGCGACCGAGCCGCTGTCGAGGTGATCACGGCCGATCACGATCGGGGCCTTCAGTTCACCCGACCTCACCATTTCGTTGAAGGCCAGGCCCGCCCGATGGCGCTCGCCCAGACCGATCCAGCAGATGCGCGCCGGCAGGCCCTGGAACGCAATGCGCTCGCCGGCCATGTCGAGCCAACGGTGCAACTCCAGGTCTTGCGGAAACAGCGTTTTCATCTTCGCGTCGGTCTTGCGGATGTCTTCGGGGTCACCCGACAAGGCCACCCAGCGAAACGGCCCTTTGCCGCGGCAGAACAGCGGGCGGATGTAAGCCGGCACGAAGCCTGGGAAATCGAAGGCCCGGGCCACACCTTCATCGAGGGCGACCTGGCGGATGTTGTTGCCGTAGTCGACGGTCGGCACGCCCATCGCCTGAAAGTCGAGCATCGCCTGCACGTGCACCGCGCAACTCTTCGCTGCAGCATCGCGCAGCAGGGCATGGTGAGTGACATCACCCTGCGCATCGCGCCAATCTTCGAGTGACCAGCCGGCAGGCAGATAGCCATTCACCAGATCGTGGGCCGAGGTTTGATCCGTCACCAGATCGGGCCGCAGGCCACCGGCCTTCGCGCGGCGCACCAGCTCGGGCAGCAGCTCGGCCGCATTGCCGTGCAGGCCGATCGACACCGCCTTCTTCTCTTTTGCATAACTCGACAAACGAGCGAGTGCATCGTCAACGTCTTTCGCCTGCTCGTCGAGATAACGCGTCTTCAGGCGGAAGTCGATGCGCGACTGCTGGCATTCGATGGTGAGTGATGAGGCGCCGGCAAAGCTGGCCGCCAGCGGCTGGGCACCGCCCATGCCGCCGAGGCCCGCGGTCAAGATCCAGCGGCCAGCCCACGGGTTTGCGCCCGGGCTGCCTTCGGCGTAGTGCTGGCGGCCAGCTTCGACAAATGTTTCATAGGTGCCCTGCACGATGCCCTGGCTGCCGATGTAGATCCACGAGCCGGCCGTCATCTGGCCGTACATCATCAAGCCCTTGCGATCAAGCTCATGGAAATGCGCCCAGGTCGCCCACTTCGGCACCAGGTTGGAATTGGCGATCAGCACCCTCGGCGCATCGGCATGGGTGCGAAACACGCCGACCGGTTTTCCCGATTGAATGAGCAAGGTTTCGTCTTCGCCGAGCGACTTCAGGCTTGCCAGAATCGCATCGAAGCATTCCCAGTTGCGCGCCGCCTTGCCGATGCCGCCATAGACCACCAGCGCCTGCGGGTTCTCCGCCACCTCGGGGTCGAGGTTGTTCTGGATCATGCGGTAGGCCGCTTCGATCAACCAGTTCTTGCAGCTGAGCGCGCTGCCCCGCGGGGCGCGCACCACACGCGGGGCGTGGCGGAGTTCATCTCGCGCAATTTCACGCCTCACGTCATTAGCCAACCCACGCATCACATCACCCACTGATGCCACCTCAGGAATCGAATTCTCTTCAGACATGGCAACCTCGTTCGGTGAAGTAGAGTGCAAGTAACGATGAGGTCAGACTTTACTTGTATAGACAAGTCTAGGCAACTATCATGCCTGTCATGTTTTCCCGAACGCCGACCCCATGAGTGCGACCCCGGTGGCACCGTATGCACGCGTCAAGAAATTCCTGAAGGATGAACTCGGGCGCGGCAGTTGGCCACCCGGCACGCTGATGCCCTCAGAAGCCGAACTGGTCACGCAGTTCGGCGTCAGCCGCATGACGGTGACGCGCGCGCTGCGCGAACTGCAGGCCGAAGGCATGGTGACGCGCGTGCAAGGCGTGGGCACGTTTGCGGCGCACCTGTCGAAGGTGTCGTCCACGCTGACCATCCGCGATCTGCAAGACGAGATCACGCAACGCGGCCATAAGCACCATGCCGAAGTGCACCTGGCGCGCAAGGAGCGCGCGCCGGCCGAACTCGCGCAACGGCTGGGCTTGCCGACCCACGCGCCGGTCTTTCACACGCTGATTGTTCATTTCGAAAATGGCCTTCCGCTGCAATGCGAAGACCGCTATGTGAACCCGGCTTGCGCACCCGATTACCTGCAGATCGACTTCACCCAGACCACGCCGACGCATTACCTGCTGCAGGTCGCGCCGCTGTGGGAAGCACAGTTCAGCATCGAAGCCAGCCGGCCCAGCGAGCTGGAAGCCCGGCTGCTGCGCATCCGCCGCGACGAGCCCTGCCTGATCCTCGTGCGCCGCACGGTCAGCCGTGGCGTACCCATCACCCTGGCACGGTTGGTGCACCCTGGTGCGCAGTATCAGATCGACGGCCAATACTCGCCATGACACTTCAACTGACCCGCCTGGCCGACATCGAGACTCAGCCGTGGCGCAACGGCGGCGGCCAGACCCGCGAGATCTTCCGCTGGCCCGACGGCAACGATTGGCTGGTGCGCGTGAGCGTGGCCAACATCATGTTCAACGGGCCGTTCTCGGTCTTCACCGGCATCGAGCGCTGGCTCGCATTGATCGAAGGCGATGGCGTCACGCTTGAGTTCGACCCCTGGCCGACCACGCTGCAGCCCGGCGACGAACCGCTGCGCTTCGATGGTGCCAGCGCACCCGATTGCCGATTGCTCGGCGGCTCCTCGTTCGACCTGAACCTGATGGTGCGCACCGAGCTCGATGCCGATGGCGCTTGCCATCGCGGTGCCATGCAGTCCGTGGAAGTCGGCGTGGGCTGGAGCGCATCGTTTGCGATGCGCGGCCTCTTTACCTCGGTGCCGGGCCGCTGGATCGGCGATGGCCAGGAAGTGGCGATGCCAGCGCAAAGCCTGCTGTGGGTCGACCAGGAAGGCGAAGTCCCCTGGGTCTTTGAATCCGACGCCGAGCCGGCCCGCGCCTGGTGGCTGGGCTTCTCACCGAAAGGCAGCGAGTGATGAGCGGGTTGAGCCTGTGGCGCGATGCGCGCATTGCCACCCTCGATGGCCCGACGCCCTGGGGCTGGATCGAACACGGCGCGCTGCTGGTCGACGGCGAGCGGCTGGCCTGGGTCGGCACCGAAGCCGATCTGCCGGCCTCGCTGACAAGCCATGTCAGCGCCGAATATCGGCTGGGCGGCGCGCTGGTCACGCCGGGCCTGGTCGATTGCCACACGCACCTCGTCTATGGCGGCCAGCGCGCCCGCGAGTTCGAGCTGCGGCTGCAAGGCGCAAGCTACGAAGAGATCGCCCGCGCCGGCGGCGGCATCCGCTCGACGGTCGCGGCCACGCGCCAGGGCAGCGACGATTCGCTGTTCACCGCGGCGCGCGGCCGGGCCCAGGCGCTGATGCGTGAAGGCGTCACCACACTGGAGATCAAATCGGGCTACGGCTTGTCGCTGCATGACGAGCGCCGCTGCCTCGCGATCGCACGCCGCCTTGGCCGCGAGCTAACCGTCAGCGTACGCGCCACCTACCTGGGCGCGCATGCGCTGCCGCCCGAGTTCGATGGCCAGGCCGATGCCTACATCGACGCCGTCTGCCGCTGGCTGCCCGAGTTGCAGCGCGAGGGGCTGGTCGATGCCGTCGATGCCTTCTGCGAAAGCATCGGCTTCAGCCCGGCGCAAACGCGGCGGGTGTTCGAAGCGGCGCGTGCGCTCGGGCTACCCGTCAAGCTGCATGCCGAGCAGTTGAGCGATCAGGGGGGCGCGGCGCTGGCGGCCGAATTCGGCGCGCTGTCTTGTGATCACCTGGAACACCTGAGCGACAGCGGCATCGCAGCGATGCGCCAGGCCGGCACGGTCGCGGTACTGCTGCCCGGCGCCTATTACTTTCTGCGTGAAACGCGGCTGCCACCGATCGCCGCGCTGCGCGAACAGGGCGTGCTGATTGCCGTTGCCACCGACCACAACCCCGGCAGCTCGCCGGCCTTGTCGCTGCTGTTGATGATCAACATGGCCTGCACGCTGTTTCGCCTGACGCCGGAAGAAGCCTTGCGCGGCGTCACCGTCAACGGTGCCCAAGCACTGGGTCTGACCGATCGCGGCCGACTGGCCGCCGGGCAGCGCGCCGACTTCGCCGTCTGGCACATCGACCACCCGAACGAGCTGGCTTACTGGTTCGGGCACAACCCGTGTCGCCGCGTGATCGCCGCGGGCAAGGAGCGCATGGATGATTGAGCCGACCTTCAGCCTGTACCCCGGCCGCACGCCGCTGCTGGTCAGCCTGCCGCATGTGGGCACGCAGATTCCCGACGATCAGAAGCCGCGTTATGTCGAACGCGCACGGGCCGCGGAAGACACCGACTGGTGTCTCGACACGCTGTATGGCTTCGTGCGCGAGATGGGCGCCAGCCTGCTGGTGCCGCGCTTTTCGCGTTACCTGATCGACCTGAACCGGCCGCCGCACAACGCGCCGATGTACCCCGGCGCGAACAACACCGAGCTGTGCCCGACGCGCTTTTTCACCGGCGATCCGCTTTATCAAACGGGGCAAGCGCCCGATGACGCCGAAGTCGAACGGCGGCGCGCTACCTATTGGCAGCCTTATCACGATGCGCTGCAGGCCGAGCTGGCGCGCTTGAAGGCGGCCCACGGCCACGCTGTGCTGTTCGACGGGCACAGCATCAAGTCGCAATTGCCCTGGCTGTTCGACGGCCTGCTGCCCGACCTGAACCTGGGCACGGTGAGCGGCGCCAGTTGCGCGCCTTCGCTGCGCGAGGCACTGGCAGCTCGACTGCAGGCGCAAAGCCGCTTCAGCCAGGTGATCGATGGCCGCTTCAAAGGCGGCTACATCACCCGCGAATACGGCCGGCCGGCGCACGGCGTGCATGCGGTGCAGCTGGAGATGGTGTGGCGCTGCTACATGAATGAAGCGCCGCCGTATGGCATCGATGGCATCGACGCCGAGCGCGCGGCCGAAGTGCGGCCGGTCTTGCGCAGCCTGATCCAGACCCTGCTGGACTGGACGCCCGATGCCTGACGCTCATTCATCGCGTCAGCCATCGAGCCAGCTTCTGTGGGCGCCCCGCGCCTGGATCGGCGGGCGCTGGCAACTGCGCGTGCTGCTGCGCAGCGATGCACAAGGCCGCTGGTCCGAGATTGCAGCCGACGTGGCGACACCTCCACCGGGCAGCACGGTATTGGCCGGGCCGGTGCTGCCGGGGCTGGTCAACGCCCACAGCCATGCCTTCCAGCGCGCATTCGCTGGCTTGGCCGAGCGGCGCGACAGTGAGGCCGATGACTTCTGGTCGTGGCGCGATCGCATGTACCGCGTTGCGCTGCGCATCACGCCGGCGCAGTTGAGGGCAGTCGCGGCGCAGCTCGATGTCGAGTTGCTGCGCGGTGGCTACACCCAGGTCTGCGAGTTCCACTACCTGCAGCATGACGAGCAGGGCACGCCTTACGCCGACCCCGCGATGCTCAGCTGGGCCTTGGCCGATGCGGCCGGCGAAAGCGGCATCGGCCTGACGGTGTTGCCGGTGCTCTATGAACGCGCTGGTTTTGCCATGCCATCGCTGCGCGAAGATCAGCGCCGCTTCGCCACCAGCGCCACCTCGGTGAGGGAATTGCAGCGCCGCATCAACGCCGTACAGCGGCCGCGCGTGAACGCCGGCGTGGCGATCCATTCGCTGCGCGCCGCTTCACCGCAAGCGATGGCCACGCTGCTGCACTCGGTGGGCGATGACGATCTGCCGATCCACATCCATATAGCCGAGCAAACGCAGGAAGTCGACGATTGCCTGCAAGCCACCGGTGCACGGCCGATCGAATGGCTGTGCCGCGAACGGCCGCTCGACCGGCGCTGGCAATTGATTCACGCGACCCACGCGCTGCCCAGCGAGATCGATGCGGTCGCGAAGAGTGGGGCCGGCATCGTGATCTGCCCCAGCACGGAAGCCAACCTCGGCGATGGCATCCCCGACCTGGCGCGATGGTTGAGCGGCGGCGTGCCGCTGGGCATCGGCTCCGACAGCCAGGTCTCGCGACGCTGGGCCGAAGAACTGCGCTGGCTGGAATACGGCCAACGGCTGCTGCGTCGCCAGCGCAATGTGGGGGCCGCGCCCACGGCAGGCCAGCCCGCCACCGCCGCGCGCTTATGGGAAGCCGTGCTCGCAGGCGGCGCTCAAGCAGCCGGTCAGACCCGCTGGGGATTGGTGCCTGGCGCGCGCGCCGACTTGCTGGTGCTCGATGCGCAAGCCGCCGGGCTGGCCGGCGTGCCGGCCACGCACCTGCTGGACGCCTTCGTGTTCTCGACCGATACAGCGGCGATCCAGCAGGTCTACGTTGCTGGCCAGCGGGTCATCCACCAAGGGCGGCATCGCGAGGAAGCGGCGATTGCCAGCCGCTTTGCCGAGGTGATGGCCGAACTCTGGGCGGACGCCAGCGGCATCGGCTGAATCGACCTTTTCGCTGAATCAACCTGTGCTTTGTGATTCAGTACCGGCACCACGCTCCGGTTCAGATCGGTTCAAAGCGGCTCGGGTTCAAGCGCGCAAATTCAACCGAGCCCCTTCGTCCCGTCGTCTTCCGGCCATCGCGGCTCGATGTACAGCGCCGATTTGACCGAGTTCGCAATAAAGCATTCGGCATGGGCTTCATGGTGCAAACGCAATTGCTCGGCGCGGTCCGGCTGGCGCTCGCCGGCAAAGCGCACCAACGGGCGCAAGCTCACCTGGGTCATCGCCAACTGCCCTTCGGCATTGCGGGCCATCACGCCGAGCGCTTCGTCGCGGTAGTCATCGACGACCCAGCCCGCACGGCAGGCGACATCGAGAAACCACAGCAGATGGCAGGCCGACAACGAAGCAACAAAGGCCTCTTCGGGATCGACCGCTGACGCATCGGACATCGGCACGCGCACGACCTGCGGCGATGACGAGCCCGGCATGCGATGCCCACCATCGAATTCGATCTGATGGCGCCGGCTGTAGCGACGGTCGAGAAAGGGCTGGCCCTCGCGTTGCCATTGCACAGTGGTGGTGTAGTCAGACATGGCGGCTTTCAAAGTCAGGCCTCAGGCCGGTGGCGCGGCGCGGCGCGCGTTCCGAATGTTAGCGAGCGCCCTGCCGAGTCCAGCAACCTATCTTCACTTTGATGGGGTGGCAACGCGGTCAACGGCAGATGCAGCCGCATCGTTGTCAACTCAGGGTCGCGCCACTCTCCTTCGACAAACATCCTGGAGCATTCGATGAAACGCCAACTCATGATCTCGACGATTCTGCTGGCCGCCAGCGCCGGCGCCTTTGCGCAAGCTTCTGCTGCGACGGTACAGCGTGATGTGCAGCAACAGCAGCGCATCGAGCAAGGCTTGAAGAGCGGCGCGCTGACCACCCGCGAGGCCGCCGGCCTGGAGCGGGAAGAAAGCCGCGTCGATCACCTGCAGGCGCGAGCGCTGCGCGACGGCAAGGTCACGCCCGCCGAGCAGGCACGCCTGGCCCGTGCGCAGAACCAGGTCAGCCGCGACATCCACGCTGCCAAGACCAATCGCGTGAACGGCAACCCGCAATCGGCATCATCGCAACGCATGCAGGCCGATGTGCAGCGCAACGTCAATCAAGAGCAGCGCATCGCCAACGGCCTGCACGATGGTTCGCTGACGAACCATGAAGCGGCGCGCCTGGAGCGTGGGCAGGCGCGGGTCGATCGCCGTGAAGCGGTGGCCGGGCGCGACGGGCATGTCGGCACGGTGGAACAACAGCGGGTGCAACGCGCCGAAAACGTTCAAAGCCGCCGCGTGCACCGCGAGAGGACCGATGCGCAGCTGCGCAAGGGTTGATCCAGCCTGCGGCGATCAGGCTTCGCCGTCCCAATAGTCCAGGTTGTCTTCCGCGCGGTGCATCGCGCGGAAGTGATCGCCGGGCGTGCCGCGGTCGGCCGAGGCCAGGTACTTGCCGGAGTCGGGGTACTCGCAAATCTCCGGCGTTTCGCGGGTGCTGATCGACAGGTATTTCAGCGGCGCATCGGAGGTGTTGAGAATCTGGTGCGGGTACTGCGGCCCAGGCGGGATGAACATCACATCGCCGGCGCGGATCGGCAGCATCTCGCCGGCCACGCGCAAGCTGCCTTCGCCTTCGATGACGATGAACATCTCCTCCTGCGCATGGTGGAAGTGATAAGGGCAGCTGCGCTTGCCCGGCGCCACCGAGTCGATGCAGGCCCCCAGCTTCATCGCCACCGTGCCTTCGACCAGCCGGGCCGACATCGAGTCGTACAGCGGCTCTCGCTGCTCGCGTTGCAGGTTCGGCGGCGCATTGAAGTTGCGGATCAGTTGCTGGCGCAAGGCCTCGGCTCGATCGCTCATGGCATCTCCCTGGAATGAGTTCGCCAGCGTAAACCAAGCCCCGGTCAGCGCCCTGACCGGCCGCGCGATGACCCCCGAAGCGCCCTGCTTCGGGCGCTCCCGTACCATCGGCGTTCTGCGCTTTTGACGCTTCTCGATCGCCCCTGTGACCCCTGACACCGCCACCCATCCGCTGACGATTCTTCAGCAAGTCTTCGGATACCCCGCCTTCCGCGGCGCGCAGCAAGCCATCATCGACCACGTCAACGAGGGCGGCGATGCGCTGGTGCTGATGCCCACCGGCGGCGGCAAGAGCCTGTGCTACCAGGTACCGGCGATTGCGCGGCACCGCGCGGGCCAGGGCGTGGCGGTGGTCGTGAGCCCGCTGATCGCGCTGATGCACGATCAGGTCGGCGCACTCGAAGAAGCCGGCGTGCATGCCTCCTTCCTCAACTCGACCTTGACGCTCGACGAGACGCAGAAGATCGAGCGCGAGATGATGAGCGGCCGCTTGGTGATGCTGTATGCCGCACCGGAGCGCATCACGACGCCGCGCTTTCTGGCGCAGCTCGATTCGCTGAACGAGCGCGGCCTGCTGAGCCTGTTTGCGATCGATGAGGCGCATTGCGTCAGCCAGTGGGGCCACGACTTCCGCGAAGACTATCTGTCACTGAACGTGCTGCACGAGCGCTTCCCGAACGTGCCGCGCATCGCGCTGACCGCCACCGCCGACGACCTGACGCGCGCCGACATCATCGAGCGCCTGGCGCTGGCCGATGCGCGCGTGTTCATCAGCAGCTTCGATCGCCCGAACATCCGCTACAGCATCGTCGAGAAAGACAACGCCCGCGCCCAGCTGCTGCGCTTCATCGCCGATGAACACGAGGGCGATGCCGGCGTCGTGTATTGCCAGTCGCGCAAGAAGGTCGAAGAGACGGCCGAATGGCTGAAGACCCAGGGCGTGCCGGCCTTGCCTTATCACGCCGGCATGGACGCCGACATCCGGCGGCGCCACCAAGACAAGTTCTTGCGCGACGAAGGCCTGGTGATGGTCGCGACCGTGGCCTTCGGCATGGGCATCGATAAGCCCGATGTGCGCTTTGTTGCCCACCTCGACTTGCCGAAGAACATCGAAGGCTATTACCAGGAGACGGGCCGCGCGGGCCGCGACGGCCTGCCTGCCGATGCGTGGATGGCTTACGGCCTGGCCGATGTCGTCAACCAGCGCCGCATGATCGACGAAAGCCCGGCCGGCGAAGAGTTCAAGCGCGGCCAGGTCGGCAAGCTCGAAGCACTGCTGGCGCTGGCCGAATCGCATGACTGTCGCCGCGTGCGCCTGCTCAGTTATTTCGGCGAGGAAAGCCGGCCTTGTGCCGACTACCAGAACGCCTGCGACAACTGCCTGAACCCGCCCGCCACCTGGGACGCGACCGAAGCGGCGCGCAAGGCGCTGAGCTGCATCTACCGCTTTCACCAGAACGGCGGGCAGCGCTTCGGCGCCGGCCACCTGATCGACGTGTTGCGGGGCAAGGCGACCGACAAGGTCGCACAGCACCGGCACCAGGGCCTGTCGACCTTCGGCATCGGCGCCGATGTCAGCGAGGCCCAATGGCGCGCGGTGCTGCGCCAGCTGATCGCGCTCGGCCATGTGCGCACCGAAGGCGAATACAACACGCTGGAACTAACGCCCACCGCACGTGACGTTTTGCGCGGCGAAATCCGGCTGCTGCTGCGCCAGACCAGCGACACACCCAAACGCGGCCGCGGCTCGTCGGCCACCGGCAAGGTCTCGCGCGGCAAAGACAAGCCGCCACCCGTGGCGTTGGACGACGACGGCATGACGCGCTTCGCTGCGCTGAAAGCCTGGCGCGCCGAGGTGGCCCGCGAGCACGGCCTGCCCGCTTATGTGATCTTTCACGATGCCACGCTGGCCGAGATGGCGCGGGCGCAACCGCAATCGCTCGACGACCTGGGCGGCATCAGCGGGGTCGGCGCGAAGAAGCTCGAGGCCTATGGGCGCGAGATTTTGCGGGTGCTGGGCGACTGAGCCTGGCTGCGGTTTGGCATACCGTGGCTTCGCGCCGGAGTGGGCCAGCCATGCTGCCCCGGAATTTGAAAGCAAGAGTCGGGGTGACGGCGTGGCCTGGCATCGGAAGAATGGACCGATTGAATTTTGATCATGAGGTCCGCAGATGCCCATCACGATGTCACACCGATCACCGGCCCCACCTGCCGCCAAGCCGCCACAGCCTGGCGTGAAGCCCGCAGCTGCTGCGACAACGGATCGGCCGGCAGTGAACGCGGTGAGCCACCCGCCGGACGAGCGCGATGCCGCCCGCTGGGCCGCCGTGCAGCAACGCAGCGCCACGGCCGATGGCGAGTTTGTCTACGCGGTGCGCACCACCGGCGTCTATTGCCGGCCGTCATGCCCATCGCGCGCGGCCAAGCGGGAGAACGTTCAGTTCCATGCGAGCGGTGCTGACGCGCTGCGCGCCGGCTTTCGCCCTTGCAAACGCTGCGATCCCGATGGGCCGGGGCGGGCAGCACAACAGGCCGAGGCGGTCGCGCGGGCCTGCCGGCAAATCGAAGACAGCGCGGAGGCGCTTTCGCTGCAAGCGCTGGCCGATGCGGCCGGCCTCAGCCCGTACCACTTTCACCGCTTGTTCAAGTCGATCACCGGCATCACGCCAAAAGCCTATGCCAGTGCGCACCGCGCCCGGCAGTTGACGAATCGGCTCGCACACCTCGACACCACGGTGACCGAGGCCATCTACGACGCCGGCTTCAATTCCAGCGGGCGCTTCTACGCGACTTCAACCGAGCGGCTGGGCATGACACCAAGCCGATACCGCGCCAAAGGGGCGGATGTCGAAATCCGTTTTGCGGTCGGCCAATGCAGCTTGGGCGCGATTCTGGTGGCCGCCAGTCGCCAAGGCATTTGCGCGATCTCGCTCGGCGACGATCCGCAGACCTTGGTGCAGGAGCTGCAAGACCGCTTCGCCCGCGCCGAACTGGTGGGCGGCGACGCGGGCTTCGAGGCGATGGTGGCCCAAGTCGTCGGCGCCATCGAAGCGCCCGGCACCGGCACCGACCTGCCGCTCGATGTACGCGGCACGGCGTTTCAGCAGCGCGTGTGGCAGGCACTGCGCGACATCCCCGCCGGCCAAACGGCCACTTACAGCGAGATCGCCGAACGCGTTGGTGCACCGAAATCCGTGCGCGCCGTCGCGCAGGCTTGTGGTGCTAACACGCTGGCGGTGGCCATTCCCTGCCACCGCGTGGTGCGGCAGGATGGTGCGCTGGCCGGCTACCGTTGGGGCATCGAACGCAAGCAGGCCTTGCTGCAACGGGAAAAGCCATGAGCACGGTCGAGATGAGCGAAGCCACGAACATCGCCTGCGAGCTAAGCGCCGTGTCGATTGAAGAGCGCGTCGCAGCACTCGACTGGCCGGCGATCCATGACGAACTCGATCGCCAGGGTTTTGCGCTCGTGGCGGGTTGGCTGGCAGCGGGCGAATGCCGATCGATCGCCGGGCGCTATTCGCATCAGGAAGGCTTTCGCAGCCGCGTCGTGATGGCGCGCCATGGCTTCGGCCGTGGCGAATACAAATACTTCAGCCATCCGCTGCCACCGCTGATTGCGCAATGCCGGCAAGCGTTTTACCCGCCGCTGCGCGAGGTGGCGAACCGCTGGAATGAGGCCATGGGTTTGCCAGATCGCTACCCGCCCACGCACGCTGACTTTCTCATCCAATGCCACGCCGCTGGCCAAACACGGCCGACGCCACTGTTGCTGCAATATGGCCCGGGTGACTACAACTGCCTGCACCAGGATTTGTATGGCGATCAGGTGTTTCCACTGCAGCTGGCGGTGCTGCTGTCGCAGCCAGAGCGCGATTTCACCGGTGGGGAATTCGTGTTGACCGAGCAGCGGCCTCGCATGCAATCACGCCCGAGGGTCGTGCCGCTGCAGCAGGGTGACGCGGTGATCTTCGCGGTGAACCAGCGGCCGGTTCAAGGCAGCCGCGGCCCTTATCGGTTGACGCTCCGCCATGGCGTTAGCGAAGTTCGCTCCGGCCAGCGCCACACCGTGGGCGTGATCTTCCATGATGCGGCCTGAGGCATCTCGTTGATGAGCGGCATGGATCAAGGCCTTTTGTTCGGCGAACCCCACGTGCAACCATTGGCCGACGGCGCCGTGCTGCTGCGCGGCTTTGTCGGTGACGAAGCCGCGCTGGCCGAGGCGATCCGCCAGGTGCTGGCCGCCGCGCCGTGGCGGCACATGGTGACGCGCGGTGGCTACCGCATGTCGGTGGCGATGACGAATTGCGGGCGCGTCGGCTGGGTCAGTGACCGACGTGGCTACCGCTATGACGAGATCGACCCGAGCACCGGCCAGCCCTGGCCTGCGCTGCCGTCGGCCTTTGCGGAGCTGGGCCGCGAGGCCGCGGCGCAGGCCGGGTTTGCCTTCGAACCCGACGCCTGCCTGATCAATGGCTACACGCCCGGCACGCAGCTGGCGCTGCACCAGGATCGCAATGAGCGCGATCTGTCGGCGCCGATCGTCTCGGTGTCGCTCGGGCTGCCGGCGGTGTTTCTGTTTGGCGGCAAGGTCCGCACACAACGGCCGCAGCGCATCGCGTTGCAGCACCGCGATGTGGTCGTCTGGGGCGGCCCGTCACGCCTGGCCTTTCATGGCGTGGCGCCGTTGAAGCCGGGCGAGCATGCGTTCTGGGGTCCTTACCGCATCAACCTGACGCTGCGCCAGGCGCTTTGACGACCGCCTGAACACGGCGAGCCATTGATCGATGGCCGGGCCGCCCTGTCATCAGTTGTGACATCTGCACTGGGCTGCCCCTTTTTTCGGGCTTCAGCATCGGCGTGAAGGTTCGATAAGCAAGTCAACGCTTGCTTATTGATCGCTCCACCATGCACCTTCTCCGATACGCTTTGCTGCTGACTGCACTGTTCGTCGCAGTGCCGGCGCAGGCCGACACCATCGGTGTGCACCTTGTCAGCAAACACATTCCGGCCAAGAAGTTCAACAACGTGAACCCCGGTCTCTATTACCAGACCGACGACGGTTGGACGGTCGGCGGTTATCACAACTCGCTGCGACGCAACAGCGTGTATGCGGGCTACACCTGGAAACTCGGGGCCCTGGATGTCACGACCGGCGCCGTCACCGGCTACCAGCACAAGGTGCAGCCGATGCTGGTGCCTTCATTGAAGGTCTGGGAGCACGAAGGGGTTCGGGTGCGCGTGGCTTACATCCCGCAGGTCGAAAAGAAGATCGGCTCCCATGTACTGCACTTGATGATGGAGTACTGATCTTCAAGCCGACCGCCGACCCCACTCAAGCCGCCGCCTCAAGGCTGACCGAACTCGGCGCTGCGCAGCGGCGCCCACACCACTGCGGCCACCACGCTCGCGGTGGTCTGGCGCTGGAACAGCGGGCTGTTGCGGTTGGCCGCGCCGGAATGGTCGTTGACCGACACACCGAAGCTGACCGCCGTCGTCGGATTCAGGCGGTGCGACCAGCCAGCCCGCACCGCGCTGCCGAAGAAGCCGCCGCGGGCGTCGTACGCCGGGCGGTTCGGCCGCGCGTAGATCGGGTCGACTTGGTAGAAGTAATCCTGCAAGGCTTCGCTGGCCCACGAGGCCTGCAAGCTCAATTGCACCTGGCTGCGCGCGCCGGGCCAGCCGCGAATGCGCCAGCGCAATTCGGGCTCCAGCACCTGGCCGCGACCATGGATGTTGCGCCAGTTGGTCGAGAACACCTGGCGCAGCTTCAGGTGCGCACTGACCTGTTGACCGCCACCCAGCGGCACGCGGTAAAGCGCTTGCGGCCCCAACTCGAAGGTGTAGTCGCGAGCCGGCATGCCATCGCGGGCTTCGCTGTTGCGCGAATTGAATGCCGCTGCGCCCGACAAATCGAACTCGAACTCGCCATGCTTCAACAAACGGCTGCGCACACCGTCGTCATCGACGCGAAACCGATCGCCGCGATAGATGAAGATCGGCGCCGCCGCGCCGCGCCAGCGGGAGGTCGATGCGGCGGGGTAATCCGGCCCCTGCACACCGACGACTGCAACGCCTGCCTCCCACAGTGGCAAGGCGAACCCAGGCTTGGGTGTGACCGGCGCGACCGCATCGGCATCGCTCGGTGGCGGCTCGGTGGCCAAGGTCGGGCTCTGAGCCCACACGGAAGCACACAGACCGCAAGCGGCCATCGCGGCGAAGAACCGATGAAGATAAGCAGTTGTCACAAGATGATCGAAGCAGTGAAGCATGCGGCGACGATACCCGATGCGCTAAGGAAGAACGCGCATTGCGCCGCGCATCCATTGGCATGAAGCTCGCTACTTAGCGCTGCGTCACATCCCGAGTTTCAATCGCTGGCGGCAACTGTCCAAGGCAGTCAGTTTTAGGTTTCAGGAGTTCACATGAATGACAAGCAACGTCATCGTCCCGTCCCTGCCCCGCACGGCTTCTTACCGAATTGGCTGTTAGCCGTTTTGGTGGCTTGTGCCATCGGTGTCGTCGGCCTCGCGCGCACGATCATCTGACAGCCAAGGCCTGAGCTAAAGCACGATCGCCAAGGTGACGATCGCGCTGTCAGCCGACTGGCCGCGCTCGTCATAGGCACGAGCAAACACGCTGACCGACGCCCGACCGTCATTGGGGACCGGCAGCACGAACTCGTAAGGCGCCGAACGATCGTTACCTAAACGCACCGCTGTATTGCCGTCGTAACGATAAAAGATCACCTCGTCGATGCCATCGCCATCGACCGCCGCTGCGGCCAAGCGCACGTTCTGCCCCACCTGCGCCGTACTTGAACCGACCACCAGCTCCACCTGCGGCGGCCGGCCATCGCCCGACCCGATGACGCCGCCGTCATCCCGGATGTCATCTCTGTTGTCATAAGCCAGGTAAAAGCCGCCGCCACATCCGGCCAGCGCGAAGACGGCCGATAACACCGCCATTCCGGCCGCCCGGGCCGCGCTGCGCGGCCCCCTGGATCGCTTGTCGATTCGCGTGTTCATCGCGAAATGCTACGCCCGCCGAAATACCGTGGGCGGGCCCGCGGTCTTGGGTTCTTCGGTTGTTCCGCCAAACGATTCAACTGCGCTTCAACGCGGCCAACTCATCGGCCACCAGCTTCACGACCAGCTGATCCAGCGTCTGCACCGAATACTGCTTCACGTCATGCACGGTCTTTGACCCCGGCCCGCTGCGAGGGTCGCTGGCCTCGCGGTAGGTCAGGAACACGAAGCGACCGGCGGTGTATTGCGCCATCTGCCGGAAGATGTATTCCCCCACCGGGTCGAGCCCGCTGGCACCGACCGCGAACAGCTTGATGCCCTTGGCCAGCGCGGCCTGCATGTCGCGGTCGTACTGCGGGCAAGCGCCACCCGAAGCGCCTTGCTGCATCGGCCAGACCAGCCCATTCGCGGCCTCACCGCAGCCCCTGTAGTCGAGATGCGGCGGTGCGTCGGCCACCAGCACCACCATGCGCGCCGCCTGGCTGCGCCAGCTCAGCCCGTGAACCACCTCGTGCAAAGCCTCGTTCAGCGCTTCCGGCGTGTCACCGCCACCACCGGCCTGCACATGCGCCAGCACCTGCTGGAAGGCGGCCAAATCGTTGGTGAAATCATGGGTGCGTGTCAGAAAGGCATCACCCCGGTCGCGATAAGCCACCAGGCCGTAGCAGATGTCCGGCTGACCCGGCAGTTGCGCGATCTGCTGCGCCATCGCCTTCATCGACTGTTTGAGCTTGGCGATCTCATCGCCCATCGAGCCGGTGGCATCGACCAGGAAGACGAGGTCCAGGCGCGGTCGCGCCACGGCGGTCTCGCCACCCAGCCGAACCTGCACCGCCTCGGCCTGCCCGCGCTGCAACAGCGCGCGGCTTTGCCGGCCCGCATGGCGCACCGCCACGCTCAAGCTGCGCTCGCCGTTGAACTCGGTCGGCAAGAAGGCGCGTGGCTGCAGCCACACCTGGCCGGCGGTATCGGTGCGAGCCCACATCACCGGCTGCGCAACGCCTGCGCGCTGCACCGCCACTTCGGCGTCATGCACCGGCCTGCCCTGCGCATCGGTCACCTGCAGCAGATAACGATCGCTGATGTCACGCGGCCTGACGGCCAAATCGGTATGGCGCTGGCGATAAGCCAGGTACTCGCCGAAGTCTGCGTTGTCGTTGATGACACCGGCCGTCACCGTTTCATCGGCAGGCCGTGGGCTGGGCGCGGGCTGCGGCTGGCGCGGCCAGAACGAGGGCGGCGCCATCACCCGGCCATCGGGCTCGGCAGCGAGTGACTCCGGCATCGCCTCGACCAGCGCCCCGGCCTTGGCGCTGGATCGGGCCGATGGCGAGGCGGCGATGTCGGCAGCGGCCGATGCGCCCTCGCGCTCCCGGTGAAGAGACAAAGGCAGGGCGTCCCCCCTGCGCGGCCGCCCGCCCTGGCGCTCCTGCGGGTCCCGCCCCGGCACCTCGCGCGTGCCCGGCGCGCGCCGGCAATCGGTGGCCGTTGGC
>CAXTCD010000073.1:0-23337 GCA_964242145.1 uncultured Rhizobacter sp.
GGCTGCATCCAGCTCGGCGCCACTGCTCACCGAACCCAAAAGCGACATCCACAGCACCGTGAGCGAACGCATGACCCTTATTTGACGACCACGTTATACAAGGTCAATGCGGCCTGCCCTGAAGGCCCGATGTTGACCGCCCCTGCAGGGAAACTCTTGGTGTAGACCGTGAAGATACGGGCCGACCCGCCTTCATTGGTTGTCACCTTCAATCCAGTATTCGACCACGCCGTTAGCCAGGCCGGCGGTGCGGCATACCGATCATCAAGCGTCACGAACACGTCGGCCGGCTGATTCAGATTGAACGTGACCAACGGGTTGCCGGTGTAGTTCTTCGAATCGTTCGCAGGCCGCAACCACGCACCACCCACCAGGGCAGGTGGAACAGCGGTCACGGTGAAGGCTCGGTCGCCGAATTGCTGAGCACCGGTTTGGAAGTTGGCTTGCACCGACCAATCCGCCGCATTTGCCGTGTCTTTCACCGACAGGCTACCGATCGTCGCAAGCGTCACGGGATCGACCGTGTCGTCGATCTGCTGTAGATAAGCCACCAGCTGCGCTTGTTGTGCGGCACTGAAACCGGTCACTGGCGCATGTGCACCGCCTGCGTTGGCCGTCGTCAGCACGCTCAACAAGCTGTCGGCCGAGCCATCGTGCAGATAAGGCCCTGTCGCCCAAACGCCTTTCAGTGACGGCGTATCGATACCGGTCAATGTGCCGCCCAGACGTTTGCCCGAAGACGCCTTGATCGTGCCGACGTTGTGCAACACCCCCCCCGCGCTGTCGGAGACATCGGTGCCACCATGGCAGCTCAAGCATTGGCCTTCGCCGCGGAACAGCTTCTGACCGGCCTGCGCATCTGCTGTCAGGCCACCGCTGGCATTGCGGTACGGGCTGGCATCGGTGACTCGCAGCGAATTGACGTAAGCAGTCAGCGCATCCAGGTCTGCGCTCAACCCAGCCTTCACGTCTCCCAGCGGGTTCGAGCGAGTGCCGGTGTTGAACTGCGCATCGGTCAACAAACCGGTACCCAACGCGAAGGTACGGATCTGGCCTTCGAAGTCCTGGATCTCATCAAAATTGCCTGACCAGTGCTTGCGACCTTGTGCGCCTGCGCGGCCACGCAGCGTGACGGTGTTGCGCAAGCCTTCATTGAGGCCGGTGAAGTCCCAGGTGCGGCCGTCGTGACCACCGTCATTGTGGCAAGAGGCGCAGCTCATGTAAGCGTCACGGGCCAAGCGGGTATCGGCTGCGTCGTAGAACAGTCGCTTGCCGACCAGCACATTCGCGGCCAACTTCTCAGCCGTCACCGCACCCGCATTGGTGATCAGGGGCACGTTGAGTTCGCCGAAGTTGACCAGACGCGTCAAGTCAAAGACACCCAAGCTGCGATCCATGAAGTTGTTGACGTAGAGCTTCATGCCGTCCGCAGACACCGCCAGCGACTGCGGTGCACGGCCAACCGTAAAGCGATAGATCTCCGTCTTGCTGACCGGATCAACCACCGCAACCTGGCGGCTTGTTTCCAATGCAATGAACAGATATGCACCTGTCGGATGGAAGGCTCCACCAGTGGAGACACCCGAGTTGTCGTGGTCGATCCGTGCCGGATAGTCTTCGGTCAGCGTGGTCAGGTCGATGCGCGAGCTGATCGCCCGAACGGTGTTTTGGAAGTCGAGGTTGTTACCGTCACGCAGGATTCCGCGAAGCACGTTGTCTTGCTTCGATGGCACCCAGGCACTCTTGCCGTCCGGCGACAAGACTGCTGCCGCCAGATAGTTCGGAATACCTCGACCTTGCAGCAAGCTGTCGGGCTTTTCGCTGTGCTGAAGAACAATGGTGCGTTCAATGGCCAGCGATGGTGTGACCACAACAAGCTCCCCACCTTTCTTCACGCCACCCACCTGCGTCTGCACGGCGGCGGTGCCTTCGCCCGGCAGGGGCGGCGACACGAAACGGGAAACAAATACGCGGCTGCTGTCGGCAGAGACTGAGACATGGCGGGGGTTCGCACCGACACTCACGTTGCCCACCACAGCACCCGTTGAGGGATTCAGCTTGAGCAAAACACCGGTCCCTTCCAGCGCGACGTAAGCTGCGCTGCCATCCGGCGCAAAGGCCAGGCCATAAGGCAACGAGGCCTTTGGCAGCGCGACGGTTTGAACCACGGTCAGCGAACCCGCATTGATGATGCTGATGCTGGCATCGCCCTTGTTGGTGACCCAGAGGCGGCCGTCGGGTGCCAGTGCGACGCTGCGTGGCCTCGATCCCACCGCAACCTCGCCGCGCTTGGCTTGATTACCACCATCAAAGACGCTAACGCTGTCGTTGTCCTGATTCACCAGCCAGACGCGTGATGGCGAACCCGGCTCAATCGTCACCGTCGACGACGCCGTGGGTTGTTTGGCCGTCGGCGCCGCATAGATTGCCTGCCTGAAGGTGCGTGTGGTCACCAGGTTATTGGCATCGATCGCCTCGACCGTTACCGTATACAGGCCCGGTGCAGAGTAGCTGTGATTGATGCTCGTCGATGCCGAGTAGGCAGTTTGTGGCGAACCATCGCCGAAGGTCCAGCGGTAGCGGATGCCACTGCCTCCACTTGAGCTTACGTTGAACACCGCATTGCCGCCCGAAACCAACGGTGCCGCCGTCACAGGATTGATCGTCAGCTGAGCTGCACTAATGTTCCAGTTGAAGGTCGTTGACGATGTACCACCATGTCCATCGTTCACCTGCACGGTGACGTTGAAGCTGCCTGCTGTGGTTGCGGTGCCGGTGATCGAACCGCTGGCTGTGTTAATGCCAAGCCCGTTGGGCAGGCCGTTGGCGGAGTAGGTCAGCGTGTCGCCATCGGGATCGGCCGCGCTGACGCTGAAAGTCACACTCTGCCCGATCACGTTGTTACGGTTGGCGATCGGTGCAACAGCGGGGGCGCGGTCTACGGTGACGGTCTTTTCCGCGCTGCGATCGGCAACGGCGTTGAAATTACCGCTCTTGACCAAGGCCCAGTTGTTGCCGTCATTGCTGATGTAGAAGTTATAGGCAGCGATCGTTCCATTCGTGCTGCCAGCGGGACGTGGCAAGTACTTGAAGCCGCCGATGCCGCGTTGCGTACCAAGGTTGACAATGAATCGATGCGGCAAAGGTGCGTCGCCCCCGGTATAGCGGGTGTGCCAGAAGGTGGTGTTATTGCCATCGATCGCCGCGGCGGCTGAATTGGCACCGGTGTTGGATTCTTGACTGTCGGCCTGCACCGTCCAGCCGTTGCGAGAGATGGTGGCGCCGGAGCGGTCGAGCAGATTGAACTCGGCCATCGATGTCCATGGATTGCCGGCCGTTTCAGAAATGGCTTCCAACATCGCGTACTGCACTGTCGCGCCGACGGGTGGGCTAACGCTCCAGGAGAACATCGTCGATGAAGCGGCAACGTCATTGCGCGCCGTGACCGTGGTGACGTACTGGCCGATGGTGTTCGGAACACCAGAGATGGCGCCCGTGGTCGGGTTGATCGTCAGGCCAGGCGGCAAGCCTGTGGCCGAGTAATTCAGCGTGCCGCTTGGGGTGGTCACGGCAATTGCCAGATTGACACCCGCGCCGCTGCCCGTGCTTTGCGAGCCGGGGTTGGTGATTTTTGGTGTCGCAGTGCCACTGACCCGGATCATCTTCGAAACCGACGGCACACCGGCTGCGTTGTTTGCGAAGAGCATGTAGTAGCCCGGCACGATCACACCGGGGTTTGAAGGCAGCGTCAAGGAATACGCGTTGGTTCCGCTGCTCGTGAACTGCAGCGGAATGCGGCGTTGATCGTTGTTGACCGTGTGCGTGGTCGAGCCCAAACGCATTAACACGAACGACGAGATGGCCGAGTTGGTCGTGACCGCGATGTCGGTGCCGTGGGTGGCCGTCGCAGGCGCCGTATTGATGACCGGGCGTGTGGCCGGCGAGCCGTCATCGTTCAACAGGTAGTGGGGCGTGTAGATCTGGGCATTGGGGTGATTGGTGGCACAGCCACCGCACAGGCCGCCCCCCGCAGACAGCACGCGAGCATCCGGCAACAACAACGCCACGCTGTGATAGTTGCGCGGTGCGCCGATAACCGGCAACGCGGTGAACTTTTCAGTGGCCGGGTCCCACAACTCCGGTGCGAGGACTGAGGTGTCGTCAGCCCATGGCTTACCGAAGGTATGGCCCCCGACAATCAGCACTTGTCCATTGGGCAGCGCCACGCCATTGCCGAAGATGCGTGAATACGCCATCGGCGTCACCTTGCGCACCGAGACGCCGGCATTGACATCGATCACGTAGGCGCGGTTGTTGGCGTTCTGCCCTTCATAAGCAGGCGCACCACCGACCTTCAAAATCTTGCCGATGTCATACATCACGGCATTGCCGCTCTGGCTGTAGCCGTCGTCGCCACGCGTGCCAGCTGGCGAAATCTTGCCGTTGCCTTGGGTATCGATCCAGTTCATGTTGGCCGCAGGGCCGGCATGCAGAATCTGACCATTTGGCGACGGGAACAACCACATGTGGTTGTCGGCACGGAAGTCGAAGTCGGGATCGTTGCCGAGCGCTGAATCGACCGGTACGCCATTCAGACGCTGCCAGCCGTTCTCGGGCGTCCACCGTTCACCGTGCTTGCCACCACGACCACCGCTCCACGAACCACCGAAGGTGAACACCGACCCATCCTGAGCCAAGGTGTTGGCGTTGTAGCCTCGCGTGATTTTCATCTGCGCACCGGTGCTCCAACTGTTGTTGTTGGGATCATAGATGGTGGTCTTTCCACTGTCTTTACCACCGTTGACCAGAATGCGCCCGTCAGGCAAGTTGGTCGTGCCGGTGCAGAACATATCGTGCCCGGTGTTGGTGACCAAGGTCTCGGTGGCCTTTTGAGTGGCCGGATCGAAGAGGGTCGTGTAAGTGCGGCCGCTGGGTGCGCCATCGGTAAATCGATCCGATGACGCCCACAGCACCACTTTGCCGTTAGGTAAAACAGCGCCGGAGGGGGTCACCATGGACAGCGGAATCAGAGGAGACCAAACGCCCTTGTTGGGTGCCGCGATCGCAAGCGCTCTCAGTCGCTGTGCAGGCGCTTGCTCGGCGACAGGCAGGCTGTCCGACGTCGCTTCAGTATCTGTGCTCTCACCGCCGCCGCATGACGCCAGAAGCAAGGTAGTAACGAACGCAGCAAGCCTCGTCGCGCGCATCTTGAAGGCGGGGGAAACAGGGGTCATTTGGAAATCTCCGTCTCTTGACAACGCGCATGCCGCTCGGGTTAGCGCATCTTGTAGAACTGATTGTTGTTGGATCGGCGCGGATCAAACGATGCGCGCCGGTCGGTGTCGTCACTTCACAACGACGACATACATGCTTCCCGCTGAGTTCGGCGGGCCCAGGGTGACCGCGCCTGCAGGGAATGTCTTCCGATAGACCGTGAAGTTCTTCGGCGCAGACTCGTCATTGACCAGTTGCTGAGACAGGCTGGTGAAACCTGTCATCCATGGCAGCGGGCCACCAATGCGATCATCTACTGCCACATACACCGTCGCCGATTGGCTGATGTTGAACGTCGCTGTGGGATTGCCGGTGAAGCTCTTGGACGCGTTCGCAGTCTGCACCCAAACACCACCGAGCATCTCGTTCGGCAACGAAGTGATCTTGTAGGTGCGGTCACCGTATTGCTTGGCACCTGCACTCAGATCGCCACGCAGCGTCCATCCAGCGGCATTGGCCGTGTCTTTCACCGACAAATTGGTGACGGTCACTGTGCCAGGAACTGCCCCGTTTTCATCGATCTGCTGGAGGTAAGCGACGAGTTGCTGCCGCTGTGTCGGCGTCAATGAACTGGTGCTGCCATGGCGATTGGAAGGGTTCGCGGTCGTGATGACATCCATCAGCGTGGCGGCGGAACCATCGTGCAGATAAGGCGCGGCATCCCACACGCCGCGCAGCGTTGGCGTGTCAAAACCGGTCAACGGGCCGTTGAGCCGCTTGCCCGACGAAGCCTTGATCGTGCCTACGTCGTGCAGCACACCCTTTGCGCTGTCGGTGAAGTCGGTGCCTGAGTGGCATGTCGAGCACTGAGCCGTACCGTTGAAGATCGCTTGACCCGCCACGGCATCCGCCGTCAGCGCGCCGTTGGGTCCACGGAACGGGCTCGCCCCCACCTTTGTAAGCGAAGTGACGTAGGCGGCCAATGCATCGAGATCTGCACTGACACCGGCCTTGAAGTCCCCGAGTGGCTGGTTTCGTGTGCCGGTGTTGTATTGAGCATCCGTCATGAACCCGGTGCCGCTGAAGGCATTGCGGATGTCTTGCTCGAAATCCTGGATTTCGTCAAAGTTACCGGTCCAGTGAACACGCCCCTCGCCCGTACCACGCCGGCCATTCAACGCGATCGTCTTGCGCAAGCCTTCGCCCCGATCAGTGAAGTCCATGACCCGTCCATCGCTGCCACCATCTTGGTGGCAGCTGGCGCAGCTGATGTAACCATCGCGGTTCATGCGGCGGTCATCGGCGTTGTAAAAGATTTGCTTACCGAGCAAAACCTTCGGCGTCAGCAACTCACCACCGACCGATGAGATTTCAGTCAATTTGTTGCTGCTGTTGGTAGTCGAATTGAGGATGCCACTGATGTCAAATACTGACACGCTGCGCGACATGAAACTCTGAACATACAAGCGACCAGCTGGCGTGATGACCATGCCCCGAGGCGAGCGGCCGATGTTCAAAACACCGGTGCTGATTCGACGACTGTAGGCATCGACCACTTCAATCAGGTTGGTTCCTTGCGTTGAGACGAAGGCGAGATCGCCCAACGGGCTGAACACGACCGCATTGGCCATGTCGCGGTCGTTCAGATCCATGCGATTCGCCAATACTTCGCTGTTCGAACCCAGATCGATCTGGGAAACGATCGTTCTGACCGTGCTTTCGAATGTCAGCGGCTTGCCGTCACGGAAGATGCCGCGCAAGGTGTTGTCCTTTTTGGAAGGAACCCAGGCCCGCTTGCCATCCGGTTGTATCGCAATGGAGTTCAGATAGTTCGGAACGCCTCGGCCGCTTTCCTCGGTATCGGGGCCTGGATCGGTAGCCAGTGAGAAGCGACGCGTTACCACAAACGCGCTGGGGTTCACTTCGATCACTTCGCCACGATCCACCGGCGAGATGAAGCGCGTGACGAATATTCTCGATCCATCGCCCGTGACAGCAATACCTCGCGGCGTCGGCCCAACCGCCAGCGTGCCCTTGACTTCGCCGGTGCTCGGATTCAAGCGCAACAGATTGCCGCTGCCTTGCAGGCTGACATAAGCCTCGGTGTTCAGCGGGCTGAAGACCACGCCATACGGTTTGGCACCTGGCTGCAGGTTGATGGTTTGGGCCAAGGAGCCGTTGTCTGGGTTGAGGATGCTGATCGTCCCGGAGTCGTGGTTGGTAACCCAGATGCGGCCATCCGGTGCCTGAGCAACGGTCTGCGGGTTGGTGCCCACGGCTTGTTCAAAACGAACCGTGTTGCTGCTGGCATTGATCGCCGTCACCGAATTCGCATCAGAGTTGACGACCCAGACGTTGTTGCGCTTGGCATCGAATGCGATCGTGGCGCTTGAACGTGGCGCCGTTGCCGTCGGTTGTGTGTAGATGGTTTGGTTGGCCGAGCAGGTGTCGGTCTGCGTGCCACTCCTAACCGTCAACACGACGGGGTAGTGACCCGGGCCGTCATAGCGGTGGCTGGCCGACGCATTCGATGAGAACGCGGTG
Organism: uncultured Rhizobacter sp.; assembly: GCA_964242145.1. Taxonomy (GTDB): domain Bacteria; phylum Pseudomonadota; class Gammaproteobacteria; order Burkholderiales; family Burkholderiaceae_C; genus Rhizobacter. The sequence continues at coordinate 7,759 of CAXTCD010000073.1, forward strand.
GTGTCACCGTCACCAAAACTCCAAGAGTACTGAAGGTTGCTTCCGCTCACCGAACTGGGACTGAAGTTCAAGGTCGAACCATCGACGGCAGCGGTACGCGCGCCAACGGCACAGTCGACAACGGCCGTGCCCGCCGTCGTGAAGGTGGATGTGAAGGTACTCGTCGGAGCATTACCGACCTGATCACGCATGCCGCCGGAGGTCACGACAACCTCGTATTTGGTTCCGGGGGTGAGCGGACGATCAGGCGCGAAATTGACGATGCCGGTTTGCCCGCTGAACTTGCCAGGCAGCGCTTGGCCACCGACTGGCCTGACGATGAAGGTGTTGGTGTTGACGGTGTTCAGCTCAGCGGTTGCGCTGAGCGTGATACCAATCCGGCTGGTCAGTGACTGACCGGTCGCGCCATTCTTCGGCGACACCATCGTGACTGACAAAGGCGTGGTGTAGGGCGTTGCTTGGTTAGGTACGAGCACGCTTCCTACGGGGTGGTCACTGCCAATGAAGGTCAGATTGCCCAGCACAATGCCGAAGTCTTCGTCGCGGCCGCTGATGCCGGAGGTACCTGTTCCAACGATAGCCCCGGTGACCAGGTCCACTTTGGCGTATTTGGAGGAGAAGCCACCATGAGCAAAGCCGCCTTGAATTGTCAAATAGCCGCCCTTATCACCGATGTCGTTTGACTGGACGAGCTGCGTGATCTTGGCAGGGTCACTGATGTTGTGCACATGCACACGGTTGTCGGTGCCGGCGGTAATAACGCGGTCACCGTTGACCATGCTGCTGTATTGGCCTGCCAGTGAGGTAGTCGCGCCCAGCAGCTTCGGATTCAGCGGATCGCTGATGTCCATCGTCACGATGCCGCTTTGGTCCATGCTGGTCATGACCAGCAGATTGCCCACAGCAAATGTCGGCCCGACGCGGAAGCCGCCCCAGACGCTGGTTGGAATCGTCTTGACGTACTTCGGATTGCGAGGGTCTGCGGCGTCAACAATGATCAAGCCATTGCCAGAACCACCGACGTACACATACGGTGCCTGCCAGAACGTCCACCAAGCGCCGAGCGCATAGTCGGACGAGACGATGCCAGGCAAGGTCAACGACTTCATCATCACCGGCGACAGCGGGTTCGAGAAGTCCCAGAACTGGATGCCGTCCACAGCCTGCATCGTCGCGAAGTGCCCACCATAGCTGGTACTGAAGCCGATGCCATGCGGCTCGCGCAGCGAATTCACATTGACCTGCGAGACCTTCTGAGGCGAGCGCGGATTGGAGATGTCGTAGAAAGAAACCCCGCCGCCCGGCGCGCCGGAGTCAACGCCGAATGGCACGAACAGGTAGCCTTCGACCATCTGCACATTGCCTTCGCCGCGTTTTGCGGTTCCAACCGCGCTATGAATCGTCGAGATCGGTTTGAACACCTCGGAGGAGCTGTAGGTCAGGTTTGGCAAGCCGGGGCCAGCTGCCCAGGCGCAAGGCGAAATACATGGCGTGATCAGCAAGGCGCACAGCTCAATTGCTTTAGTTAGCCCTCGAGCAAAGTTGCGATGAATATGCATCGTTGTCTCCACGATGGGTTGTGTCAGGGATATTCAGCGCACCCCAACGTACGCAGCCCGGTTAACTGTTATTCGACTAAAAAAAGCCTGATCTAAAATTGAATTTTTATTTCATTTTCTTCAATCTTAGAACATACGTTCTTATATGCATCGGGACTTGCCCTGTCAAGCCCGCAATCTCTCGCGATTCAGCCCTTGTGGTGGGGATTTACTCACAGGTCTAACGAGCGCTGCCAATAACAGATAAGGGCTCGGATATGGGCAGTTACAGAACGAAAGTTGCAAGGCACTTACAAGCATTCACGTCAATGAGCCGTTAGTTTTTGCAACCTACCGCCGCTCCCTTTAGAACAAATCAGTCGCGAGATGCGACTGACTCAACTCGTAGTCGAGCGGCGTAACTCTACGATGGAGAAAATCCAATTCCATAAGGCATACCGACAACATTGATATCGGGATTACCAGCAGAAACCAATATCTCGAAGCCATCCATCAATGGGCGATTAACGGATATCAAACCGACATTTAAGCCCCATAACTCAAATCAGGGCTCAGCATACTAGGAAATCAATTAGATGGGCTTCAAGGATCGAACGCAAGTGCACATTGTTTCGTTCGACAATCGCACAAATCCGATCGCGGGCAAATCATGTGGGTACAAAGCATAGGCGTTACTCACCACGGTCGCTTTGTTGCCATACCAAGCTTGAGAGGGTTAGCGCCGAGAGCGCAGAGATCAGCCCAGCGTCATTGGGTCGCGGTGAGTCCGCCGTCGACGTACAAGGTCTGACCCGTCACAAACGCGGCACCTGGGCCGCAGAAGAACAGCACAGGTGCTACCACGTCTTCAGGCTCGGCGACGCGGCCCAATGGAATGCGCTCCAGCACCTGGTCACGCGTAACGGGGTTGTCGAGCCAATGCCTTGCCATTTCGGTGCGCACAACAGTCGGCGCCACCCCATTGACCGTGATGCCGTATCGAGCGAGTTCGACCGCGTGTTGACGGACCAACATCGCAACAGCACCTTTAGTCGAGCAATAAGCTGAATACCCGCGGTCTTTGAGGCCGAGTTGCGCGCGAACCGACAGGAGATGAACTTGGCGGCCCGGCGCACGGCCAGCTTCAAGGCTGGCGATCTGATGCACGGCGGCACTTTGCGCCAGAAACATCGCGGACTTGAGATTGACTTGCACGACTTCGTCAAACGCTTCTTCGGTCACTTCTAACAAGCGCTCTTCGCGTTGAATGCCGACACAGTTGACCAGAATGTCCAAGCTACCGAACGCATCGACGACGTCGTTCACCGAGCGTCGAATGTCAGAAATCGAATGCGCGTCCATCGCCAAGCCGATGGCGTGGTGACCGGTAGCGCTCAAACGTTCAGCCAACGCTTTTGCCTTTAGCGGGTCGCGCCCCGATATGGCAACGCGTGCCCCTGCAACAGCCAACCCTTTCGCGACGGCCTCACCAATCCCGCCATAGCCTCCCGGCACATAAGCAGTCCGACCCTGCAAATCAAAGAGTGCAGTAAGCGCAACATTTGGCTTGGAACGTTCGGCGTCCATCGATCAGTCCATCAACAAACCGCCGTTGAGATCAAGGATCTCACCAGTGATGAACCCCGACAGCGGCGAGGCCAGAAAACTCACCGTGTGAGCAAACTCTTCAGGTTCGCAGAAGCGGCCGACCGGAATCTGCTTGAGCAAATCACGCCGCTGGTCATCGCTGAGTTGTTCAGTGACCATCGGCGTGCGCACATAAGCAGGTGCGACGGCATTGCAGGTAACACCGAATGAGGCCAACTCACGTGCTAGCGAGAAGGTCAACGCGCTCATGGCTCCCTTCGATACCGAGTACGACGTGCCAGCCGTCAAGCCGCCCGTTTTGGCTGCGAGCGAACTGGTGTTGACGATGCGCCCCCACCGTTGAGCTTTCATGGCCGGCACCACAGCCTGTGCCCAAAACAATGCGCCATCCAGATTGGCCGCCAGCACCTGGCGCCATTCGGCGAGCGTAGTCGCCTCGACTTTGTGGTTGGACAGGATGCCAGCGTTATTGACCAAAACATCGATGGTGCCAAAGCGCTCTGTGACTTGCCGATGAGTGGCCTTCACGAACTCCGGATCACCGATGTCACAGACAAAGCCCGCCACACGTTCGCCATGCTGCGCTTCAAGTGCCTGAAGCGGTGCAGCCACGATATCGATCATCGCGACACGACAGCCATCATCAAGCAAGGCTTGAACCACGGCCCGCCCCATCGTGCCACCCGCACCAGTGACCAGCGCCAATTTGTCTTGAAGAGGAAGTTGCTTCATGTGTCGAGAATGCTTTTCTTACCAAAGAGACCGCGAGAACGGAAGGTCACCAGTGCGATGAAGAGCACATACATCGACACCAACGACCACTCGGAGGCATAAGCCCCGGTGATGCCCACCACCATGCCGACCAGCAAGCCAGCGAGCACCGCGCCCCACAATGAGCCAACGCCACCGAGCACGATGATCAGGAAGGCCGGCACGACCGCATCAACCCCGACGTGCGGTCGAATGCCCCAAATCGGCGCCATGACCACGCCTGACACGGCGGCCAATGCAATGCCCAATGCAAACACGGCTGCGCGCAAGCGAGACAGGTTGATACCCAGCGCGCGGACCATTTCACTGTCGTGAGCACCTGCCTTAATGGTTGCGCCATAAGGCGTCTTTTCCAGGAACAGCCACAGTCCGCCGATGGCGAAGATGGCAAAACCGCTGGCAAAGAAACGGTAGCGCGAATAGTTAAGGTCACCGATCAGAAAGGCGCCCGAAATGGCTTCGGGTAGCTGCAATTGCTGCTCGCTTGACCCCCAGATCAAACGGATCAATTCTTCGATCACCAGCGCCATGCCAAAGGTCAGCAATAGCCCGTACAAAGGATCGCGTCCATAGGTGCGACGCAGCGCCAGTTCGATGACCAAACCAAACGCACCGACGATCAAAGGTGCAAGAAACAATGCGATTGCATAGCGTGTGCCGACAGGCAACGAAAGATAAGCCGCTTGGGTTTCAGGAAACCATCCGAGCTTGGGAGCGGCGATGAATAACGCCACATACATACCCAACGCAAAAAGCGAGCCATGCGCCAGATTGATGGTTTCCATCACACCAACGATCAGCATGAAGCCAAGCGCGATCAAAGCCAGCAGCAGCCCCAAGGACAGACCGTTGAGCAAATGAGGAAGAAGATTCAGGATCCCGTTCATGCCGAAATGGTCCTTGGGGTTGGACTGAAGAGCGCCGCAGTGTGCGGCGCAGAGCTACCAGGGCAGTGACTGACCCACAATGTGACGTTCATGTATCGCTTCAAAGAATCAAGCGACGGCGTGATGTAGCAGATCGAGCCATCATCTGAGCCGTCAAGCGCGCGTCCGATGGTGAACATCTTGCAAAAATCGGCATCACTCGCTGATGTACCGATGAACCATCGCTCCTGCAAAGAGCCGTTGCATCGCATCGAAGCCATCAGCGTGTCGGCAAACAGAATCACGGCTCGCGCCATGATTCGTTGAGCGACATCATTGCTGATAGGTCGGTGTGTCTTTGTACGACTCCAGCTTGCAAGTGCCGGCCGCATCGGCATCTAGTACTTCTTTGGGCGCTACGTTCGCGAGGATCTTAAAGATGTCGTCCTTCTCGGCAGGCGTGTCGTTGTAGCTGGCCATGTAAATGGTCTGCTGACATTGATGCGTTACCGGATCGATCCACGCATCGTGATGCTGGAGACGGTCGCGTGCAGGCATCTTGCGGCCCTCGAGTTTCTTGATGACAGCGATGTTGTTCGTCGAGCCGGCCTCTTCCACCGAGCGCAGCAATTCGCGGGTGCACATATAGCTGTTGTGATACACGTTGCCCGGCACACGTATCGCAATGCCAGGGAACTGTTTCTGGTAAGCCGCCACGAATTCCTTGACGCCGGGCAAGTCAAGCCGGTAGTACCAGGTGGTGCCGAACACACCAAAAATCGACTCTGGCCCAAGGCCGTAAACATCAGGCCAATCTTGCTGGTTGTTAACCCAGGCAATGGTTTTGTCCAAACGCATTTGAACGACTTGCTGACGCAGCGCCTTGATGTCATCGCCGCCGATTGCAGTGGCAACAACATCTGGCTTGAGCTGCTGCAGCTTCAAAAGAAAGGAAGAGAAATCCCGCGTGTTCTGCGGCACCAGAATTTCCTCCACCACCTTGCCGCCATTGGCTTCGATCACCGCCCGCGTGGTCTTCGAAGTATTCAAGCCCCAGACATAGTCGTTCGTCAGCAGAACCCAGTTCTTGCCCTTGGTCCGAATGGCGTTCTTCACGATCGCTTGCGCGAAGTTCGTGCCATTTCCGTCCCAGACGAACTTGACTCGATGGCAGTCCTTGCCGGCCTCCGTCGGTGAACTCGAGTTGGTGTTCATGTAGATGCAGCCGTACTTCTGCGCGACCTGAGAGATCGCGTTGGCAACACCTGAATGCAAGCCTCCGACGAGGAAGGCCACCTCGTTGCGCGTGATCATTCGCTCAGCCACCCGTGAACCTGTTGCGGGCGTGGTCTCGGTGTCCATGTGCACCGTTTCGATCGGCCGGCCCAGCACGCCACCCTTGTCGTTGAATTCCTTGATCGCCATCATCGCGCCAAGGCGTTCCTCGCCACCACTTGCGGCGTATTGGCCGGAAGCATCCATGGTGAGTCCGACGATCAGCGGCTTCGCGTTTGCGCTCTTGGCCCAGACGCGGTTGTGCGCCCACGGCCCGAAAAACGGCGAGACGCCCGCCACGGTCAGCGCTGAAGCCTTCAGCAGGCTGCGACGCATGGGCGCGATCGGCGCCGTAAGTTTCTTGTCCACAGGGTTGTCTCCTAGGGGGTTGATCAAGGCGGGGTCGACCCGCTCATGACGGGGGATCAGCGCGGCACGATCTGGACGTCGTTGAGTTGTTCCTGCACCTTGAGAAGGGAAGCGATGAAGGCGTCGCCATGACCGAGATTAGCGGCCTGGACAAAGCTTTGGTGAGCAGCCTCGGCAATGAAGCTCGATGTGGGCAGCATTTCGGTCAGATGGGTGTAATAGCGAAGGTCTTTTTGAGCATTGCCGATCGAGAACTTCAAACCGGCGAGGTCGCCTTGAAGCATGCGGCCAACCATCATTTGGAAGATGCCAGAGTTCACGCCGCCAGCGGAGATCACGTCGAACACACGTTGCAGCGACAGACCCGCCTTGGCCGCCGTAGCCATCGCTTCGGCAATAGCCGCCGCCGTCGTCATGGCCAGCATGTTGTTGATCAGCTTCAACACATGACCGTGGCCGGGTGGCCCCACGTGAATGATGTTCTCGCAGTAGGCGGCAAGCACAGGCCGCAGTCGCTCCAAGTCTGCAGGTTCAGCGCCGACCATGGTGTTGAGGCGACCTTCTTCGGCTTCCTTCGGCGTGCGGGCCAGCGGCGCGTCGATGTAGCGTGTACCCTTTGCTGCGAAGTCAGCGCGAATGCGCGCGCTGGACGCAGGCTCAGCAGTCGAATGATCAATGATGATCAAACCATCACGCGCCGCGCTCAGCAAACCATCGTCGCCGTAGACGTTGTCTTCGACTTGGGGGGATCCGGTCACGCACAGCGTAACGATATCGGAGGTTCGAGCCAGCTCTTCACGGCTCGACACTTCAACTGCGCCGGCATCGATCAGGTCTTGCAGATTCGAGCGATTGCGGTGCGCCTTGAAGCGAAGCGCAAACCCTTTGGCGAGAAGATTCTTCGCAATGCCATGCCCCATCATGCCGAGGCCAATGAAACCAATCGTGGTGCTCATGTGGTTGTCTTTTCCAGTGAAGGTTGAATGGAAGTTGCGCTCTGAGCCTCGCACCACAAAGCGATCAGCCGCACATAGCGTTGAGCCACTTGTTCGATCACCTCGGCATCTTCGAGGTCGCCCGCAAACCAGCCCGCAGCCGCGTCAGCGAAGATCGACCGGCCGACGGCAAAGCCTTTGCACAAGGGCTGACCGGCAGCAGCACGGAAGCCCTGGGCGAGATTGGCCTCACTGGCTTCCAAGCCAAGGAGCAGAACGCCACGGCAATGCGCGTCATTCGTGCGGATCACTTCATCGATCTGCTTCCATGTCGCGGCATCGGGCGGTGGCGGCAGCTTCCACCAATCGGGCTTCACTCCCCGTGCGTAGATCTGACTCATGGCACGCGCCAAGGTGTAGCGGTCACTCGGCATGTGTCGAGGTGGGATCACCTCGACAAGCAACTCATGGCCTGTCAAATGGCAGGCATGCGCGAGCTCGACCACGGTATCGAGCTGGGTCTTGAGCAGCGTTTCTTCATCGTCCGGATGAAACGACACCAAGCATTTCACGACATGCTCTTCAGGCCACGTCCGCAACGCCAGGCCAATGTTGTTCGCGTGCTCGAATGCCAAAGGGCGCGACCCTGGCTTCTCAACCGGGCGACCGATCCACCAGCCACCACCGGTGAGACGGCTCAATGACTTGTCGCCATACCGGTCATCGATGATCACGCCAGGCAAAGGAAATGCCTCAGGGGCATGGGCACTATCGCGTGCAATTTCATAGCCCCGTTCAGCGGCTCGGGCTACCAACAGTTTGAAATCAGGAATGCGCGAACGAGACGCGCCATGGAACGCCGCCAGCTCTTCGAGTTGACTGCGATGGTCGAATGCCAGCACTGCCAGCGAGGGCCATTGGTGCGGCCGGCTGGTCGTTCGATGCAGATGCTCTAACTCTTCATCTTCACGCAATCGTTGCGTCGGCGAACCATTGCGCAGGAAATGGTTCAGCTCTTCCCAGCTAGGCATCGCGGGTGCGCAACCGTGGCGAGACACAACGATGGCGCCGCAAGCATTGGCGTAACGCAGCGAATCTTCGAGTGGCTCGTCACGCACCCATCCTCGAAGCAAGCCAGCCATGAAAGCGTCACCGGCGCCCAAAACGTTAAAGACTTCGACTGGAAAGCCTGGTCCGGCGACGCCGTCGGAAAGCTGCACTGGAATCGCGCCGGGATAAGCAATGCAGCCCATTGGGCCACGCTTCATGACGATCAAGGCCGACGAGAGTTCGCGGATCCGACTCAATGCGGCATGCGTGTCAGTACTACCACCCGCAATATGAACCTCTTCCTCGGTACCGACGATCAGGTCGCACAGATGCAAAACGCGTTGCACGTGTTGACTGACCTGATCAGACTCGATGTAGCGTTGCTCGCCCAAGCCTGGAGACGTCAAACCCCAAAGCACCGGCCGGTAGTCAATGTCGAACGCTACCCGCGCACCTGCGGCACGAGCCGCTGTGATGGCGGCCATGCAGGCATCGAAGGTCTGCGGTTGTGAGAGATGCGTGCCCGAAATCAGAAGAACGCGGGCCGAGCCGACAAACGCGGGGTCCACATCGTCAACACACAGCCCCATGTCGGCGCAGTTGTCACGATAGAAAACCAGCGGAAAGGTTTCTTCATCGCGGATACCGAGAAACACCAACGCAGTCAAACGCGTGGGGTCTGTCTTGACCTGAGAAACATCGACCTTCTTGGCGGCAAGCGCTTCACGAACAAAGCGGCCATTGTGTTCATCGCCCACCCTCGTAAGCATCGCCGCACGCAAACCCAATTGCGATGCACCGACTGCCGTATTGCAGGGCGAGCCGCCAAGGTACTTTGCGAACGTCTGCATATCTTCAAGGCGCCCTCCAATCTGTTCACCATACAGATCAACGGCCGCGCGACCCATGCAGATCAGCTCAGGCGCATCGCCACGAGAATGGATTAAACGTTCTTTCATGATTCAAATATAGAACACCTATTTCATCGAGTCCAGCTTTTGTTCTATCTTTTTTTAGCGATGAAATGCTCAGTTAACGACCGCGCTCTTAGCCCTGCGTATGTTGCGCGCCTTAGCTATTGGCGCCTCTGCCAGCTTGTGCCCTGTACCAACCACGAGAGCTTGCGCCAAACACATCGGCGCGACCAGTGAGCGAAACGCCTGATGAGTGCTTTCCCCTAGCTGAAAACAAACGCGCGCTGAAGGCTTCAAAGGAGACAGCGCACTATCGGTCAACGCAATGACAACAATACCTCGCTCATGAACAGCAGTTGCCGCCTCGATCACATCACGCGAATAGTTTTGAAAGCTGACAACGACCAACACATCGTCTTGTGCAATGCCACGCAGCGACTCGGCAAGCATGCCACCGACACCATCAATCAGATGAGTGCGCAACTCCAGTTGACCAAACGCATAAGCGAGGTAGCAGGCCACTGGAAATGCACGGCGCTGAGCGAACACATGGACCCGCGCCGCGCCGCAGATCAGCGCAGTTGCAGCCGCAATGTCCGCGGCATGCACGTTTTCCTCCAGTTGACCCAACTCCGCTACCGCATCGCCAACGAACTGATGCAGCACTCCACCCCCTTCCGGCTTGACCCGGGTGCTGAGCCGCAACTGATCGATGCGCTCGCGATAGCTGCTAGATCGCTCGATCAAGTGCCCGCGAAAGACCTGCTGCATTTCCGAGAAGCCACCGAAGCCCAACGCATTTGCGAAACGGATCACCGACGAAGGCTGAACATCGGCGGACGACGCAATCACCGCCACCGTTCCTAGCGCTAGCTCATCGGGCTTGTCGAGCGCAAAGCGCGCAATGCGCTGAAGCTGTTTGGGTAAATCGGGATAGGCATGTCCGATCGTTTCCTTTAACTCGCTATACGTCGGCACTCTCTTCATCATGATCTCGTTCCTGCACTCTGGATCTAGCGTATTGCTGCTCGATCCAATATTGGATTAAATATTCTTGCGGCTAAATAGAATAGAACATATATTTCGGGCAGTCCAGTTCTTCCTCCAAGAGACATCCATGGCCACCGACCCACCCACCGCGAAGCTCATCACCTCGCCAATGATCGTCACGGTGCTGCTGCTGGCCAGCACACCGTTCTGGGTCAAGCAAGCCGGCTTGTACCAATATCTGGCGCTCGAAATCATGATCTGGATGATGTTCGCGCTAGGTCATAACCTACTACTGGGCTATGCAGGCTTACCCTCCTTCGGCCATGGCGCGTACTTCGGCATCGGTGCCTATGCAATGGGGCTGCTGCAGCAACGTGCTGGCAGCGGCTTATTGCTTTCGTTGATTGGCGCCACGTTGATCGCGGCTGCGTTCGGTGCAATAGTTGCCGCATTCATCTCGCATCGGCGTGGCATCTATTACGCCTTGCTGACGATCGCATTCGGCCAGTTATTTTGGTTTGTTGCGGGCAAATGGCATTCGCTGACCGGCGGCGAAGACGGCTTGTTGAACATCAAGCGCAGCGTGCTTTCGCTTCCTGGCATCGAGATCGACTTGCGCAGCAACGAAGATTTATTCTTCTTTGCCCTGGCTGTGTTTTCCTTGGTCTTGATTGCGGTGTGGCGCCTCGTCCATTCACCGTTCGGGCGCGTGCTTCGTGCCGTCAAGCAAAACGAAATGCGCGCGTCCTTTGTCGGTCACAACGTGTGGCTCTACAAATGGCTGGCTTTCGTGATCTCGGCCGGGATCGCCGGCTTGGCGGGGGGGTTGCTCGCGCTGGCGCAGCAATCGGCTTATCCCAACGTCATGAGCCTGCAGAACTCCGGCTTCGTCGTGATGATGGTGTTGATCGGTGGCGGCCTGGTGAGTTTCTGGGGGCCAGTGATCGGTGCGCTGTTCTTCATCCTTGCGCGGGATCTGCTGGGTGCTTACACCGAGACATGGCTGCTTTGGTATGGGCTGCTGTTCATCGCCATGGTTCTGTTTCAACCCGATGGCGTGGCTGGCGCGTGGCAGCACTGGCGAGCCCGACTCGCCGCATGGCGGCAGCAGGGGGCACATAACGCCACCGGCAACACCACAACGAAGGTGGCATGAGATGGCATTGTTTGAAACACATCGGCTGCAGAAGCGCTTCGGCGACCAGGTTGTTTTGCAGGGCATCGACCTATCGGTCGAAGAAGGCGAGCTGGTCGGCATCATGGGACCGAACGGCGCAGGCAAGACGACCTGCTTCAATGTGCTGACCGGCCGATATCGCCCCGACGGTGGCACGGTGCGGTTCGCGGGCGAAGACATCACCGGTTTGTCGCCAAGGCAGATCGCAAGCAAAGGCATGTCGCGTTCGTTCCAGATGATGAATCTGTTCAACGATGACACCGCGCTCTACAACGTGTTGCTCGCGTTGCCCGAGCTTCGAGCCCAAGGCTTCTCGATGTGGCGCGATCTGGGCCGTGATGAATCGGCTCATGCCAAGGCACTCGAAGTACTTGCACGTGTGGGCTTGGCGAGCAAAGCCAATGTGCCGGCATCCCGCCTGTCTTACGGTGAACGGCGTGCGTTAGAGATCGGCGTTGCGCTCGCCGCCAAGCCACGGCTTCTGTTTCTTGATGAGCCCACCGCAGGTCTCGGTCACGAAGGAACGGCGCGCCTGGCGACCTTGATTGCCGAGTTGAAACGGCAGCTAACGATCATCATCATTGAGCACGACATGCCATTTCTGTTTGGTCTGGCCGATCGCGTGTGTGTCATTCATTGGGGCCAGGTCATCGCCAAAGGCACGCCTGCTGAACTGAAGCAGAACCCTTGGGTGGCACGCTCGAACTTGGGTCTGCTGTCATGAGCGCTGTATTGAGCCAACCCCTCTCGGCGCCTGCGGATTCCTCACAGGCCATGCTCAAGGTTCAAGGCATCAACACCTTTTATGGGGAAAGTCAGGCCCTCTTCGACGTCTCGATTTCGGTAGCGCAAGGCGAAGTGCTCGCCTTGCTCGGTCCGAACGGCGCGGGCAAGACGACCACACTTCGCTCCATCCTCGGTTTGACTCAAGCACGCAGCGGGCAGATCTGGTTCGACGGGGTCGATGTCACACGCGCACCCACGCATCGCATCGCCGGCATGGGCATTGGCTGGGTGCCTGACGACCGCCGCGTGTTCCCCACGCTGACCGTCGCACGCAACCTGGCCATCGCGCGCAAGCGCACCCGCTTTCGCGCATGGACCGAGAAAGAATGCTTCGAGATCTTCACCGCGATGGAATACCTGATGGCGCGCGAGTGCGAAAACCTCTCGGGCGGCGAGATGCAGATGGTGGCCATCTCGCGCGTATTGATGGGCGCGCCCGGGCTGGTGCTTTTCGACGAGCCGAGCCAAGGTCTCGCGCCGAAAGTCGTGCAGGACGTGATGTCCACGGTCTTGCGACTCAAGCGCGAAGGCGTTGGTGTTCTATTGGTGGAGCAGAACGTGGACAGCGCGCTGACTGTGGCCGACCGCGTTTGCGTGATGAACCTTGGGCGCATCGTTCATGAAGGGCCCGCCGCGGCGCTCCGTGAAGATTCAGCGCTGCGTCAGAGATTGCTCGGAGTTTGAAATGACGAACCCCTTGTTGCGCGTCGAGCGCCTGGAAAAACGCTATGTACGCGGCTGGCCGCAGCGCCAGACCACCTTTTCACTGGAAGCCGACTTCGAGATCGCCGAACCGACGGTCGTCGGCGTGATGGGTGGCAATGGTGCCGGCAAGACCACGCTTTTTGAATTGATCACCGGAAGCAATTTGCCCACGGCAGGTCGCGTGATGGTCGCCGGGCAAGACATTCACCAAGTGCGCTACCAACAGCGCAGCAAGCTGGCGCTGCACTATCACCAGTCTTACCAGGTGCGGTCGTTTACCCGAACTAAACCTAACTTCATGCTGGAACCAGCCGGTAGGGAGCAGGCTCAAGTTCACCTGTTCGACGAGCCTCAGTTCAATACGCAAGACGGCTATATCGGCTTCATGCTCGATTTCTTCCGTCGACTGCGCAACGAGGGCAAGCTGGTCTTCTTGTGCCTGCATCCGAACGAACCCGTGCACTTGGAAATCCTCGCCGACATCTGCGAGCGATTCATCTTCGTGCACAAGGAAGATGGCGTCAGCCGTTTAACGCAATCCAAGAGCCTGTCGGAGTTGGCAGGCGACGAGCGGGTGCGCCGCTATCTCGGGCGTTTGGCGTCCCTCGTGGAAGGCATCGAACATCAGCGCTCAAGCATCGCCGCCTGAAGCTCGGCTCAGGCGTGCGGCGGTGCGGCTTGAGGATCCATGTAGACCAATTCCCACTGGTGGCCGTCGATGTCCTCAAAACCGTGGCCATACATGAAGCCGTGGTCTTGTATCGGGTTAGGAGCAGCCCCACCCGCCGCGATCGCTTTTGCGACCAAGTCGTCGACCTCCATGCGGCTCTCGCAGGACAGGCATACCAGCACTTCGGTGCTTTTCGTTGCGTCGGCAATTGGCTTGCGGGTGAAGGTCTGGAAGAAATCCTTCGTCAACAGCATCGCGTAGATGCTTTCGGTGATCACCATGCAGGCAGCGACTTCATTGGTGTAGTGCGGATTGAAGCTGAAGCCCAAATGGGCGAAGAAGGTTTTGCTGCGCTCCAGGTCCTGGACGGGCAAGTTGACGAAGATCTGCCTGTACATAAGCTCTCCTTTCAATGAATGGTGGGATGCCACCTTGTCGATCAAACGATTTCTCACTGGTTGCGTCAGCAATATCTCAGGAGCGCTCGGCCAACGATTTCAAGCTCGCCAAGCCCGACTCAAAATCGCGGCCGATCATGCGATCCATGTTGAGGAAAACACCAGCCAGCTTGGCGATGAATGGGCTTGGGCCATGCATGGCCCAGGTCACCTTTGTCGCAGCCTTTGCAGCATCGGCTTGAGGCACGAGCGTGAACTCAATGCTGTTGCTGCCCGCCATCGGTTCGATCATCTCCAGCTGCATGGCGACCAGGGTGGGCGCCGTCGTTGAAACGATGCTGATCCGCCCTTTTCCCACTTCGCGATTACCATCAAACGCGTAGGTAGCGCCGGGCCCTGAAGACGGGCCGCTGTAGCTCCCCTTGATGTTCGGATCTTTCTTTTCGTAGGGGTTCCAACTGTTAAAGCGATGAAGGTCTTCGATCAATGCGTAGATCTTGTCTGGTGGCGCGTCGATCAACACGCTGCGTTCACAGCGGAAGATATCGGGCCGGGTCGCGGTGTAGGCAAGCACCAGGCCGATCGCGATCACGAAAGTGATTGCAAGTATCTTGGTCATTGCGGCCACCGCAATGAGATTGAACCGGATCGCATTTCATGGCTCCTTTGAGAAGTGGAGGTCTCGTCCATTGGTACGATGCCTAACCGATGGCCGGGCGGTTCGATGATCAACAGCCTGTACGGCATGTCAACTCGCTACCCGGTCCGCCGACATGGGCAATCATGTCGCTCAGCATCATGGCATGCAGGTTGTAGCGATTCGAAAGCAAAGTGCAAAGCTCATCCCGGCGAGCCAATCATGCGGGCAGACGTTGCCCCTCCTGCAGATGACACTCAAGGCGCATCGACCCACTCGATGGCCGTACCAAGAGACTTCAGGTTTTCAACGAAGCGAAGATGCGCGCGACGTATCGGCGCCGCATTCTTGATCACCGACGAACCAGGGATGCTGGCCGCGAGCATCAACATCGCAATGGCCACGCGAATGATGTAGGGACTGTCGACCGCCGCCGGAGTCAAGGGTTTGCCGCCAAAGGTAATGACGCGATGCGGGTCGGACAAGAACGCATGGGCACCGAATTTTGACAACTCAAAGGTCCAGCCCATCGCGCCGTCATAGACCTTGTTCCAGAACATCACACTGCCTTGCGACTGCACGCCCAAGGCGATGAAGATCGGCAACAGATCGACTGGCAGATAAGGCCATGGTGCGGCCTCCACCTTTTGCAGCATGTTCGCGGTGAAGGGCTCACGCACCCTCAGCCCGGCGGGTGAAACCCGAGCTCGCGACCAGACACCCTCGTGTGTGATCTCAACACCCATTTTTTCGAAGCAACGATCGATCAGCGGAAAGTGCTGCGGCGTGCTATTGCGTACCGCCACGTTACCGCCGGTGATCGCGCCCAGCGCCAGAAACGGTCGCGGTAGGGACGGAGATTGCTCTCCGCCCCCCGCACAGATCCGTAC
>CAXTCD010000074.1:0-23305 GCA_964242145.1 uncultured Rhizobacter sp.
TTCAAGGCGATCAACACCTACTTGGGCAACCTCAAACGCTCTTTGAGTGGCACCTGCCATGCCTTTGATTTCTCCAAGTACGCTCACCGCTACCTCGCTGAAGCCCGATATCGTTTCAACCGCCGTTTTGATCTGCGCTCCATCCTCCCGCGTCTCCTGCGGGCCGCCTTCCTTTCACCTCCTGCACCCGCTCATGTCATTCGTGCGACTGAGGTTTGTCGCTAATCATTAGCGCTGTTGCCGCAAACCCGGCCCATGCACGGCCTGCCAATCTAGGGCGGCCTTGCCGCGTTCCGATTCAATGCCCAGATGACCAGCTAGCGTCTCCATGCTTTCTTCGCCACGCCAAGCCTTCTCGCCCACGGCGCGGCCCTCCACCGCCTTCAGTTCCAAGGCCGCGATGCCGTCGGCCGATCGAATGCCATAGTGGGCCTTGATGACAGGCAGAGGGGCGGTGGCGTGGTACGCACGATCACCTACGACGCGCTGATCAGCTTTGACCTTGCGGCCGGCCACGCCTTGGGCCGCGCCTTCCTCCAGCGCCTCAATGTCAGCCGGTCGTCGCAGACCGAACCTTGCGGCGACGCTGCTCACTCTCTCATTCCCCTGTACGGCCGCATGCCCGAGGCCATGAATGTGCTGCGCCAATGCCTCGCCCCCCTTGCGCTACAACACTGTTCAGTTGATTCAGCGATGAGGTGCGATGCTGAGAACGCAGATCCGCCACCTCAGCACAAAATGCGTTCATGGCAAACGTCTGCTGACTCTGTGGCAAGACCCATAGACGATGACCCAATGCCTCCAAAGGCTCGGCACGAAGGTCGTGTCGCAGGACGGAAATTTCATCCAGGCTGCGGCCCACGTCGTTCAGGCAGACCACCTGCTTTGCGTTGTCCGTGGCATGGGCCTGCGCCATGTGCGTCGCAGCGATGCCGGGCAAAACCTTGTCAAAGGATGCCAAGGTGGGCTTGGTCATGAAGCCGGCCACCATGTCCTGCTGTTCGGGAGGAAGGCTTGAGAAGTTAGTCGGACTGTGGGCCAAACCGCATCCCGAACTGCTTCCAATTCCGGGATCATGAGAGACCGCTGTCGCCGGTTGGAAACTCCGTTCAGTCCTTGCGGAGATTCCCGGCCAGGCCTGTTGAGGCGTCGGCTGCTGGTCGCGCCGGGCCCTTTGCGGAGTTGGCAGGTGAGCCGTGGAGAAGGCAGGCTAAGGCGGGCGCTCGGAGCGCGGCGGCTGTTGAGAAACCAACGAGCAGGCCCCTGCCCGATGCCCGGGGCTGACCCGCCGGCCTATAAGTCGCTCTTCTGCCTGAATCCATCATTTCACTCCATGCCCGATACCGTCATTATTTTTTGTCGGCCTCGCAGGTCGGTGCAGGGAAGCGAAGCCATGCCCTCAATGGCGCAATGCAGTGAAAACCGGATCGAAAGCCGAACGATGCACATGCGTCCGCTCGGCAGGCCTTGAACCCGCGCCGGCTCAGTGCCCGGGCACCCAGACCTGCGCCTTGACATCGATGCGCTCACGGATCAGCTTTTGCGTCAGAAAGATGTCGGCCACTTTTTGCTGATCGGCCACGATCGCATCGTTGATCGGAACGACGCCGAAGCGCGCGCGGCGCTGCGAAATTTCCAGTGCCGCCTTGTCGACGCCGAGCACCGGTGCGACCAGATCGATCACTTCCTTCGAATGATCGGCCTGCCAGACATCGGTCTCGGCGATCTGCTGCAGGATGGCCTTCAACGCATCGCCACGCCGAGCGGCAAATTCGCGCCTCGCTTCATAGAAACTCCACGGCGGCTGCAGCCCGGTGTAGTCGGCCAGCACACGCAGGCTGACCGCCTTTTGCACGATCGCCAGATGCGGGTCCCAGATGATCCAGGCGTCGACCGCGCCCTTCTCGAAGGCGGCCCGCGCGTCGCCCGGCGTCAGAAACACCGGCTGCACGTCTTCATAGCGCAAGCCCGCCTTGGCCAGTGCGACGATCAACAGATAGTGCGAGCTGGAACCTTTTTGCAAGGCAATGCGCTTGCCCTTCAAGTCGGCGACGCTGCGCAGCGGGCTGTCGGCCTTGACGATCACCGCCTCACCCTGCAAGGCCACCGGCTCGGCCCCCACATAGACGAAGTCGGTGCCATTGGCTTGCGCAAACACGGGCGGCGGCGCGCCGGTGCCGGCGAAATCGATCGCACCGACATTCAAGCCTTCCAGCATCTGCGGGCCGGCGGCGAATTCGATCCACTGCGTCTTGTAGCCCAGCGCATTCAGCCGCTTGTCGAGCAAGCCCTGTGTCTTGACCAGCAGCAGCACGCCGCCTTTCTGGTAGCCGATGCGCACCAGCGAGGCATCAGCGGCCTGAGCGGCAGGCAATGCGGCAGCCAGTGAGACACCCACCGCGGCAAGCAGCAAGCGGCGCTTGATCTGGGAAATGAATGAAACGCCCATCGTGTCGTGCTTTCTGAATTCAGATTCGGTTCAGTGACTTCTCTGTGAAGATAGTGAGAAAGAGCTTGCGAAGAGAAGTTTGTTCAGTGATTCATCGCTAAAGCTGAGCTCGGTTGCGCTGCCACGCGGTGAAATGCAGGCCGCTTCAAGCCGAGGTGATCGCGCAAAGTGCGGCCTTGGTAGGCGGTGCGGAACAAGCCGCGCCGCTGGAGTTCGGGCACCACCCATTTCGCGAAATCGTCCAGCCCGCCGGGCAAGGTGGGTGGCATCACGTTGAAGCCATCGGCCGCGCCGGCTTCAAACCAGTGCTGCAGTTGATCGGCCACCTGCGAAGCGCTGCCCACCACGGTGAAGTGCCCCCGCCCGCCGGCAATGCGCAGCGCGAGCTGGCGCAAGGTCAGCCGGCCTTCAAGCGCCAGGCCGGTCAGCAGCTGCTGGCGGCTGCGCTGGCCGGTCTGCGTTTCCGGCAGGTCCGGAAGCGGCTCGTCCAGCGGATGCTTCGACAGGTCGATGTTGCCGATCATGCGCGACACCAGCGCCACGCCGGCCACCGGGTCGACAAGCTGCTGCAGCTGCTCGAACTTCTCTTGTGCCTGCGCTTCGCTTTCACCGACCACGGCAAACACGCCGGGCATGATTTTCAAGTCAGCGGGCGAACGGCCAAAGGCTTCGAGCCGGCCTTTGATGTCGCTGTAGAAGGCTTGTGCGGAGGGCAGCGCCGCATGCGCGGTGAACACCAGCTCGGCCGTCTCGGCGGCCAGCGAACGCCCGTCTTCCGACGCGCCGGCTTGCACCAGCACCGGCCGGCCTTGCGGCGAGCGTGCCACGTTCAGCGGCCCGCTGACCTTGAAATACTCACCGTGGTGGCCGATCACCTGGCGCTTGGCTTCGTCGTAGTAGACGCCGCTGGTCTTGTCGTTGACGAAGGCATCGTCTTCCCAGCTGTCCCACAGGCCTTGCACGACCTGATGGAATTCGCGTGCACGCTGATAACGCAGCGCATGAGCGACGTGCTGATCGCGGCCAAAGTTGCCTGCCTCGGCGGCGTTGTCCGATGTGACCATGTTCCAGCCGGCGCGCCCGCCGCTCAGGTGATCGAGCGACG
Organism: uncultured Rhizobacter sp.; assembly: GCA_964242145.1. GTDB lineage: Bacteria > Pseudomonadota > Gammaproteobacteria > Burkholderiales > Burkholderiaceae_C > Rhizobacter. Next base: position 3,555 of record CAXTCD010000074.1, read on the forward strand.
CGAACTTGCGCGCGACGTGGTACGGCTCGTTGTAGGTCGTGGTCACGGTGCAGACGAGGCCGATGCGCTCGGTGACGGCAGCCAGCGCCGACATCAGCGTCAGCGGCTCGAAGCGTGCCGAGCGCGAGGTGTGCGCCGCGCCGGGGCCGCTGTCTGCGGCCACGCTGTCGGCCATGAAGAGGGCATCGAAGCAGGCCCGCTCGGCCGTCTGCGCGACCTGCCGATACAGGCTGAAATCGAGCCCGGCCAAGGGCGGCACCTCGGGGTGGCGCCAGGCGGCCACATGGTGGCCCGAGTCCATCAGAAAAGCGCCGAGGTGCAGCTGGCGCTGGGCGGTCTCAGAAGTCATAACGCAGGTTCACTCCGACATAGCGTTGGTCATCGCGCGGCACCCAGCGCTGAACATAGCTGGCACCGGTTAGCAAGAAGGAGGCATACGAACGATCGGTGAGGTTCTTCACCAGCAACGCGGCGCGCCAGCCGGCCGACGGGTCCGACAGCGCGATCGACAGGTTTGCAATGCCATAGGCGCCCTGGCGCGTGGTCGGGGCCTGGCCGATGTCGTACAGCACCTCGCTTTGCCAGTTGTAGTCGGCGTTGAAGTCGAGTTGCAGGCCGTTGTTCAGCGGGTAGCGGTAGCGGGTGCCGAGGTTCACGCGCCAGTCGGGCGAGAACGGCAGCGGCCGCCCGTTGACAGCGCAGCTGGTGGCCGCACCCGGCGGGCAGACGAAGTCATCGATGCGGGCGCGCACGCGGGCCAGCGCCGCACTGACCGTCCAGGGTGAGGTCACGCGCGCTTCGGCGTCAATCTCCAGGCCGCGCGTCGAGACGTCACCGGCGTTGATCAAGCGCGTGACCACGGAGCCGGCGACAGTGTCAAAGAAGTTGGCCTGGTAGTTCTTGTATTGGCTGTCGAACGCCGCGACGTTCAGGCGCACGCGCCGATCCAGCCAGGTCGACTTCAAACCGAGCTCGAATGAGTCGGAGGTCTCTGCCTTCAAGGGCGGCGTGTCGCGCGCCTGCATGTTGAAGAACACGTTGAAGGCCGGGCCCTTGTAGCCACGCGAATAGGTGGCGTAGCCGGTCACGTTGTCAGCAAAATCGAACTGCGGGCCGATGCGGCCGGAGTAGCCGGTGTCGCTGGTCGAGCCGGCGCTGGCGGTGGCCGGGTTGACGCCGGGAAAGGCCGCCGCGCTGGTCGAGGTGCGCTCGTGTGTGTATTCGAGTTTCTCGTGCGTCGCGCGCAGGCCGGCCAGGCCGCGCAAGGCGGGCGTGAAACGGTAGCTGGCTTCGCCGAAGGCGGCAGCGCTGTCGCCACGCGTGCCGTAGCCCGCCAAGCCAAAGTCGTTGGTGAACGTGGCCTGGCCTTCAGCGCAAGGCGTGGCACCGGGGGCGATCGGCGGCGTCGTGGAGTTGCTGCAACGCGTGACGTCACGGCGGTAGGTTTCGTCGTTCTGCGTGTGCAGATAGAACAGCCCGGCGACGTAGCGGAAGTCGACTTCCGGCGCCGACGCAATGCGCAGCTCTTGCGACAGCTGCTTGAAGCGCAGCTCGCCATGGTCATGCGATTGAGCAAACTCCTGGAACACCTGCGGCAGCCGGTCACCGTCTTGATGCTGGCTGTTGCGCCAGCGGCGGTAAGCGCTGATCGAGGTCAGCGTATGGCCGGCCACCTGCCAATCGACCTGGGCCGACACGCCATCGTGCGTGTCATCGGCGTGGGTGTCGAGGTTGCTGTTGATCTGGCGGTTCTCCGGCCCGGCGTTGACCGGACCCAGGGCCGCGGCAAAACCGGGATAGTTTGTTACCGCACCCGTCGGGTAAGCCACCAGCTGCGTACCGGTGATCACGCCGGTGGGCGTGGTGTTGCGGCTGTCGACATGGTCGGCCGCCAGCGAGACCTTCAGCCCTGCGCTCGGGGTGATCAGCAGCTTGGCGCGCGCGCCATCGGTGCGGTAGCCATTGACCTCGCTGCCGCCGTGCACGTTGCTCACGTTGCCGTCGTATTCGCCGTGCAGCAGCGTGAGGCTGCCGCGCACGGTGTCGGGCTTCAGTTCGCCGGAGATGCCGGCGCGCAGACGGCGCTCGTTGCCTTCGAAGTACGACGCATCGACATAGCCTTCGAGCAGGTGGCCCGGCTCGCGGGTCACGATGTTGATGACGCCGGCCGAGGCGTTTTTCCCGAACAGCGTGCCCTGCGGGCCGCGCAGCACTTCGATGCGGTCCACATCCAGCAGATCGAGCGTGGCCTGGCCGGGCCGCGCGAGAAAGACGCCATCGACGACGCTGGCCACCGTCGGCTCGACGCCCGGCGAGGTCGATACCGTGCCGACGCCGCGGATGAACAGCGAGGTGTCCTTGTTCGACGCACCGGTGCGGAAGTTCAGTGACGGCACCTGGGTCGCGATGGCGCCGAGGTTGTTGCGGTTGGCCTGCTCCAGCGCCTGGCCGTTCAGCACACTGACCGCCACCGGCACCTTCTGCAGCGGCTCGGCGCGGCGGGTCGCGGTGATGGTGATCGCGTCGAGCTGCACGGCGCCGGGTTGGGTGCTGGCTTGACCATCGGCAGCGGCCGCGGGTTTCGCGTCAGCCTCGGCCACTTCGGCCTGGGCCTGGGCCGCAGCAATCAGTGTGGCGAAAACCAGCAAGTAATGCCTAGCTCGAAAGCGTGAAGGCGTGACCGCTTGACGGCCGAGAGAATTAGACAGGTTCATCATGAAAGCACGCAAGCAGGTCAGAGAGCAGATGGCGAAAAAACGGAAAGCGGATCGGCCGGAAAGATCAGTGGACTTCGAACCATCGGCATCGAGACGCGAAACCATTTCTCGACCGATGGCCCATCGCAAGCGCTGACGTCGACATCAAAAATCGGGATCCAATCTCATCGTGTTAGCGTTAACATTTGCAGTATCCCGAGGCCTGCTGTAGCGCGTCAAACGCTCAAAACAACTTTGCATACTCGTATTTCTGTGGGCTTCCATCGATGACGCCGCCCTTAGCTCGCAAGCGCCGCGGAGCCCAGCGCACGACGATCCATGACGTCGCTGCGCGGGCCGGCGTCTCGACGATCACCGTGTCGCGCTACTTCAACGAACCCACGCGTGTGGCGCCCGAGGCCACACAACGCATCGCGGCTGCGGTGTCGGAACTGGCTTATGTGCCGAACCGCGTGGCCGGTGGGCTGGCGTCAGCGCGCAGCAAGGTCGCCGGCTTTGTGGTGCCCAACATCTCCGGGCCGATCTTTGCCGCGTCGCTGCAGGCGCTGAGCGACGGGCTGAGCGCACAGGGCTATCAGCTGCTGGTGGCATCGAGCTATTTCTCGCCCGAGAAAGAAGAGGCGGCGGTGCGTGCCTTCCTCGGCTGGTCGCCAGCGGCGCTGGTATTGACCAGCCGCTTCCACAGCGCCGGCACCGAGCGGCTGATCCATCAGATCGACATTCCCGTCATCGAGACCTGGGATCTGCAAGCGCAGCGCGCGCCACGGCAAATCGGCTTCTCGCACCGGCAGGTCGGGCAGGACGCCGCTCGCCATCTGATCGGGCGCGGCCACCGCCGCATCGCTTTCGTGTTGAACAGCGCCGCTGGCGACCACAGCGCGATGGAGCGCTGCGAAGGCTATGCGCAAGTGATGGCCGATCACGGCCTTGCGCCGCAACGCTTCACGCCAACGGCCGAGGCGCCGATGGAAGCCGGCGCCGAAGCGCTGACCGCGTTGATGCAGCAGCCGCAACGCCCGCAGGCACTGATTTTCGCCAATGACAACCTGGCCTGCGGTGCCATCCTCGCCGGCCAGCGCCAGGGCTGGACGATGCCGAGCGACGTCGCGGTGTTCGGCTTCGGTGACTACGCATTCGCCGACAAGCTGCTGCCCAGCCTGACGACGATCCGCCCGCCCGCGCAGGCGATCGGCGAGCGCGCGGCAGCGCTGATCCTGGCCTTGACGGGCGGCATCGCGAGCCCGGGCACCGAGGCCTTGCCGCATGTGCAATCGTTGGAATGCGAACTGATCGTGCGGGAGAGCGCCTGAGCACGCGGCCGTTGCGCCGCCTTCCAAGCCGCTTCGAAACCACCCGGCGCACCGACCACCGGGCAGCCGACCTCAGCTGACAACGCCCTGCTCGGTGACGATCACGGTCAGCGGCTGATCGTGCGGCTCGGCGATGAATTCGGCCTCGTCCAATTCACAGAATGAGCACGCGACGCCCACCACCGTGACGTGCGGGTACAGCGCCAGCCAACGATCGAAGTAGCCGCCGCCGTAGCCGAGCCGGTAGCCGCTGCGGGTGAATCCGACGCAAGGTGCCAACACCACATCGGGCACGACCTCTTTGCCGCTGGAGGTGAAGATGCCGCATTCATCGCGCCGCACCGGCGCCATGCCATCCCAGCGCCGGTACTGCATCAGTCGGGGCTCGCGCTGCGCAAATGGCAGTGCAAGCGAAAAGGGCGTCTTCGAACCGTTGCCGCGCCACGCGGCGGCTGCGTTAAATTCAGATCGAACCGGCCAGTAAGCACCAAGACAATCGGGCTCCAGCGTGGCCAGCACGGCAGACAGATGGTCTGCCACCGCTACCTGCGCAGCCGCCGCTTGCGGAGACTGAAAAAATGCCTCGCGCCGGGCCAGCAACTGTTGGCGAACGGCCTGGCGTGCGGAGAAGCTGGGATCGGGTGGGTGGATGGACACGATGGGGACACAGGTTTGAAAAACTTGAAATCAGTATATGGATGGGTCCGCGGACCCGAGGTGGCCCGGGCATGGGCAGCATTGGGGATGACAGCGGCGCTGCTTGCTGGCACCGTACCGGCCCTCGCGCAACCGGTGGCCGCCGGTGCCGACATCCTGCTGCAGGCGCGCGAAGCCTTCCGCAAGCAAGACAGCGCACGCCTGGGCGCGCTGCGCGACACCGCCATCAACGCACAGCAGCCGCTGGCGATGTGGGTTCACTACTGGGACCTGAACACCCGGCTCGGCACCGCGCAGGCCGATGAGGTCGACGCTTTCTACAAGCGCTGGAGCGGCAGTTATGTCGAAGACCGGCTGCGCAACGACTGGCTGCTCGAGCTCGGCCGCCGCCGCGACTGGCCGACGCTTGCCGCCGACTACCCGCGCTTTCGCATGAACGACGACCGCGAAGTCAGCTGCTATGCGGCGCTCGCCGATCAGCAGATGGGCCGCGACAGCAAGGAGCTGCGCAGCACCGCCCGCGCCGCCTGGTTCGCGCAGCGCGATGCCGACGACGGCTGCTTGCAGCTCGGCGTGGCGCTGTATGACGCGAAGATCCTGAACGAGAACGACATCTGGCGCCGGGCGCGCCTGGCCATCGACGCCAACAAGCCGCGGGCCGCGCGGCAAGCCGCGCTGCTGGTCAGCATCAAGGCGGCCAGCGACGTCAACGACCTGGTCGACAAGCCGATTCAGTTTCTGGCCGGCAACCCGCCACGCACCCGCACCGACCGCGAACTGCTGACCCTGGCGCTGATGCGGCTGGCACAGGTCGATGCCAACATGGCCGCCACCGCGCTGACCGTGCGCTGGGAAGCGGCGCTGCCGCCCGATCTGGCCGCCTGGGCCTGGTCGGCCACCGCCAAGCAGGCCGCGATCAAGCTGCTGCCGGAGGCGGCGGAATACTTTCAGCATGCCGAGCTGCTGATCACCAAGGCCACGCTGGAGATGGATTGGGCCGACGACACGCTCGGCTGGAAAGCCCGCGCGGCCTTGCGCGCCAACGACGGCAAGCCGCGCTGGCAACAGGTGGTGCAGGCGATCAACGCGATGGGCCCGCAAGAGCAGCGCGAGCCGACCTGGGTGTACTGGAAGGCGCGGGCGCTGCAGGCGCTGTCTCGCGATTCGGCGCAGCCGGAATCGCTGGCCACGCAGTCCAACGAGATGTTGCGCAGCATTGCCGGGCAGCTGAGCTTCTACGGCATGCTGGCCAGCGAAGAACTGGGGTTGCCGATCTTGCTGCCGCCCACGCCCGCGCCGCTCAGCGATGAAGAGCGCCTGGCTGCCGCACGCGACCCCGGGCTCGTGCGCTCGCTGCAGCTGATTGATCTGGGCCTGCGCAGCGAAGGCGTGCGCGAATGGAATTTCTCGCTGCGCGGCATGGACGACCGCGCCTTGCAAGCTGCCGCCCAGTTGGCCTGCGACCGCGAGCTCTGGGACCGCTGCATCAACACCAGCGACCGCACGCGCAACGAGATCAACCTCGCGCAGCGCTTCCCGACGCCGTTCCGCAGGGAGATGCAGGCCCGCGCCCGCGAAACCGGCATCGACGCCGCGTATGTGTACGGGTTGATCCGCCAGGAGTCGCGCTTCGTGATGGACGCGCGCTCGAGCGTGGGTGCGAGCGGCCTGATGCAGCTGATGCCCGCCACCGCGCGCTGGACGGCGAAGAAGATCGGCCTGCGTTATTCCCCCGAGATGATCACCGACCGCGACGTCAACCTGAAGATCGGCACGCAGTACCTGCGCCTGATCCTCGAAGACTTCGAAGGCTCGCAGACGCTGTCTGCCGCGGCCTACAACGCCGGCCCGAACCGGCCGCGCCGCTGGCGCGACGGCCCGGTGCTCGAACCAGCGATCTGGGCCGAGAACATTCCGTTTTCCGAGACACGTGACTATGTCAAGAAGGTGCTCGCCAACGCCACCTTCTACAGCGCGCTGATGGCCAATCCAAAAGCCACCAAGGCGCCCTCGCTGAAGGCGCGGCTGGGCCGCTCGATCGGCCCGCGCGTCGGCCCGGCGCCGGCCATCGACAAGGAGCTGCCCTGAGGCTTGAGCGCAGCTCCGCGGCAACACCGTGGGCTGCGCTTGCCGGCAGGCCGGGCCGCTCGATGCAACGCGCACAAGGCATGCGCCGTTCGCATCAATGCGCTGCGCAAGTTGCATCGCAATGACTGCGGCCCGCCTTTAGCATCGACAGCCCCTCATTGAAAGCCTCCCATGCAGCTCTACATCGGCAACAAGAACTATTCGTCCTGGTCCATGCGCCCCTGGGTGCTGTTGACGCAAGCCGGCATCCCGTTCGACGAAGTCCCGCTGCGCTTCGATTCGTTCGAAGCCGATTCGCAGTTCAAGGCCACCCTCGCGCGCGTCAGCCCGACCGGCCGCGTGCCGCTGTTGGTCGACGAGGGCTTCGCGGTCTGGGACACGCTGGCCATCGTCGAATACCTGGCCGAGAAGTTTCCCGAGAAGTCACTGTGGCCGGCAGACCGCCTGGCGCGGGCCCGTGCGCGCAGCGTGGTCGCCGAGATGCACTCCGGCTTCACGGCGCTGCGCAGCCATTGCGGCATGAACATCGAAGCCTCGCTGCCTGAGGCCGGCCAGAAGATATTGCGCGAGCATCCAGGTGTTCAGGCCGATCTCGACCGCCTTGTGCAGATGTGGAGCGAACTGCTCGCCACGCATGGCGGGCCGATGCTGTTCGGCGCGTTCAGCATTGCCGATGCGTTCTTCGCGCCGGTGGTCTCGCGCCTGATCACTTATGCGCTGCCGGTGCCGCCGCAGATCACCGCTTACATCGAGCGCGTGCAAGCCCTGCCGGGCGTTGCCGCGTGGACGCAGGCCGCCCTGGCCGAGCACGACTTCCGTCCCTTCGAAGAGAGCTACCGCACGCAACGCTGAAACCGCGCGCCTACACTGCCGGCCATGAAAACATGGATCGTCGGTGGCGCGGTGCGCGATGCCTTGCTGGGCCTGCCGGTCAACGACCGCGACTGGGTCGTGGTCGGCGCATCGCCACAGCAAATGGCCGAGGCCGGCTACCTGCCGGTGGGCAAGGATTTCCCGGTTTTCCTGCATCCGCAGACGAAAGAGGAATACGCGCTCGCGCGCACCGAACGCAAGACGGCGCCAGGCTACAAAGGCTTTGCGTTCCATGCCGATGCCGGCGTGACGCTCGAAGAAGACCTGCAGCGCCGCGACCTGACGATCAACGCGATGGCGCGTGCCGAAGACGGCAGTCTGGTCGACCCTTACGGCGGCCAGCGCGATCTGCGCGACAAGCTGTTGCGCCACGTGTCACCGGCCTTCGCCGAAGACCCGGTGCGCATCCTGCGGCTTGCGCGCTTCGCCGCGCGCTTCCATGAATTCAGCGTGGCCGATGAAACCGCCGCGCTGATGCAGCAGATGGTGGCAGCTGGCGAGGTCGATGCGCTGGTGTCCGAGCGGGTGTGGCAGGAGCTGTCACGCGGTTTGATGGAGCGCCACCCGTCGCGCATGTTCGAGGTGCTGCGCCGTTGCGGCGCGCTGGCGCGGCTGCTGCCGGAGGTCGATCGCCTTTGGGGCGTGCCGCAGCCGCCCGCCCATCATCCGGAAATCGACACTGGCCTGCATTTGATGCTGGTGCTCGACATGGCCGCTCAGCTGAGCGCACCCTTGAGCGTGCGCTTTGCCTGCCTCGGCCACGACCTGGGCAAAGGCACGACACCCGAAGCCGAATGGCCGCGCCACATCGCCCATGAAGCCCGCAGCGTGGCGCTGGTGCAGGCGGTGTGCGAACGACTGCGCGTGCCCACCGATTGCCGCGAGCTGGCCGAAGCGGTGGCACGCGAGCATGGCAATGTGCACCGCAGCAGCGAGCTCGATGCATCGGCCGTGATGCGCCTGCTGGAGCGCTGCGACGCCTGGCGCCGGCCGCAACGCTTCAGCGAGCTGCTGCTGGCCTGCGAATGCGATGCCCGAGGCCGTACCGGGTTCGAGGCAAGGTCTTACCTGCAACGTGAGCGGCTTCAACGCGCGCTCGATGCCGCGCTGGCGGTAAACACGGCCGAAGTGTCGGCCGAGGCGCTGGCCAAGGGATGGGAAGGCACCGCCATCGGCAGCGCCATCCGCCAGGCCCGGCATGCAGCCGTGGCCGTGAGCCTGGAAGGCGCGAGCGCCGCCTGATTTCACGCGGCTCATAACGCCACACCATGGTGCAGTGTTCGCGGCCCTTCAGATCAAAACGAGATTCCAAAACTCCGGTTTCGCAAGGACCGTCACGGCTTCGTGGCAACCGGAACTCGATCGCTGACCCACCTGACACTGACCGCGCTGACATGCCATTGCCCTTGGACATGACATGAAACATGACATCAAGCCAGACAAGAAAGTCTGGGGCTCAAAGCCACATCGGAAGCGGCCTTGCCTCTCACAGCTCATTTCGTGGCGCTGCCATGGTTCAGGCGACTTGGCGCTGTCCTCTGTGCTGAGGATGCCGGGCTCGCGGTCGGGACGTATCGTTCCTGGCTGCATCGACGTGCGAGCGCAACGGCAGCGTTAACGCGCTGATCGCCAAACCCATGGCATGTGCATCGCTCGTTATGATGACCGCCCAGCGTGCGGGTGCCGACCATGGCTTGGCCGTGCCCATGGGCCTTGTTTGGCAGCCCGCTTCGCATTTCATCGAAAGGTTGATCTGATGAAAACTCGCCTCATTGCGCTGTCGATCTTGGGCGGCGGCTTGTTGCTGCTTGCGTTGTATGGCAGCTGGCTGCAAGGTGACGATGGAGAAGACCGGCCCGCGTTGAGCTATGGCCTGTCCATCAGGGCCTCGCTGAAGGTGTGGCCGCCTTCGCTATCGATCCGGCTGACTTCGGGCTTGAAGAGTTTCTAGTCTCGGCTGGGGCAGCGCAGGCTTCAACGCGCACTGAGGCTGTCGACTGTCTGGCCTGCCGCATCGGCAGCTTTCAGATCGGCACCTTGCGCAGCCAGCCGTTGCAGCACGTCGATCCGGCCGAACAGCGCCGCATACATCGCTGGCGTCTGCCCCGCCGCATTGCGATGGTTCGGGTTGCACGAGGCACCCAACAGCAAGCGCGCGATGCTGGCTTCTCCCTTGAAGATGGCCCCCATCAGCGCCGTGTTGCCACGTGAGTCTTCTGCACAAGGGTCGGCCCCGGCCTGCATCAGCCGGCGAACATAAGCTTCATGGCCGTGATACGCCGCAAGAATCAGCGCGGTGTAGCCCTTCGCATCACGGGTGTTGAGGTCATAGCCGGACGCGATGAACTCCGCCAGCATTGGCTCGCTGCCCGCTCGCGCGGCATCGAAGAAATAGGTTTTCAATTGCTGCTTCAAAGCCACCGCATCGGCGAGCACTGCCTGGCCCGGCAAGGGACTTGAAGCGGCGGTCACAGGCGGTGGGATCGCAGGGGCGGCAACGGCATCAGCCGCCACCGCACCCACCTGCCACGCGCCAAGGAGCAGTACGGCCAACGCCGCCGTCAGCCATCGCAGGTTGACGTAAGGTTTCATTCGCACGGCTCCGTTCAGCAGGGCCGGTGGCTTATTCCGACAAGCCCGCAGCCAGCTGCTGCACGCGGGCCACGTCGGCCTTCAAGGCCTTCGAGATCTCGGTGCCGTAGTTGCTGTCGGCCTTGTAGAAGTGCGACAACATCGTGTACTTCACGGTGTCGTTCTTCACCTGGCCCAGGTCGCCCGCGAGGTTGGCGATCAGGTGCGCCTGATCCGTCTTCGACAGCGAGCGGTAGAACTCGCCAGCCTGGCGGAAGTTCAGCGTCTTCGCGATGCGGGCCTGCTGCGTGCTGCCGGCAAGCGGCAGGCTGCTGTACTTGTACGCAGCATCCTGCGGGAGCGGCGCAGCGGTCGAGGGTTCGAAGTTGACCTTGCCGGTGCGGGCGCCGTCGTTGGATTCACCGTCTTGGTTGTTGTTGACGACCGCCGTCTTCGGCGCGTTGATCGGCAACTGGAGCACGTTGGTGCCGACCCGGTAGAGCTGCGTGTCGTTGTAGCTGAACACGCGGCCTTGCAGCAGGCGGTCTTCCGACGGCTCGATGCCCGGCACGAGGTTGCCTGGCGCGAAAGCTGCCTGCTCGGTTTCCTGGAACACGTTGGCCGGATTGCGGTTCAAGGTCAGCGTGCCGACCTTCACTTCCTTGATGCCGGGCCAGATCTTGGTGGCGTCAAGTGCGTTGAAGTCGAAGCTGTTGAGCTGGTCGGCCTTCAGCAATTGCACGTACAAGTCCCACTTGGGGAAATCACCGGAGGCGATCGCGTTGATCAGGTCTTCGGTCAGGTGGTTGAAGTTCTTGCCTTGCAGCGCAGAAGCTTCCGGGCCGCTCAGGTTCTTCTCGCCCTGCAGCGTCTTCCAGTGGAACTTGACGTAGGTGATCTGGCCTTGCGCGTCAATGAGCTTGTACGCGTGAACGCCGTTGCCATCCATCTGGCGGTAGCTCGCGGGCGTGCCCAGGTCGGTGTACAGCCGCGTGATCATGTGCGTCGACTCGGGCTGGTTCGAGAAGAAGTCGAAGTAGCGGCCCGGATCCTGGATGTTGGTGTCCGGGCTCGGCTTCAGGCTGTGGACCATGTCCGGGAACTTGATCGCATCGCGGATGAAGAAGATCGGCAGGTTGTTGCCCACCAGATCCCAATTGCCTTGGGTGGTGTAGAACTTGGTTGCGAAGCCGCGCGGGTCGCGCAGCGTTTCCGGCGAGTGGTTGCCGTGGATCACCGACGAGAAGCGTACGAACACCGGCGTTGTGCTGTTGGCAGAGAAAACCTTGGCGCGCGTGAAGCTTGCCAGGGCGCCGTTGGAGACGAATTCACCGTGCGCCCCGGTGCCGCGCGCATGGACCACACGCTCAGGAATGCGCTCGCGGTCAAAGCGCTGCAGCTTTTGGATCAACTGCACGTCTTGCAGCAACACCGGGCCGTTCGGGCCGGCGGTCTGCGAGTTCTGGTTGTCGCCGACCGGCGCGCCGTTGTCGCGGGTCAGGGATTGGGCTTGCACGGTTCCGGTGGCCACAGCAACCATCAGCAGCGCCAGCGTCTTGCGTTTCATCTCAAATTGGCTCGTCATTGTTTATTCCTAGTGATGTTGATTTTTCTGCGCTCAGCGCAGGAACTTCGCGCTGCCGCCGCTCGGAATGCCAGTCAAAGCGCATGGAGTCGCATCCAGCTTACATTTCCGATCAGGCAAACCAAGTATGCGCCGGCTTTCAGTTGACCCTATGCAAGGCGAAAAGAGTTGCTTCTGCTAAGCATCAAGTAGGGATCGATCGCTGCATCGGCGAAGAGTCATTTTCACTTCGGAATTCCATGAAGGCCTGATCGCCCTGCCTGATGCGATGACAAACCTTATCGTCTTGCGATGGGCAACCGTGCAGGGATCACAACTCCAACAGGGCCTATGCGGGCGCCTAACGCGGCACATCCCAAAGGATCGGTGGCGACCGTCACGCTTACATTGAAACCAGTCGTAATGACTCCGGCAGGCCATCAAGTGGATGGAATTTCGCATTCAGGCGCTACCGGCTCGTGCCGATTTCCGGCCAAGCGCCTCCGGTCTCAAATTTGCGCGTTTGGGGGCGCACCTCGGCTTCTTGCGCAGACCCAGTTCCTTGTCCCTGTGGCTAGATCGTTCTTGGGCAGTGCCCGAGACCTCGTCGCCAAGTTTGGAACAGAGATCGCTGGGCACGTCCGCAAGTCAATGCACAACGAAGCAGAGACATCCATGCAATTCCGACTCACCCCCCATGCGGCGAAGTGGCTTCTCGTCACGACCGGCCTTGCGATGGTCACCCACCTGAGCCATGCCGCTGAGCCGACCAAGATCCTGTTCATCGGCAACAGTTTCACCCATGCCAACTTTCTACCGGCATTGCGCTACAACGCCGCCAACGTGCACGACCTGAACAACACCGGCTACGGCGGCGTTCCGGGCATTTTCAAAAAGCTCACCGACGAAGCCGGCCTCAACTACGACGTGAGCATTGAAGCGGTTGGAGGGCAATCGCTGCAGTACCACTACAAGAACAAGCTGGCCGTCATCGGCAGCAGAAAGTTCGACGTTGTCGTGATGCAGGACTACAGCACGCTGGACAACGCCGCGCCCGGCAACCCGGCCAACGTGAACACCTATTCCAAGCTGCTTGAGCAATACATCCATGGCCCGGGCAGCAACAAAAACGCCAACGCGGCGACGAAGGTTTATCTTACGCAAACCTGGGCCCGCGCCGATCAGGTCTACAACACCCCCGGGGGCTTTTGGAATGGCAGCTCCGTCGAAAAGATGACGGGCGATCTGCACGCGGCTTACTACGACGCCGCCGCGCGTGATGCAAAGATCGTTGGCGTCAACCCGGCGGGCGATGCCTTTTTGCGAGTCATCACAGGCGGCCTGGCCGACCGCAACCCGTACGACGGCATTGATGCCGGCAAATTCACCCTGTGGGGCTCTGACCAATATCACCCCAGTGCCTGGGGTAGTTATCTGGTCGCATTGACGGTATTCGGCAAGGTCACCGGCCGCGATCCGCGCACCATCGGGGCCGATCAAGCCGCCAGCGGGCTGGGAATTTCTGCAACGCAAGCCACGGCACTGCAACGAATCGCCTACGACGCATTGCAATTCGACGCGCCTAACGCCGAAGCATTGGTCAGCGGGCCTTCCGGGCGCTGCCTGGACGCATCCAAGACCACCGACGGCGCCAAACTCGTGATCTACGACTGCGCCGGCAACAGCAACCAGAAATGGACCCCCCGGCCGAACGGCACCATCGAAGCCCACGGCAAATGCCTGGACCTGATGGGCCCGACCACCGGTTCCGTCGTCGGCCTGTGGGGATGCAGCGGCGGCACGAACCAACAATGGCGCTTCAACAACGACGGCTCAATCTCCAACGTGAAGACGGGCTTTTGCCTCGACGTGAACGGTGGGCGCGTCGATAACGATACGCCAGTGAACGTGTGGCGCTGTACGGGTGCTGCGCATCAGAAGTGGACTGATCGCTGAGCATCAGCGCAGGTCAGTCACGCCTTCGGACATCGACATCAGCCAAATGCCAAAGTCAGCTTTAACCCAGACGAGCGGGCCAGCAGGCCTTCTCGTCAACATCGCTGAACAACGCAGCAAGGTGACGTCCATGGCGATGTCGATACGAGTTGCGACCGGTCAGCTCCGTCACATCCACGCGAAACGCAGTGGGATCAAGGCATGGCGGAGATCAGGGCAATGACAACCCAGCGGCGTAGACCTCACGCGATTTCTGTATCTCCGCACGCTTTCTGGCCTGACGGCCCTGAATACGCCATCAGCAATCCATCGAATTACCACTGGCCATCATGAAACCCGTGAACAACCAGCTTCATCCGCGGAAGAAGCCTTCGCAATTGCGATCTGCACAAACCGTTCAGAAGATTTTGGACTGCGCCGCTCACATTCTTGAGACTGAAGGGCTGGAGGCTTACAGCACAAAGGGAATCACCGCCCGGTCTGAGGTCAGCATCGGATCGCTCTATCAATACTTCGCCTGCCGAGACGCCATCACGATCTCACTGATTGAACGCCGAGCCGCGGCACTGGCCGAAGAGAGCCGGCTCGCCCTCACGAACATGGACTTTCAACAGGCCCTGGCCAGGCTGATCGACGTTGCGGTGCACCATCAACTACACCGCCCTCGATTGGCCCATCGGCTCGATCTCGAAAGAGCGCGGCTGGCTCCCACGATGCCCACGCTATTGGAAAACAGTCGCCTGTTGCAGGAGGCGTTGAGTTCGTTTTTGATCAAACATTTCGGTCGACGATCGAGCGCGCCACGATGGTGGCCACCGACATGCTGGACGTGATTCGCGCATTGACGCTGGCCGCTGGTCGCCGCAAAGAAGTCGATGCAATCAAGCTTTCGCGCACCATTCAAGCCACCCTGGTGGGCTACATGGGTTCGCTCACTCAGGCGGCGGGTCCATGCCACCGAGACGATAGCAAGCCCAATCCAGCGGCGTACGCGACCTCCAACTGATTGAAGCTCTGCATGCGAGCCGGCGTACCCATGAGGCCGTGCAATTCGACCCAACTGCGCGTTGACGAGCGTGGCCGCCTGACATCACGAATCAGATAAGCCTTCGTCACCGCTCAGCAAAAGCCGCTGTACATGAGCGTCATGCTACGGTCCGTGTCCTCCATCACAGCCGAGGCACATGGGCATGCAGATCACGCGCAAGACAGAGACCCTCACCGCGAAATTTTTTATCGCTTCAGGTCTGCTCGGCTATCTGGCCACGGCGTCGGTGCACGCCACCGAGCGCTTGACGCCTGCGCAGCAGCAGGCCTTCGACGCCGTCGATCCCTTCATCGGCAGTGGCGGCGAAGGGCATACCTTTCCTGGCGCCACCGTACCCTTCGGCATGGTGCAGCTCTCACCCGACACGCAGATCAAGCCGCGCAAAGAGGCTTATGGCTGGGCGGCCGGCTACCGCTACAGCGACAGCACCATCGTCGGCTTTTCGCACACGCACTTCTCCGGCACCGGCCATTCGGACCTGGGCGACTTTCTCGTGATGCCGTCGACTGGCGAGTTGAAGCTCGAGCGTGGCGCGGTTGACCAACCCGGCAGCGGCTACACCTCGCGCTTTCGCCACGAGACCGAAACCGCGCAGCCCGGCTATTACGCCGTCACGCTGGACGACGCTAAGGTACGCGCCGAGCTGACCACGACCGCGCGAGTCGGCCTGCACCGCTACAGCTTCCCGAAGGGCGTTCCGGCGCATGTGGTGCTGGACTTGCGCACCAGCCTGTACGACTACCCCGGCAAGGTGCTGTGGTCGCGCATGCGTGCAAGACCGGATGGCACGATCACCGGCTTTCGCGAAACCCGTGGCTGGGCGCCAGGCCGCCAGCTGTATTTCGCGATGCGTTTCTCGCAAGCCATCACCGGTCACACGTTCAACGACACCGAGCAGAACGTGGCCTACAAAGGCTTCGCGAAGCCAGCCGACAAAGTGCCGTCGCAACGCGCGCAGATCGAAGGTCGACAGTTGGTCGCAAGCTTCGACTTCGGTAATGAAGGTGGCCCGCTGCTCGTGAAGATGGCGATCTCACCAGTGAGCGAAGACAGCGCCGTCGCCAACCTCGAGGCCGAAGTGCCGGCCTGGGACTTCGACGGCGCGCGCGAAGCCGCGAAGCGTCAATGGGGCCAAGCCCTGGCCTCAGTCGAAGCGCAAGGTAGCCAGACCCAACGCACGCAGTTCTACACCGCGCTGTATCACACACTGCTCGGGCCAACGCTGTTCATGGACGTCGACGGTCGCTACCGCGGGCCGGACAACGCCGTCCATCAGACCCAAGGCTGGACGAACTACTCTACCTTCTCGCTTTGGGACACCTACCGCGCGCTGCACCCGCTGCTGACGCTGGTGCAACCGCCGCAGCACACCAACGACATCGTCCAATCTCTGCTGGCCGCGCGCCGCGCAAGCCCCTACGGCATCCTGCCGATTTGGTCGTTCAATGGCCTGGAGACCTGGTGCATGATCGGCTACCACGCCGTGCCTGTGATCGCCGACGCCTACATGAAAGGCATCCGTGGCTACGACACGAAGGAAGCGCTGGACGCGATGGTCGCCAGCGCCAATTACGGCCCCTATGGCGGTATCGCTCCCTATCGTGAGCTGGGCTACGTGCCGATCGACGAAGAAAGCGAAGCGGCATCGAAGACCTTGGAATACGCCTACGACGACTGGACCATCGCGCAGGTCGCAAAGGACCAGGGTCGCGCCGACATCGCCACCGAGTTCGACAAACGCGCCAGCCATTGGAAGAACGCCTTCGATCCGTCCACCGGCTTCATGCGCGCCCGCAAGCGCGACGGCGCTTTCCGCGAGCCCTTCGATCCAACCGCCAGTGGCTACGGCAGCGACTACACCGAAGGCAACGCCTGGCAATACTCCTGGTATGTGCCGCAGAACGTAGCCGGCCTCGTCAAGGCGCATGGCAGCGCAGACAAGCTGTTAGGCCAACTCGACGCGGCCTTCGACGCCAAGGTCGACCCGAAGATTTTCGAGCACATGGAAGACATCACCGGCCTGATCGGCTGGTACGCGCATGGCAACGAGCCCGGCCACCACGTCGCCTACCTGTATGCGTACGCGGGCCAGCCCTGGCGCACGCAGCAGCGCCTGAAGCAGATCATGGACACGCAATACAAGGCCACGCCCGAAGGCCTCGCCGGCAACGACGACCTCGGCCAGATGTCGGCTTGGTATGTGTTCAGCACGTTGGGCTTCTACCCCGTGACACCCGGCAGCAACCAGTACGTGATCGGCCGCCCGTTCTTGCCCCATGCCACGCTGAATCTGGTAGACGGCAAACGCTTCTCCGTGATCGCCAACGCACTTGATGCCAAGAACACCTATGTCGGCAAGGTCACGCTCAACGGCCAACCGCTGAACCGCGCTTACCTGACCCACGCGGAAATCCTGGCCGGCGGCGAACTGCAGTTCACGATGCAAGCCAAGCCCAACAAGACATGGGCCACCGATCTGAAGCAACTGCCATATTCGATGTCGGCCCCTTGAGCATCGCGCCTCTCATCTGAACGGGAATTCGAAACGATCCCGTTCAATCAAAGCTTCCCTGGCTGCCGGCTTTACTAATCTTCTATCAACGCGGATTTTTGTCAACCGCTCAAGATAACCGTTAGGCTTACTCATCTCACGCAAAGCCACATGCACGTCGCCGGCCGCGAACTCAGACCGTACGTTCGTAGCAAACCACTTCGATGTTGTAGCCGTCCGGACCGATCACAAAAGCCGCATAGTAGTTCGCGTGGTAGTGCGGGCGCAGACCCGGCGCCCCGTTGTCTTTACCACCCGCCTCCAGGGCCGCACGATAGAAGGCATCGACTTGCTGTCGATTCTCGGCAGTGAATGCCAAATGAAGATGCGCCGGCCTCTCTGCCGTTTCGTACAGGCAAATGGAAGTGTCACCCTGTGGGCGGCTCAGTTCGACGCCGTACGCTGGCAGCCCTTCCGAGACAACAGCAACGCCGAGAGGTCCGAGCCCCGAAGGAAGAACGACTTGCTCGCTGCGTAGTCACTAACTCCAAATTTGACATGATCAAACATAAGCTCTCCTGACATATCGCCTTGCACGGTCTCATGTTGTTCGTATTGCCGGGAAGTCGGGCTGTACAAGTCGATCGGCGTGCAAAGCATTTTCGAAGTCGAGCGCAGCGATAGCACAAACAGTCGAATTTGCGGGCATTCGCATGGCCGGGTGGGTCGGATCATCTCCGGGACTGAAAAGTCAGGCCCGAACGTAGCAAATGCCTGACGGAAAGAAAAAGGTACCGTTGACAGCACTGAGCACCCGGTACCCGAAGTAGACCGAGCCTGCGGCATCATTCACCCATCAGGGCCAAGCAGAGCATGCCGTGCTCCCGTACTGCACCGGATCACCCATCGGCGGCTTGTTCAACTTAGCCAGCAGATATTGGTTTTGATGTGCGCAGGCCTGAAGGTGCGGCTTGATGGCCGCCCTTCGTTATGTCGATTGATCGATCCGAAAATCTTTAGGCTCGCCGCCGCCGAATCACTGCGTGAGTTGTTTGTCTGCAGGCCGATCGCAACGAACTGTCGTCCACCCCGCAGCCGCTTCCAGCGATAAGGGTGAGCGCCATCGAACGACATAACCCGTCTCGCCCCAAGAATGCAGTGGCCGGCATCGCATGTTCGATGCTCAACGTCAGGGTCTGTGGGGGCAATGAAAAACGAGCCAAAAGGCCCGTATTCACTAGTGATCTGGAGGAGAGGGAGTCCGCCATAAAACGATTCAACAGCAGCCATAAAAATTCAATTAATCCTTTTAAATCAACGAGTTAAGAAGATGCATCGTCCAATGCAGTGCAAAGCCAACCCATTAAATCCGTTAAACTATGTGGGTCAGGATGATGGACATAGAACCGAGAGATGCCCAAGAAAGCCAAAGAACTAACTGCACTCGCAGTGTCGAAAATCAAGGAAGAGGGTCGGCATGCCGTCGGAGGTGTCGACGGTCTTCACCTCCGCATCGTGGGTGCTTCACGCGCATGGGTGCTGCGAGTCGCTGTTGGCTACCGAACCAACGAAGCCGGCGAGGCCGTCGTGCACCGCCGCGACATTGGCCTGGGCAGCTACCCAGAAATCACGCTGGCCCACGCCAGAGACACGGCCCGCGGTCATCGCCAGCAAGTGCGCGACGGTGTGGACCCGGTGGAAACTCGCAAAGCGGCCAAGGTTCAAGCCAACCGCAACGCGATCAAGTCAAAGACGTTCGAAGAGTGCGCCCGGGCCTACATCGAAGCCAACCGCGCCGGCTGGAAGAACGACAAGCACATCCAGCAATGGCAGAACACCTTGGCGACCTATGCCTACCCACACATCGGGGCGCTGCCTGTCGACAGCGTAGACACCGGCGCCATACTTTCTGTGCTTCAGCAAAGTGTTGGAGCCAGCGGCAGCGCTGCACCGTTGTGGCATGCGAAGACCGAAACGGCGAGCCGCCTGCGCGGGCGCATGGAGTCGGTACTGGACTGGGCGGCCTTTCGCGGCTATCGCAAGGGCGAGAACCCAGCTCGCTGGAAAGGCCACCTGGAGCATGAGCTGCCACCGCGCAGCAAGGTGCAGAAGGTCGAACACCATGCGGCATTGCCTTACGCTCAACTGGCACCATTCATGGCGGCCCTGCGACAGCGCGAAGGCATCTCGGCCCGTGCCCTTGAATTCGCCATCTTGACCGCGGCCCGCTCGGGTGAGGTGCGTGGTGCGATGTGGCAGGAGATCGACCTCACCACACGCCTGTGGACCGTACCAGCCGAGCGAATGAAGGCAGGTAAAGAGCATCGTGTTCCGTTGTGCGACCAGGTCATCGAACTCCTTAACGCGTTGCCACGCATCGAGGGCACATCCCATGTGTTCCCAGCGCCGCGCGGTGGGGAGCTGTCCGACATGTCGCTGACGGTCAAGACCGATCCGCGGGTCGAGGCGTACGGCG
>CAXTCD010000075.1:0-23227 GCA_964242145.1 uncultured Rhizobacter sp.
TGACGCGGACCATCTCGAGCACCTTGTTCGAATAGCCCCATTCGTTGTCGTACCAGGCGACGAGCTTCACGAAGGTGCCGTCGAGCGCGATGCCAGCATCGGCATCGAAGATCGACGTGCGTGCATCACCGCGGAAGTCGGTCGCGACGACCTTGTCTTCGGTGTAGCCGAGCACGCCCTTCAGTGAGCCTTCGGATTGCGCCTTGAACTCAGCACAGATTTCCTTGTAGCTGGCTTCCTTGTTCAGCTCGACGGTCAGGTCGACGACCGACACGTCAGAGGTGGGCACGCGGAACGACATGCCGGTGAGCTTCTTGTTCAGCTCCGGGATCACCACGCCCACGGCCTTGGCTGCGCCGGTGCTCGAAGGAATGATGTTTTCCAGGATGCCGCGGCCGCCGCGCCAGTCTTTGTTGCTCGGGCCGTCGACGGTTTTTTGCGTTGCGGTGGTGGCGTGCACGGTGGTCATCAGGCCGCGCTTGATGCCCCACTTGTCGTTCACGACCTTGGCGAGCGGCGCCAGACAGTTGGTCGTGCACGAGGCGTTGGAGATGATGGCTTGGCCGGCGTAGGTCTTGTCATTGACGCCGTAGACGAACATCGGCGTGTCGTCTTTCGACGGAGCGGACAGCACAACCTTCTTCGCGCCCGCAGCGAGGTGCTTCTCGGCGGTTTCCTTGGTCAGGAAGATGCCGGTCGATTCGACGATGATGTCGGCGCCAATCTCGCCCCACTTCAGCTCGGCCGGATCTTTCAGCGCGGTCAGGCGGATCTTCTTGCCATTGACGATCAAGGTGTGGCCATCGACCGAGACCTCGCCCTTGAAGCGGCCGTGCACCGAGTCGTACTGCAGCATGTATGCCAGGTAGTCCGGCTCCAGCAGATCGTTGATGCCAACGATTTCGATGTCGCTGAAGTTCTGAACCGCAGCACGGAACACCATGCGCCCGATGCGGCCGAAGCCGTTGATACCGATCTTGATAGTCATCGTTTCTCTCCAGTTGAATTCAGGATTTCGCAGGCTGATCAGAAGGGCGCCGACTCGCGGCGCGGTTCCCCTGGATCATGTCCTTTTGCATCGATTCAGCATCAGCCCTTGCCCAACACCACTTTCACCGTATCGACCACGTTCTCTGCCGTGAAGCCGAAGTGCTTGAACAACACCGGCGCCGGGGCCGATTCGCCATAGGTGTCGATGCCGACGACTGCGGCGCAGCCATATTTCCACCAGCCATCGGTCACGCCCATTTCGACCGCGATGCGCGGTAGGCCTTGCGGCAGCACGCTCAACTTGTAGGCCGCGTTCTGGCGGTCAAAGACCGAGTTGCTGGGCATGCTGACCACGCGCACGGCAATGCCGCCGTTTTCGGGCTTGGCCAGCAGCTGTTGGGCATGCAGCGCCAATTGCACTTCGGAGCCAGTGGCGATGATCACCGCTTGCGCCTTTTTCTTCAGGCCGACCTCGGTGGGTTCGGCCAACACATAAGCGCCTTTGGAGATGTCGCCCAGCGTGCTCTTCGGCGCATACGGCAGGTTCTGGCGTGACAGCAACAGCGCGCTCGGGCGATGCTTGTTTTCGATTGCGCAAGCCCAAGCCACGGCGGTCTCGGCGGTATCGGCAGGGCGCCAGACATCGAGGCCGGGAATCAGGCGCAGCGAAGCCGCATGCTCGATCGACTGGTGTGTCGGGCCGTCTTCGCCGAGGCCGATGCTGTCGTGGGTGAACACATGAATCACGCGCAGCTTCATCAGCGCGGCCATGCGGATGGCGTTGCGGCTGTAGTCGCTGAAGGTCAGGAACGTGCCGCCGTAAGGAATGAAGCCGCCATGAAGCGCAACGCCGTTCATGATGCCGGCCATGCCGAACTCGCGCACGCCGTAGTTGATGTGGCGGCCGCCGTTCGAGGCGCCATCCGCCTCCAGGCGGAAGGCTGGCGTGCTGCTGGTGTTGGTCAGGTTCGAGCCGGTCAGGTCGGCGCTGCCACCCAGCAATTCGGGCAGGGCCTTCGTGAACGATTCGAGGGCGATCTGGCTGGCCTTGCGGCTTGCCACGGTCTCGGCTTTGGTTTGGGCGGCCACGGCGGTGTCGACCGCAATTTGCGACCAGCCCTTGGGCAGTTCGTTATCGAGGCGGCGGGCCAGCTCGACGGCGAGTTCCGGGTGCGCTTTCGAGTAGGCCTCGAAGGCATCGACCCAGGCCGTCTCGGCGGCCA
Organism: uncultured Rhizobacter sp.; assembly: GCA_964242145.1. Taxonomy (GTDB): domain Bacteria; phylum Pseudomonadota; class Gammaproteobacteria; order Burkholderiales; family Burkholderiaceae_C; genus Rhizobacter. The sequence continues at coordinate 2,214 of CAXTCD010000075.1, forward strand.
GGCCATTGGCGCGCGCATCCCATTGCTCATAGGCTTCTTCGGGAATCACGAAGGGCTCGTGGCTCCAGGTCAGCGCTTCACGGGTCAGCTTGATCTCATCGGCGCCGAGCGCCTCGCCGTGGGCTTTCGAGGTGCCGCCACGGTTCGGCGAGCCTTTGCCGATCGTGGTCTTGCAGCAGATGATCGTCGGCTTGTCGGACTGGCGCGCGCTGGCAATGGCCGCGTCGATCGCGTCGACATCATGGCCGTCGACGGCGGCAATCACGTTCCAGCCATAGGCTTCGAAACGCTTCGGCGTGTCGTCGATGAACCAGGGTGCCACCTTGCCGTCGATCGAGATGCCGTTGTCGTCATAGAGCGCGATCAGCTTGTTCAGCTTCCAGGCGCCGGCCAGGGCCGCCGCCTCATGGCTGATGCCTTCCATCAGGCAACCGTCGCCCAGGAACACGTAGGTGTGGTGGTCGATGATCGGGTGGCCGTCGCGGTTGAATTCCTTGGACAGCTGCTTCTCCGCCAGCGCGAAGCCGACGGCATTGCTGAAGCCTTGGCCAAGCGGGCCGGTGGTGGTTTCGACGCCAGGGGTGATGCCGACTTCCGGGTGGCCCGGTGTCTTGCTGTGCATCTGGCGGAAGTTGCGCAGCTCGCTCATCGGCAGGTCGTAGCCGGTCAAGTGCAGCACGGCGTAGATCAGCATCGAGCTGTGGCCGTTCGACAGCACGAAGCGGTCGCGGTTGGCCCAGTGCGGGTTGCTGGGGTTGTGGCGCAGATGGCGCTTCCATAGCGCGACGGCCATATCGGCCATGCCCATCGGCGCGCCAGGGTGGCCGGAATTGGCTTGCTGGACAGCATCCATCGCCAGGGCGCGAATGGCATTTGCCATCAGGTGAGTGGAGGAAACGATGGCAGTCATGGCGGCAGGCATCAGAGGAAAACCGCGCATTTTACGGGCCCTTGATAATCCCGCTGATGCATGGCTTGCACCTCACTGCCGATTTGCGCGGATGCGTTGCATCCACGCTCACGATGACCGATCCCGATGCGTTGCGCGGGCTGTGCGCGAGTGCCGTTGCGGCCTCGGGATTGCTTGCAGTCGGCGAGCTGTTCCATCGCTTTCCGGCGGCCGGCGGCGTGACCGGCATCGTGCTGCTAGCCGAATCTCATCTGGCCGTGCACACCTGGCCGGAGCTGGGCTGCGTGACGCTCGATGTGTATGTCTGCAATTTCGGCGCTGACAACAGTGCCAAAGCCCATGCGTTGCTGAATCAGCTGATCGCGGCTTTCGTGCCCGCACAAGTCGAGCACCATGCGATCGAACGAGGCCGCGCGCCATGAAGCCCTTGAAAGCGATGATCCTGGCCGCCGGCCGCGGCGAACGCATGCGGCCTCTGACCGACCACACGCCGAAGCCCTTGTTGATCGTGCGAGGCAAGCCGCTGATCGAATGGCACCTGGAAGCCTTGGCGCGCGATGGCGTGCGCGAGGTCGTGATCAACACGGCCTGGCTGGAAGAACGCATCGTCGACGCGGTGGGTGACGGGCGGCGTTTTAGTTTGACGATTCGCTATTCGATGGAAGGCCGCGACCATGGCGGCGCGCTGGAAACCGCGGGCGGCATCGCCAAGGCTTTGCCGCTCTTCGCGCTCGATGGCGACGAGCCGTTCTGGGTCGTTTCCGGCGATGTGTTCTTGCCGGGGTTTCGCTTTCAGTCGGAGCAGGCGGCGCCTTTGTGGGCGAGTCAAGCGCTGGCGCATTTGTGGCTGGTGCCGAATGCGCCGCATCACCCGAACGGCGACTTCGGCATCAGCGCCGACGGGCTGGCTTCCACCGACGCGACCCCGCGCTTCACCTGGGCCAGCGTGGGTTTGTTTCGCTCGGAGATGGTGGCCTCGGTCGCGATCGGCGACCGCCTGCCGCTGACGCCGCTGCTGCGTGCAGCTTCGGCCGAGGGGCGGCTGAGCGCCGAACGCTACGACGGGCCGTGGACGGATGTCGGTACCGTCGAGCGGCTGAATGCGCTCAATGCGGGTTGGGCTGACCGTGAGGGCAGCGGTTGACCTCGATCGACACGTGCGCCAGCGGCGTGAACGGCGCCAGGCGCTCGCGGTAAACCGACGGCGCGAGCGGCGCATCGGCAACCACGCTGACGACGGCGGCGAACTTGTCGCGCCCGACACGCCACAGGTGCAGATCGGCCACCTTCGCATCGCCATCGGATTCGAGCGTGTCGCGGATCTGGCGCGTCAGCGGGTGGTCCATTTCCCGATCGAGCAGCACCGCCGCCGACTGCTTCATCAAGCCGACCGCCCACACGCCGATCACGGCGGCGCCCATCAGCCCGACCAGCGGATCGAGCCACACCCATCCGAGCCACAGTGCCGCAGCCAGTGCGCCGATCGCGAACACCGAGGTCAGCGCATCGGCCAGCACATGGACGTAGGCGGCACGCAGGTTCAGATCCTGACCGCCGGCTTGCGGGGCGTGTGCATGTGAGTGGGGGTGAGGATGCCCATGTGAATCGTGACTGTCATGTGGCTGATGCGGGTGCGGATCAACATGCGGGTGCTCATGCCCGTGCGCCTTGGCATGAGCTTCATGAAGGCCATGGGCCGCCTGCATGTCAGGCCCATGCCCTTTCGGTCCATGTGAATGCCCAGCGTGATCGTGGCCGCCGTCCGCGCCATGCAGCAGCCACGCCGACACCAGATTCACCACCAGCCCGGAGACCGCAACGATCAGCGCCGTCTGCGCCGAGATCGCCTCGCTGCGCCACAGCCGGCCGACCGATTCGAACACGATGCCCAGCGACACCAGCCCCAGCACCACGGCGCTTGTGAAGCTGCCCAGCACCTCGATCTTCCAGGTGCCGAAGGCATAGCGCGAGTCGCCGGCATGGCGGCGCGCCAGCGCGTACGAGACCGCCGCCACGCCCAGCGCCAACGCATGCGTACCCATGTGCCAGCCATCGGCCAGCAAGGCCATCGAGCCCGTCCACCAACCGGCGCCGATCTCGACCACCATCGTCAACAGCGTGATCGCCAGCACCCAACGCGTGCGCTGCTCTCCCTGCCGGTTGCCCACATCAAAAACATGGCTGTGCTGCCAGGGCCGCAGGTCGTGGGAATGGCTGGTCATGGGGCTGCGTCGGTGGAATCAATCGTGTTGTCGATCGGCGTCGGCCTAACTGGCCAGCGTGGCGGTGGCTTCGTCGATGCGCGCCAGCACCTCGGGCGTCAGTTTCGGCGTGAGTTCGAGGGCGCCGAGGTTGTCTTGCAGCTGCGCGAGCTTCGAGGCGCCGAGGATCACCGTGCTGACGCGCGGGTTGTGGTTGGCCCAGGCGATGGCCAACTGGGCCACGTTGCCGCCCAGGTCGCGCGCGATCGGCTCCAGCAGCGCGACGGCTTCGTTCTTCGCTGCATCGGTCAGCCCTTTGACGAGAAAGCCCATGCCGTCGAGCGAGCCGCGGCTGCCGGCCGGCACGCCCTGGCGGTATTTGCCGGTCAGCAGCCCGCTGGCCAGCGGGCTCCAGGTGGTCAGGCCCAGGCCGAGGTCTTCATACAGGCGGGCGTACTCGCGCTCGACACGCTGGCGATGGAAGAGGTTGTATTGCGGCTGCTCCATCAGCGGCTTGTGCAGATGGTGGCGCTCGGCGACGCCATGAGCCGCGCGGATCTCGTCAGCGCTCCATTCGCTCGTGCCCCAGTACAGCGCCTTGCCTTGGGTGATCATGTCGCTCATGGCCCAGACGGTCTCCTCGATCGGCGTGTGCGGGTCAGGGCGGTGGCAATAAACGAGGTCGATGTGGTCGAGCTGCAAGCGCTTCAGCGAACCGTCGATGGCTTGCGACAGGTACTTGCGGTTCAGCGTGTCGCGGCGGTTCGGCGCGACCGCATTGCGGTCCAGGCCCCAGAAGAATTTGGTCGACACGATGTAGTTCAGGCGTGGCCATTTCAGTGCCTTGAACGCTTCGCCCATCACCACTTCGCTCTGCCCGCCGGCATAGGCTTCGGCGTTGTCGAAGAAGTTGACGCCAGCGTCCACCGCCGCGGCCAGCATTTCCTTGGCGGAGCCGGTATTGACCTGCGTGTGATAGGTCACCCACGAGCCCAGCGACAGCTCGCTGACTTGCAGGCCGCTGCGGCCAAGACGACGGTATTTCATGGTGATTCCTCGGGGAAGATGTCAGCCAACTGGCGGGAATTGAGGCATCTTAGCCACAGCCTTGCGCCCCACTGGTCGTGGGGAATGCGCCGTTCGGCAAGCCGGCAGGCCTCGTGGCTGGCCGGCCCTCTTTCGCACCTTGCGACTTCACGCTACCTTCGCGCCTGTGAAGATTCCCCGCCTCCTCAGCCCCGCACTCCTCGTCTCGGCGCTTGGCTGCGCGCCCCTGTGGGCCGAAGCCGCCCGGCTGTCGCACAGTGCGGGCGCCGGCTCGCGCGGGACGAGCTGGATCGCTTTTCCTTTCGTGATTCTGCTGGCGCTTGGCTTGCAAGCGCAGATCAGCCGCGGGCTGAAGGCGGTGGCCGCCTCGGCCTCGCCGCTGCCCAGCGGTGAGCTGGAAATCGGCGGCTATGCGCGCAGCGTCTACGGCACGCCCGACCGCGAGATGCTGGAGGTCGTGGGCCTGGGGTTGATCGCCGGCATCTTGATGGGCGTGGGCGTGGTGTGGGGTTTCGGCCTGATCGGTTACCTGGGCTTTTTGCTGCTGCTGGCTTCGTCGGCGCTGGATCTCTATCGCTGGGAGCGGGTCAGCGTCAGCGCAGGGTCGGTCTGGTATCAGCGCGGCTTCTGGAGCGAGGTGCAGCAGGTGTTGATCGACAACATCGTCGAAGTCACCGTGACCGAAGCCGATGCGCGAGGTGTTTCGCTGCGCCACCTGAACCGCAACCGGCGTTGCCGCCTGAGCCTGCGGCTGGGCGACAACAGCGTCCTGGCGCTGCCCAAGACCGATGCCTATGCCGATCTCGACAAGGTCGAGTTCGTGGCGAATCAGATCCGCAGCCGGCAAGAATTTGCCGAGAACCGCGAGGCCGCCAAACGCGCGAAGGCCGGGCACTTCGCCACGCCCAGTTCGGCGCCGATTTCGATTTCCCTGCCGATGCCGGTACCCATGCTCTCGCCGCTGGACTTGCCCGCGGTTGCGACGCAGGCCCCGCTGCCGCCGCGACCGATCGCTGCGCCGCCCTCCAAGACATCTGCTGCATCACCCCCCGCGCGCGCGCCGCTCGCGGCCTCGCCGCCGTTGACCATGCCCAAAGTGCCGGCCCCCGGTGAGCCTTCAGAGCGCGAAATGATGCGTGAGCTGATGCGACTGCGTCAGCGCGCCAAGGCCACAGAAGCGACCGCGCCAGCGCCACGCCCTGCGTCACGCCCTGCGCCGGATGAGCCGTTCAATGACCCCGCAGCGAAGCGTCGCGCGGGATCGTGAACTCGAACACCGTGCCGTCGGTTTCGTTCGATCGACCCTGCACCTGCCCGCCATGGGCACGCACGAACTGGTCGACGATGTACATGCTCAGGCCCATGCCGGCAGATTCTTTCAGCGGTGTGTTACCCAGCGGCCCGACCAGCTGAGCCAGCCGCTCTTCCGGCAGCACGCCGGCATTCGCCACTTCCACGCGCAACACCTCGCGCTGCGTGCCATCGAGCAGCACCCGCACCGGCCGATCGCTCTCGCCGTATTTCACTGCGCTGCCGATCAGGCTTGAAAAAGCCCGGGCAATGCGGTCGGCATCGAACACGCCCTTCAGATCGCCCTGGGCGCGAACGTCGACGGTGACATCCGGAAAGCCCGAGGCCACTTCGTCGACCACCCCGGCGCAGACCTGCTGCAGGTCTGCGGGTTGAACGTCAGCGGTCGCCAGGCCGGCGCGGATGCGCGAGACATCGAGCAGCTGATCGAGCATGCGCACCATGCGCGCGCTGCTGGACTTGATGCGCCCGCCGGCTTTTTGCAGCGCCTCGTCTTGCGCGCGCATCTGCACGATCTCGGCGCTCATCACGATCGCCGACAGCGGCGTGCGCAGGTCATGCGTCAGCACCGCCGTCATCATTTCATTGAGCATCAGCACCCGCTGCAGCTCGAGGTTCTGCTGCTGCAGCTGCTGGCGTTGCCGATAGAGATCGACGAACACCGACACCTTGCCGGTCAGCACGTTCGACTCGATTGGCTTGTGCAGGAAATCGACCGCGCCCGCCTCGTAGCCGCGGAAGGCGCGCTGCGGGTTCTGCGACGCGGCCGTCAGGAAGATGATCGGAATGTGGCGGGTGCGCTCGGTGCCACGCATCAGTTCGGCCAGCGCGAAGCCGTCCATTTCCGGCATCTGCACATCGAGCAACGCCACCGCGACCTCATTCGCCAGCAGCAGCTCGAGCGCCTGCGCACCCGAAGCGGCAGTCAGCACCCGCAGGCCGGTGCGCTGCAACAGCGCTCTCATCGCTAGCAGGTTCTGCTCGACGTCATCGACCACGAGCACGTTCACCTCGGCATGGCGCGCGCCATGCGATGAAGGGGTGGGATGGCCCTGCGGTTCCTGGGGGGGCTGCGTCATGTCGATCTCCTGTCTTGTCGCATTCTCGCGGACTTCTTCTTCAGGTTGGCGTCGCCTCGTCGCCGTCTCGGCCGGAATCGAAAAGGTCGAACAAGCGACGACAGCGCAACCGCCATGCGCTCCCGTGCTTGGTGTTCCGAGTCGGCAGGGTCGCTGCAGCAAAGCCGCTCATTGTGCCGATGCGTGGATCGCGCAGCGATGTCTTGTGACAACGATCCTCGGTGCGACAATTTCTCGCATGCACAGCACGCCTTACCGTGAACGACGCCGCCAGCTCGCCCGGCGATTGACCCAAGCCGGTGGGGGCGTGGCCCTCGTGTTGGCGGCGCCCACGCAGCGCCGCAACAGCGTCAACGACCACCCTTATCGCCACGACAGCTACTTCCACTACCTGACCGGCTTCGATGAACCGCACAGCGGCCTGCTGCTGTGTGCCGATGGCCGCAGCACCTTGTTCTGTCAGACCCCGGACCCGGCGCAGGAGATCTGGGAAGGCTATCGCCTCGGGCCGCAGGCTGCGCCAGGCACGCTGGGCGTGGACGAAGCGTTCGGCATCGAACAGATCACCGAGCTGCTGCCGGAGCGATTGAGCCAGCATGCGATCGCCTGGAGCCTGTTCGATGAATCCAATGCCGTTGACCCGCGCCTGGCCGGCTGGGTGGGCGCCGCCCAGGCACGCACGTCGCCGCCACCGGGCCATCAACCCGGCGAGCACCGCAACCTCGGCCCGCTGCTCGACGAGATGCGCCTGCGCAAAGACGCACAAGAGATCGACACCATGCGCCGCGCGGCGCGCATCTCGGCGGCAGCGCATGCGCGGGCGATGCAGTTTTGCGCCGCACGGTTTGCGCAGTCGCCAGGTGGGGGCGTGCCGGAATTTGAGATCGAAGCCGAGCTACTGCATGAATTTCGCCGCCACGGCGCGCAGAGCCCGGCGTATCCGTCGATCGTCGCGGCCGGCGCCAACGCCTGTGTATTGCACTACGCGGCCGGCAATCGATTGCTGCGTGCCGGCGAGCTGTGCCTGATCGATGCCGGCTGCGAACTCGATGGCTATGCCAGCGACATCACCCGCACCTTTCCCGCCAATGGCCGGTTCTCGTCGGCGCAGCGCGAGCTGTACGACATCGTCGTTGCGTCGCTCGATGCGGCCGTCGAAGCCACGCGGCCCGGCGCGCGCATGCGCGATGCCCACCATGCGGCGGTGCGCGTGCTGACGCAAGGCATGCTGGACACCGGCCTGCTCAGCCGCGACAAACATGGCGATGCCGATGCGGTAATTGCCAGCGGCGCCTACCGCCAGTTCTACATGCACAGCACCGGCCACTGGCTGGGCCGCGATGTGCACGACGTTGGCGACTACCTCTCCGCCGATGAAGAGGCCTTCGAGCAGCCCGATGGCTTGGGCGGCACGGTGGTGAAGAAGCCGTCGCGCCATCTGCAACCGGGCATGGTCGTCACGATCGAGCCGGGCCTCTACGTTCGCCCCGGCCCGGATGTGCCTGAGCGCTATTGGCACATTGGCATCCGCATCGAAGACGATGCCTTGATCACCGAAACCGGCTGCGAACTGATCAGCCGCGATGTGCCGGTGAAGGCCGATGAAATCGAAGCATTGATGGCGCAGCGCGGTTGAGTTCTGTGCCCGGCTGGATGGTCTGCCGGGCCCGATAGGGCGCCGCTGATGGGCCTGGTTAGATCCAGCCCGCGCTGGACTGTCAGCTACAGGCGGATGCGCAGGCCCGCCGCATGGCCGTGGAAGAACGCCTCTTCGAAGACCGAGTAGCCCGACAGATCACTGTGCGCGAACTGCACGCGGCCGCTGAGCTGGGCGAGTGCCGCGAGCGCCGCGCTGCCACGCACGCCCGGTGCCGGGACGCTCATCGCATGGCCATAGCGCATCAGGTCGACACGGCGCAGCTTGTGCGGCAAGTCCGGGTGCGCGCGGGCGATGTCGCTGACGACGGCCCCGGCCCAGTTGGCCCAGCTGTCATTGAGCAGGCGGGCGCGCTGGGCCTTGAGCTGTTCGGCGGAATCGCCGCCCAGCGCCCAATAGCTGGTCAGCACCGTCGGGCCGGGGTAAGGCCGGGTGCTTTGATGCATCGCATCGACATAGCCGAGCGACGGGCTGTCGTACAGCACGTTGTCCCAGGCGGGCGGTGAGCCCGGTGCGCCATCCAATGGCTCGCCGAGGTGCAGGTTCGCAACCAGCCAAGGCGCGTGGCGCAGTTGCGCGGCGGCCTGTTGCAGCGCGGCCGGCGGCGCGCTCAGCAGCCGGGTTGCAATGAACAGCGGCACGGCCATCACGACCTGCGCTGCAGTCCATCGCTCGGCGCGCTGCTCGGTGTCGTTCCACACGTCGATTTCCACTTGATGCTCGCCCGGCGTCACCCGCATCACCACTTGCCCGCGATGCAGCCGATCTCGGTGCGGAGCCGCCAGCCGCTCGGCCAGCCAGGCATTGCCTTGCGGCCAGGTCAAGACGGCGTCATGGTCCTCGCGCTCGCTGCCTGGCGCATGAAAGCCATGGCGGCTGGCGAAGTAGTGCAGCCCGGCCCAGGCGGAGACCTGTGGCAGGCCGGCGCCGTAATCGTCGCGGCAGCAGTAGTCGAGATAACACCTCAGCGGTGCGGCGTCGAGCCGATGCTCATCGAGCCAGCGCTTGAAATCCAATGCATCGAGCGCGGCATGGGCATCGGTCCAGTGCGCGCGCGCGGTGGGCATGCTGAAGCCGATGTTGCGCCCGACCTGGGTCACCAGTTCGCTGAAGCGGCGGTACTGTGTCAGCGTCTCTTCGCTTTGCGCATGGACGGGCAGCAAGCCGTCTTGCCAGCGGCCATTGATGAACAGCCGCTCCTGCGGGCTGTGGCACAGATGGCGTTCGTCATAGACGCGCTTGCCGTTTTCGATGCGGCTCAGCCCGAGTTCTTCGAGCAGCGTGACGAGAGGCTCATCACGATCGTCAGGCAGCGGCAGGTAATGCGCACCGAGTGGGCAGGCCATGCCGGCGATCGCATGACCGCGGCTGTTGCCGCCGGCCTGGTCTTCCAGTTCGAGCAGATGCACATCGGCAATGCTGCGCTGCGCCAACGCGCGCGCGCAGGCCAAGGCCGCAATGCCGGCGCCGACGATCACGACGCCCGCGCGCCGCTGCACCGTGGGAGTTGGCAGGCTGCCGCTTTTCAGATCGCGCAGCCGGTGCCCGCGCGCATGCTGCGCGCCGACCCAGCCACCGTCGTAATCGACCTGGTGCGCCGGCTTGCACGCCGCCAACGGCCACGCGGCCGCCGTGGCAAGCAAGTCACGCCGGCGCAGCTTCATTGGTGGATGCGGCCCCACTCCTGCTCGAAGGTCTGCACCAGTACCTGGTTCGACAGGCGATTGACCTCGGCGGGAATGCGCGCCATGTCGGGTGGGAATGACAGCAGCGCGGGCAGGCCCGCCAGGTCCAGGAAGCGCAAGCCCGGCGGCAAGGCCTGTGGCATGCGAAACGGCCGACGGCTGGCGAGAATGAAGCCCCATTCGCCAAAGCTCGGCACATGCGTGTGGTACGGCGTGATGGTGAGGCCCGTCGACTCCAGGGTCTGCGCAACCGTCCAGAAGCTCTGGCGGGCAATCAGTGGCGAGGTGGTCTGCACGACGGCATAACCCGATGCCGACAGGTGGGTGTCGAGCAGGCGATAGAAGCTCGAGGTGTAGAGCTTGCCGATCGCAAAGTTGGTCGGGTCGGGGAAGTCGACCACGATGACATCGAAGCTGCGCTCGTTCTGCTCCAGCCACGTGAAGGCGTCGGCATTGACGATGTGCACCTTCGGCGAACGCAGCGCATCGGCATTGAGCTGGCGCAGCAGCGGCTGTTCTGAAAACAGCGTTGTCATGTGCGGGTCGAGTTCGACCAGCGTCACGTCTTGCACGGTTGGGTACTTGAGAATCTCGCGCACCGCCATGCCGTCACCCCCGCCCAGCACCAGCACATGCTGAGGCGCGCCTTGCGCGGCCATCGCCGGGTGAACTAACGATTCATGGTAGCGGTATTCGTCGCGCGAGTGGAACTGCAGATTGCCGTTCAAAAACAGCCGCACGCCGAGTGAACTGACCGTCACCACGACGCGCTGGTAAGCGCTGGTCTCGCTGTAGAGAATGCGGTCGCCATAGAAGCGGTCTTCAGCCCAGGTGCTGATGCGATCGGCGCCGGCCATCACCGCCAGCAGGGCGGCGATGACGCCGATGCAGGCCAGCGCGTGCGCGCCGACGCGGCGCAGCTCGGCGCGAAACAGCCACAGCGACCACACCGCAACGCCCACGTTCAGCAAGCCAAAGAACGCGCCGGTGCGCACCAGCCCGAGCTGCGGCACCAGCAGCAACGGGAACGCGACCGATACCGCCAGCGCGCCGAGGTAATCGAAGGTCAGCACCTGCGAGACCAGATCCTTCAGCGCATAGCGTTCACGGAAATGCCGCTTCAGGATGCGCATCACCAACGGAATCTCCAGCCCGACCAGGATGCCTACCAGCCCGACCATCGCATAGAGCGCCATCCGGAACGATGGCGCGGCCAATGTCTGCAAGGAAAACAGCGCGGCCGGCATCAGGCCGCCAATCAGGCCGACCAGCAATTCGATGCGCAGGAAATGTGCGACGAGCTGGCGATCGAAGAAGCGCGACAGGTACGAGCCGATGCCCATCGCGAACAGGTAGCTACCGATCACGGTCGAGAACTGCAGGATGGAGTCACCCAGCAGATAGCTCGCCAGTGCGCCTGCGGCCAGCTCGTAGACCAGTCCGCAGGCCGCGACAACGAAGACCGATGCGAGCAGCGCCACTTCGGCCGGGCGGATGCCCGGCGTATCGGTGCTCGGTGCCTCGGTCGGCGTGTGGTCGCGAAGCGCTGTCGTTGTCTCGTTCAAGGCGCGGCCGAATCCGCCTTCGTATGACACGAATGCATGCTCTGTGTTCTAACCGTGTATCGCCGCGGAGACGATCATCCCGATCGCGATGCACATCGAGCCGACCACGATGGCCAGCGCCACGTTCTTCTTCTCGACGATCTCACCCCAGAGGTCATAAGGGGTCAGCTTGTCGACGACGATGAAGCTGATCCAGAAGACCAGCACGCCCAATAGCGCAAATAGGGCCGAGCCGACAAAGATGCCGGGCTTCATCCATTCGATTCCCATCATGTGGAGCCTCCTGTTCGTTGATCTGTGAATTGATGGAATGGGGCGAGCGCGAGCCGCCTCATTTGTGGCTGCCACCGCTGGAGTAGCCGCCGTACGAGCCGCCACTGGTCGATGAACCGCTGTAATAGCCACCGGAGCGCGCGCTGCTGCGGCAGTTGCGGTATTCCTGTGACGACTCGCCGTAGGCCGAGCGCACGCTGTCGCAATCATTGCTGCTGGCGCAGCGGAAGATCATCAGCACCAGGATGATCAGAAACAGCCACAGGAAGATTTTGCCCAAGAGCGCGGCCGAGCCTCCCGAGGTGGGCGTGCTGTCGCGCTTGAACACGGCGGGCGACAGTTGGAAGGCTTTGGCCACCACATCGGCGGGCAAGCTTTCGCCCGCCGACCAGACGACTTCGTCGCCCGTCTGTTCGCGGTTGAGGCGCTTTTTCTGAGCTGAGGCGGTGCCGACGTAATCGGTGTTCTGTGTCAACTGATCGCGGGTCAGCTGCCAATAGAACTCGCCCAGCACATAGCTGATCTTGCCGGTGTAGCTGTAGAGCTTGCGGTAGGTGTCGCCCTGATAGCTCAGCTTGGCTGCGGTGGCCGATGGAACGCCGGTGATGGGCGCGCTCCAGCTCCAGCCGTCTTCCGCATCGATCAGGAAAGCGAAGCCTTCCATGCGGTGATAGAGCAGGTATTCGCGCCAGAAGCTTTGCTCTTCGGCATCGACCTCGCAGCGCTCCACGTAGCCGACCACCTGCCAGCGCAGCGCTTTGGCGCCGAGCGTCAAGCTGCCGTTCTTGCCCAGCGGAATCAGCGGTTCGCTGCCGCTGTTGCCGCCGTTGTCTTGCGCGTAATGAGCCAGGTCGGCGCCGACGCCCGTCGACACATCGACGACCGAATGGCATTGCTGGCACACGATCGATTGCGTTGTCGCCAGCTTGACCTCCAGCGCTGCGCCGCAGTTCGGGCAGGCCAGGCTGCGCGCCGTCATCGCCTTGATGCTGAGCGAGCCGTCGGCGCCTTCGGCCAGGCCGGTCATCGCCATCTCGCTGAGCGCGACGGAGCGGCCGACCGACCAGGTGGGATGAGCCGCGTCGCTGTAGTCGAGTGTTCCGACCTCGTCGCGCGTGCTGCGCAGGTCGGCCACCATGAAACCGCGCTCGGTGTTCGGCTTGGCGGGCAGCTCGCCCTGGGCAGCAATCAGGCGCGCAGCCGTCACCGAACCGACCGACCAGGGCTGGCCGTTGACGATCTGCTGCGCACCTGTGCGCAGCTCGGTGGACACGGGCGGCGGGCCGTCCAGCGGCACATCGAAAGCGATCACGTAGCGGCCGTTGTCTTCGCTCAGCCAGCCACTGCGGCCGCTGTCGAACAACGCATGCCATTCGTTCCAGGTGCCGTCTTTGTAGCGGTACTGCAGGCGGCCGATCAGCGTGAACGCGGCGCCCTGGTATTTGCCACCAGCGCCCAGTTGCAGCGGCGTGTGGTCATCGAACAGATCGGCGCTTTCGCCGATCTTGCGCAGCGCATCGCCCTCGCGAACGATCGTGCTGTGGCAAAAGCTGCATACCGCAAACGCCGATGCGGCCGAGCGAAATTCCACCGGCGCGCCGCAGTTGGGGCACGCGGCACGGTAGGCGCGTTGTGGGCTGGTGTCGGTGGCCAAGTTCGGCGCCGCGAAGGCGTCAGCGGGTCAAGGCGCGTGCCGGCGCGAGCCACCGGCACACAAGGTCGGGCAAAAGCTCAGACGAGCTTCTTCAGCAGTTCGACCTTTTTGGCGTCGAACTCTTCCTGCGTCAGGATGCCCTTGGCTTTGAGGTCGCCCAGCTTCTCGAGCGTTGCCATCACGTCATCGGGCCGAATGATTGCGGCTGCGCTCGCTGCGGCCGGCGCCGCCGGTTGCGCATGCAGGCCTTGCGACAACTGCTGCGCCATCACCTGGCCTAACGCGACGCCTGCACCCAGGCCCATCGCATCGCCCGCCACACCGCCGCCTTGCCCCGAGTTTTCGGCAAACTTCGGAATCGATTGCGCCGTCTGGTACTGCATGAACTTGCCCATGTCGCTACCGACCATGCCCATGCCGATCTTCTGGTCGAGGATCTTTTGCAGCTCTTCGGGCAGCGAGACGTTTTGCAAGGTCACGCTTTCAAGCTTCAAGCCGATCTTCTCGAAGGCCGGTGCCGTCGCCGCTTGCAACGCCTTTGCGAACTCGACCTGATTGGCGGCGAGATCAAGGAAGGCCACGCCGCTGCCGGCCACCGCATCGGAGATGTGCTGCAGCATCAGCGCGCGCAACTGCCCGTCAAGTTCGGCGGCGGTATAGACATCACGCGTGCCGGAGATCTCGGTGTGGAAGAGCTTGGGGTCGGCGACGCGATAGCTGTAGTTGCCGAATGCGCGCAGGCGCACGGCGCCGAAGTCTTTGTCGCGGATCGTCACCGGCTGGGTGGTGCCCCAGCGCTGGTCGATCTGCTGGCGCGTGCTGAAGAAGTACACGTCGCTTTTGAACGGGCTCTGGAACAGCTTGTCCCAGTTCTTCAGGTAGGTCAGCACCGGCAGGGTCTGGGTCGTCAGCTTGTACATGCCCGGCCCGAACACATCGGCCACCTTGCCTTCGTTGACGAACACGGCCATCTGCGACTCGCGCACTGTCAGCGAGCCGCCATACTGGATTTCGTTGCCGGACATGGGGTAACGCCATCCCAGCACGCCGTCACCGGGCTCGGTCCATTCCAGTACGTCAATGAACTGTTTCTTGATGAAATCCATCAGGCCCATGGCAATCTCCCGTGACAGGTTGAAGATGATAGAGGGAGTTGGATCGCGCAGCGCCTGGTGGCGACGGCGATCTTTGATCGATGGCCCACTCAGCCCTTGACGAGAGGCAAGCCTGCGATGCGCACCCGCTGATCGGGTGGCATCGCCTTCACCAGCACATCGGCGAATTCGGCATGCAGGGCCCAAGCGCGCTGAACGTCGTCGTCGATCGACGAAACGCGGATCAGCATGCCGTCGAGAATCTTGCCGCGTACACCAAACGTCAGCTGCCGCCATTGAAAGGTGCGGCCGTCGTTTTCGACCACGTCGTCGCCGAGCACCGTCCAGTAGGTGATCGGCTCCGAGCGGCCCGGCTTCTCGGCGTGCAGCAAGGTCACCGGGATCGAACGCTGTGCCAGTGCCAGCTGAGTGCGTTGCAGTGCGTCGATCTTGAAACCGGCCCATGGATAGCAGCCTTCCGGGCGATGTACCTGAAGCCGCATTGATTGCTCTGCGCCATAGACCGCCGACAGCATCACCCGCCTTCCTCCGGGGCCGACATAAACACGCTCCAGCACTTGGTCATAGATGCCGTAGAGCTTGCCCTTCTCGTTCTCCGGCCGCACGAACGCCACGGCGCGCTGATCGACATGCCATTCACCGGCCGACAGCGGGAACAAAGTCTCCAGCTTGATCGGCGGGCGCTCATCCGCAAGGCGTTGAGTGGGCTTGGCGGCCCAGGCGATGGCCGCGGATGCGGCCATCGCGCTGCTGAGAAACAGCGCACGCCTGCGGGACACCTTGGCCGTCATCGTGCCCACCTTGGCGGCAGCGCCATGCCGATCAAACGGTCGACGCTCATGATGAAGGTCAGTGCCACGGCGAACAACACGAGGCCGGCAAAGCCATGCACAAAACCTTGGCCCGCTTCGTCACCGAAGTGATAGGTGACGAGCACCAGAATCATCACCCGGACGATGTTGGCGCAGAACGAGACCGGCACGACCAGGATGGCGAGCAAGGCGCTGCGAACTGCCGATTGATAAGCCATCAGATTCGCATACAGCAGGCCCAAGGCTTCCAGTGTGAACATGGTCTGCAGGCCGGCACAGGCGTCTGCGACCAGAAGCTGGTACTGCCCGATGGTGATCACCACGCCCGATCGGCCGATGGGGTAGCCCAAGGCGGCCAATCCGGTAGTTGCAACCGCCGAGACGCCCATCTTCATCGGCCCGGTGATCGCCAGGACGACGGTTCGGGGCAATGGAATCAGGAAGCACAGAAAGAACAATGCGAACCAGATCGTCCGCACGCCGGCCCAGCCCTTGAAGCTGAGCAGCACCGCGGAAAACACGAACAGTTGGGAGGCCAGTTCGAAACGCATCCATTGCTGTGATCGGCCGAAGATGTAAAAAATCAGGCCGATGGTCAGCATGACCGCGGCTGATCGAGGTGCTGCGCCCGAGGAGGGCAATTTCTGCAAGGCTTCGCGCTTGCGCAAAGCCAGCCAGAGGCACACCGCCAGGATCAAAGGCTCATGCCCTTCGGTGTCAGGCGCCCAGAGACCGAACAGGAAATCCCAGTAGGTCGGTACATAAAGCAGCAGCAGCCCGCCCAAAACGACGAGCAAACTGAATGCATCCGTGCCCGCGGTCAGGCGACTCCACCATTCCGGTAATCGAATCCATACGTGCTGAGAACGCTCAGTCATCGCAAACCTTGTTTCAAGAAGCTCAGTTGTCGGGCCTGTATTAAACGCTGACTCCAGGGGCGGCCTTGGAAAACATCGCAGGTCTTGTGCGGCGCACGTGCCATGACCGCGAGCCGCGGCGCACCCAAAGTGAAGCGTGGCGTGGGCCGCCGGCCAGGCGCGTCATCATTCGCCACGGCGGTGACGCTTCTGCACGGAAGAACTGGAAGCAACAAAAAAGCGAGCTTTCAGCTCGCTTTCGTTGGGGCATCTGCAGCCGCCACAAGGGCGATGGCGTTCAGCTTTTTTTCCGACGGCTCGCAACCCAGCCGACGGTGGCCAAGCCCATGGCCAACATCGCATAGGTTTCGGGTTCGGGCACGGGTGCGGCAATTGCCGACGGGATGGTCGAGAACAAGCCGATGTAGCCCACCGAACCGCCGCCGAACAAGCCGCCGTTCTTGCCGGTCACATCACCCGCAACCAGCAGTTGGTACGAGCCGGACAGCAGGTTGCTGAAGCTGAACGAGTCGGGCGTTAGATCGAGCAAGGACACACCATTGCCGATCAGCGAGAGCGACGTGATGTCGATGTCGCGCATGTAGGAGCCGTCAAGCGTCAGCGTGAAGCCGAAGGCGTCGGCGGCGTTGTTCAACGAAAAGTTATAGCAATCGTTGAAGTGCTGGACCGAACCGAAATCATTGGAAAGGCTGGCCAAAGAAGGCGGGCCCAATGTGCCGAGGCTGAATGTCTCGGTGCACTGCGCCGCCATGGCGGGACCGACGACAACCAAGGCCAACATGGCGGCCAGCGATTTCAGTTTCATGGAAGCTCCTACCTGTCTATCGATTGACGGGGTGTCAACGCTGGAGGCACTTTGCCACGCAGCAATTGGCGCGTCGCGGCTGTCGCCCCCCTGTAACACGGGGTCGCGATACGCATTCCTACCCCCTCATTTCGGTGTTTTGTCAAACTGCGCAGCGTCATGCAGCGTGAATGGCAACACGCAAGAGCAGGTAACCTGCAGGTCGACGTTTTTAAAGACTCGCATTCGATGACCGTTTTAACGACTCCGCAAAACCTCGCTGTGATCGGCGCCGGCCCAGCAGGGCTGGCTTTGGCGCTTCACGCAGCCCACCTGCTGCCGACGGCCCGCATCAGCCTTTTTGACAGCCGGGCGATCGACAAAGACGTTTCGGACGATCCCCGCGTGTTGGCGCTCTCGCTGGGCAGCGTGCAGTTTTTGCAACGGCTGGGCGGCTGGAATGCGGCGGCGGCGCAGGAGATTTTGGAAGTTCATGTTTCTCAGCAGCCACCGTCGCTGAGTTCCTTGCTCTCATCGTGGCTGCCGGAGCCTGAGGTGCGAATCTCCGCCGCCGAAGAAGGTGTGGCAATGCTGGGCGCCGTGCTGAGCTACGGGGCGATCGTCGCGCCATTGCAGCAAGCCTGGCTTCATTCATGCGCGCAGTCGCCACACCGGTTGACCACCCGTTTTGGCGCGCCGGTGACGGGGCTTAAATCGGTGACGAACGGCGTCGAAGTGGATGCTGGCATTACCGACACATTTGATCTGGCCGTGGTCGCCGAAGGCGGTGTGTTCAAGGCCGATGCCGCGGGCGCCGATCTGAAGGGCGAGGGCGGCGTTTTCCGGCATGACTATCACCAGGCCGCCTGGGTGGGCACCGTCGATCTGGCCGGCAGTCCGATCGGTGTCGCGCATGAGCGTTTCACGCGGCATGGGCCGGTGGCCTTGCTGCCGCTCAAAGACCGGCGTGCGGCCTTGGTGTGGTGTGTGGAACGTGCCGAAGATCCTGTGGCAGAGCTCAGCACCGAGCAGCGGCTGGCGGTGCTGAACACAATTTTCCCGCCGACCGTGGGCCGCATCACCGGGCTGTCGGAGTTGAAGCGCTTCGATCTGGGGCTGACGGCTGAACGCAGCCTGATTCGGGGCCGGGTCGTGCGCATCGGCAATGCCGCGCAGACGCTGCATCCGGTGGCGGGCCAGGGCTTGAACCTCGGGCTGCGGGATGCCTTCGATCTGGTTCAGACCTTGTCTCAGACCGGTTCAAGCATCGATCGTGCTTTGCGCCGGTTGGAGTGGCAGCGTGGGCCCGATCGCTGGGCGATGATTGCCGCGACCGACTTTCTGGCCCGCAGCTTCACCTGGAAGCTGCCTGGCGCCGGAACCGCCCGCGGTCTGGGAATGGCGGCACTTCAATCGCTCAAGCCGGTCAAGTCGCTGCTGGCGCGGCAGATGATGTACGGCTCGCGCTGAGCTTTTGCAGTCAACGCGTCAGGCTTCGAGCTTGAGGAACAGGTCGCGGTCCGGGGCGAAGTTCGCGTAAAGCGGCAGCAACGCGCCGCCTAGCGCCCGGGCCTCGGCACCGATGGTGCCCGGCCAGACCGGCGGACGGTCCACGCCTTCCCAGTTATGTCGATGGAGGGCGGTCTCCAGCTCGCTCAGCAGGGCATCCAGCAAAGCGCGCCCGAAGGCGCCGTCGACGATCACGGCGTCGAGGTCGAGCAGGCACGCTGCGCTGTTGATGGCCATCGCCATCGCGGCGGCGGAGGCCTTCAGCCATTCCTCGGTGTGCCTGGCCCACGGTGGTTGCAGCGCGCGATCGTCGAGTGCTGCGTCGGGGTCGAGCTTCGCATCGACATAACGCGCTTCCAGCATGAACAGTGACGCCACGCCAAGCAATTGCTCCGGCAGGCCCGGGTGTTGCGCCGGTGCGGCCGTCAGCGGCAGCGAGCCGATCGCCCCGGCATTGCCCGTGCGCCCGGCATGCAGATGGCTGTCGATCACCAGCCCGCCGCCGATGAAGGTGCCGACGAACACGTAGAGATAGCTGCGAACGCTGCGGCCGCGGCCGACGACCAGTTCGGCCACGCACGCGGCCGCCGTGTCTTTGACGAACATCACCGGCACGTCTACGTTCATCGCTGCGATGCTTGCTCGGATGTCGATCTCGGCCCATTTGCCGGCGATGGCCGCCGCCGGGCCGAGCAGTTTTTGCCAGCCGCCCAAGGAAAAAGGCGCCGACACGCCGATGCCATGCAGCGCTTGTGCGCCTGCCGGGCCGATGGCGCGCGTCAGCTGTGCCAGCCGCGCGCTGATCTCGCCAAACAGCGCATCGGGATCGGGGAAGGCATGGCTGAGCGACAGGCGTTCGCGGGCCTGGCCGGCGAAGTCGACCAGCATCATGTCCAGGCTGCGTCGGCCGATCTGGATACCGATCGAAAACGCGTCGTCGGGGTTCAGTGCCATTGGCACCGAGGGTTGGCCGACCTTGCCGCGCAGCGGCGCTTCCTTGCGCACCAAGCCATCGCGCTCCAGGCGGCCGATGATCAATTGCACCGTTTGCGCGGTGAGTTTCGTCAGCCGCGCGATGTCGGCCTTCGGCAAAGCGCCGTGAAGGCGAATCGCCTGCAGCACCACGCGCTCGTTGAACTGGCGCATGCCGACGTGGTTGGAGCCACGCGGCCGCAGTCGCGGATCTGCGTCGCTCATCGGCGCAGCGCCTCGGCCATCCCACCGGCTCTGAGCCACCGTGTTGAGAACGGGATGAGATGGAAGCGTTGGATCATCATCAGACCGCCATGCCGTGGCCTGCCGAGCTAAGCCAGCGCATCGGCGGCCAGCTCGGTGACCGACATCGCGCCGGTCATCACGGCCACGGTGTCGCTCATGCTGATCTTCTTCGGATTGACCACCGCGGCGCGCTTGCCGAGCCGCGCGATGTGATGCGGTCGGCGACCTCGAACACATGCGGCATGTTGTGGCTGACGAGGATCACCGGCAACCCTTGGTCGCGCATGCGGCGGATCAGCTCTAGCACCATGTGGCCCTCCTTGACGCCGAGCGCGGCGGTCGGCTCGTCCATGATCACCACATGGCGCGCGAAGGTGGCGGCCCTGGACACCGCGACGCCCTGCCGCTGCCCGCCGGAAAGCGTCTCGACCGCCTGATTCATCGAACGGATGCCGACCTTCAGGTCGTTCATGCGCGCGGTGCTCTTCGCCAGCATCTTCTTCTTGTCGAGCATGCGCAGCACGGCCGAGCGCCATCACCATGCCGCACGACAGGTCGATGCCGGCGGTGAGGATGATCAGCGTCTGGCCGATGGCGATCACGCCAATGACCATTGCTTGCTGCAGGATCAGCGAAAAGTTGGCGCCACTCAAAAAGCGGTCGCTTTGCGTGGCGAAGAATGCGCAGGCGCACAGCAACGCGATGACTGGCCCGAGCGTGCCCAATGGTGGCAATCGTTCGTGCCCTCGCCGGCCACGGCCGGGGCCGGCGAGGGCGCGAGGTCGCTGCGCTCAACGCTTGCCCCAGCACAGCGCGGTGCCGGTCTTGACGTCTTGGCTGTCCACGCCGGCCAGCGGCCTGGCTGCGATCAGGGTGGCGCCGGTGTCGGTGTAGCCGCTCGGCTTCTTGCCGGTCTTCGCATAGGCCACGCCGGCCTCGACGCCGAGCGCGGCCATCTTCAGCGGGTACTGCTGCGAGGTCGCGGTGATCACGCCGGCGCCGACGTCTTTGATGCCCTGGCAGCCGCCGTCGACCGACACGATGATCACGCCCTTTTCCTTGCCGGCGGTCTTCAGTGCTTGTAGGCACCGGCAGCGGCCGGCTCGTTGATCGTGTAGACAAGGTTCACCTCGGGGCTTTTCTGCAGGCAGTTTTCCATCGCGGTCTGGCCCTTGGCTTGGTCGCCGTAGCTGTCGGCCATGCACACCACGGCAGTGGCTTGGCCGAGCTCGTTGCTGTTCGCGTCGGGCGCGGTCAGGTCGCAATACTGTTCGTTTAAGTAATTTTCTGCCATGATTGGCGCCTTGCATCAGCGG
>CAXTCD010000076.1:0-23137 GCA_964242145.1 uncultured Rhizobacter sp.
CAATCCTGGCGCATTGACGCCTTTGCTCGAAGGTGGGAAGTCCCTTCGCATTCCATCAAAGCGTGCTTGCACGGTGCCACACGCACCCATGCCTTGCCCGTGGCGGGCAATGAGCAATGAGGAGCGGTGCTAGCAAACATGATGGTGATCAGTGAGGCGGTTCTTTGAGCGAGGTCTGGATTGTGGCAAATGGAGTGGCCAGCCGCAAGCGCGTCGATACTATCCCTGCGATCACGAATTCTTTTGCGTCGTTGGTTGCGTCGTTGGTTGCGCTTTAGCGCCGGGTTATCTCCATCGGTGCCGCGCGCCACCCGTCTCCGGGTTGTAGGACGCTGGCTCGCTCGCATTGCGCTGTCGTCCGACGCAGGCGGGAAGGGCTGCTGCCGATACTCGAAGCAACGCATTGTTGCTAACCCCCATGACCTTCATCCGTATCGGCCAAGCCAGCGATTCTTTGACCCGCGACGTGTTTCGTGAACGCTTCAATGCCCGCTTCTATGACCCGGCATTCGATGCACAGCGTGGCGACATCGAGCGCCTGGAAGCCGTCGCCTGGAACGCTTACAGCGAGGGCCGCAAGGCACCGATCACGCGCCCGGCTGGCGAAGGCTTTGCCGATCCGAGCTACCAGCTGTCGGTCGAATGGTTGGAGACCCGCCAGCGTCTGCATGACGCGATGGACACGTGGCAAGACGCGCGCAGCCCCGGGCGCATCTTGTTGATCTGCGGCAGTGCACGCAACGACGGCACCTGCCCGGGTGAAATCTCCAAGACCTGGCGGCTGACGCAGGACGCACAACGCGTGGTCGAAGACCTGGGCTTTCAAGCGGATGTGCTCGATCTGAGCTTGGTGACCTCCGAATTTGGCCGCGCGATTCACCCGTGCAAGGGCTGTGTATCGACCGCGATGCCCTTGTGCCACTGGCCCTGCAGCTGCTACCCGAATCATGCGCTGGGGCAGGTCCATGACTGGATGGCCGAGATCTATGAACGGTGGATCGCGGCGCATGGCGTCATCGTGTTGGCGCCCACCTATTGGTATCAGTCGCCCAGCCCATTGAAGCTGATGATCGACCGCATGGTGTGCGCCGATGGTGGCAACCCCGACCCGACCAGTACCCACGGCAAGCACGCCGCCGAGGCCAAGGCGATTGAAGAGCGAGGCTGGGATTACCCGAAACACATGGCGGGCCGCGCTTATGGCGTGGTGGTGCATGGCGATGTGGCCGGGGTCGAATCGCATCGGCGCAACCTGTGCGACTGGCTGGACTGGATGGGTCTTTTCGATGCCGGAAGAGCCGCTCAAATAGATCGTTATGTCGGCTACTACCAGCCTTATTACAACAGCCATGAAGCGCTTGATGAAGACACCGATTTTCAGGAAGAGTCGCGCAACGTGGCGCGGGCGGTGGTGCAGGCCGTCACCGATTTGAGGTCGGGCCGATCGCAGCCGGCCGATCGCAATCTGCATTCGCCACGCGCCAAATAAGAAAACCTCTCGATGGCCGCACCCGTCTGCCGGTCACGATTTCTCATCATTTCACCAAGGAGTTCGTCATGAACGAAAAAGCTGCAAACGTCCATTGGGTTGGCCGGGGCAAATTGGGTCAGGGCCGTGTCAGCACGGAAACCCGTGCGCTGAATGAACACCCTTACGGGTTCGGTAGCCGTTTCGAAGACGACCGGACGGGCACCAACCCCGAAGAGATCCTGGCGGCCGCCCATGCAGCCTGCTTCACGATGGCTTTCTCTTTTGCCTGCGACAAGGCGGGCTTCGCGACCACCGAGGTCGACACACAAGCCCGCGTGCGCCTGGCCAAGGAAGGCGAGGGCTTCGTTATCGATCGCATTCAGCTGGAGCTGCGCGCTACGGTGCCTGGCATTGGCGAAGCGCAGTTCCATGAGATCGCGGAGACAGCCAAGCACAACTGCCCGTTGTCCAAGGCGCTGGCCAGCGTGCCCGAGATCGTGCTTACCGCAGAACTCACGCAGGAGTAAGACGGGTGAGGCCACGAAGCCTTGTCGTCACCTGTGTTGGTTCCAATCGATTGAAAAGAACAGGAGATGCGCCATGAGCACAGACTCACGTGCAGCCGCCTCACCGCACTGCCCCTTCCAGCGCCATGCCGATGATTGCAGGTGGCTGAGGCCGTCATTCGCTATCGCTTTTCAAGCTCGACGCCGCGCAGGTGACTTGGCCTCGCAAAGCTCATCCACCTTGGTTCGGGAGTAGCCATGCAACAAGCCCCCTTGCTCGACGATCCGGAATTCTCACCCGAAGAACGCTATTGGTTGACGCAGAGCCGTGGCGGTGGTGCGCTTGGCGATGTGCCGACGCCCGTGGCCCGCAAGCTGATCGAGGTGGGCTTCGTGCGGCGCACGCCGACGGGTCTGGCTGTCAGTCAGAAAGGCCGGGAATGGCTGGTGCGACACGGCTTTCTTCATCGGCGGCGCGAGCCGCGCCCGATGATCAGGCCGTGACTTCAGACGGGAGTTAAACGCTGGCATCGAGCCCTTGGCTTGGCAGCGCTCGGCGTGGCCAGGTACCGCAGAGCGCGTTAGCGGTGCTCAGCCCAGCAAGGCCTGATGGAACCACCGCGCATGATGGACGGTGGCGTCGTTCAACGATGACAGCACGGCCGTGCAGCACGCCCGCAACGCATCACCGGGATGTTTGAGGTCGGGCACGACGACCACGTCCATGCCTGCGGCCAGCGCTGCGTGCGCGCCGTGATCGGAATCTTCGAAGGCCAGGCAGCGCGCCGGATCGGTGCTGATGCGTTGTGCGGCCAGTAGATAGATGTCCGGGTTCGGCTTGCCCCGCGTCACTTCATTGCCGCCGATCACGGAAGCGAAGTAAGGCCACAAGCCCGCCAGGCGAAGCCGAGATTCGACCTCGTCTCGCTGCGTCGATGATGCAACTGCGCATGGAATGCCTTGCGCCTGCAAGCGTTTCAGCAGATCGACGGCGCCGGGTTTGACGTCATAACCGGTCTGCGCGTGGGCGGCCGCAAGTTGCTGATGGACTGTGGCGCGCACCGATTCATATGGATAGTGCTCGCCGAGGGTCTGGATGAAATGGGCACGGCCATCGGGGCTGGTGCGTCCAACGACTTGCAGGAAGATCTCGTCCGAGACGCTGAAGCCGTGAGCCTGTGACACCTCGATCCAGGCTTTCTTGATCGGGCGCTCCGAGTCGAGCAGCAGCCCGTCCATGTCAAAGATGACGGCTTGATAAGGGCGGGGCATGCGAGTCCTGTGAGTTCGTCGAAGGCTCAGTGCCCGCGATTCGGCGCGAATTGTGCCGGAGTGCTGCAGACTGTCAGAACTCGGAGAAGACCAGCTCTTCGATGGGTTGGCGGCGATGCGCGATCGTTGGATCGGTCGAGGCGGCGTCGGCCGCCGCAGCATTGAATTCGACTGTGTCAGAACGCTCTACGTCAGAAGACA
Organism: uncultured Rhizobacter sp.; assembly: GCA_964242145.1. Lineage (GTDB taxonomy): Bacteria > Pseudomonadota > Gammaproteobacteria > Burkholderiales > Burkholderiaceae_C > Rhizobacter. Next base: position 3,451 of record CAXTCD010000076.1, read on the forward strand.
GGTCGGACTCCAATTCGTCGGCATCATGCGCCGAAGCAGGCTCGCCGCCCCCGGCCTCATCGCCTGCACTGCTGGCCAGCAGGCCATAGCGCTTGAGCAAGGTGCGCAGCGTGTTGCGCGTGATGCCCAAGGCCCGCGCGGTGTGCACCTGGTTGTTGTGGCAATGCGCGTAGGTCGAACGAACCAGCGTTTCTTCGACCCGATGGAACAAATCAGGCGTGCGCTGCTGAACGAGTTGCCTGAAATGGGTGGCCAACTCGGACGGCAGCTTGTCGGCAGGCTCGTTCTCAGTGGCTGCAGAGGTGCTTGCGGTCGGCGCTTCGAAGGATTCTGTACTTTGCGCCGGCGCAGCCCAGGGGCCGGCCAATGGAGACGACAGGCGGATCGGCACGAGCTTCAAATCGGCCGCCTGGATGACTTGGCCGTGGCACACGATCAATGCGAAGTGCATGACGTTTTCCAGCTCACGGATGTTGCCTGGCCAAGCGTAATTCAGCAGCGCAGTTTCGCTGTCGGCGCTCAAGCTGATGCTGGGCAGGCCCATGCGGGTGGCATACACGCCGATGAAATGCCGTGCCAGCGGAAGGATGTCGCCCGGCCTATCGCGCAGTGGCGGCAGGCTCAGCGGTGCAACGCTCAGGCGGTAGTAAAGGTCGGCACGGAACTTCTGCGCCTGCACCGCCTGATGCAGATCGATGTTGGTGGCGGCGACCAGGCGCACGTCCACCGAGATGGGCTTGCGCGAACCCAGGCGAACCACCTGGCGCTCCTGCAACACGCGCAGCAGCTTGACTTGCAGCGGGGCCGGCAGGTCGCCGATTTCATCGAGGAACAGCGTGCCGCCATGGGCGGTTTCGAACCAGCCGGCGCGCGCGCCCTGGGCCCCGGTGAAGGCCCCGGCTTCATGGCCGAACAGTTCGGCATCGATCAATGATTCAGTGAACGCCCCGCAATTCACCGCGACGAACGGGCCGCGGCGCTCGCTGGTCGTGTGGATGTGGCGGGCGATGAGTTCCTTGCCGGTGCCGGTTTCGCCGACAACGACCACCGTCGCATCGCTTCTGGCCACACGCTCGACCTGCTGCAGCAAGGCTTGCGACAGCGGGTCGTGGAACAGCAATGCCTTTGCGCGGACAGACAAGGCGAGCGCCGGTGAGGCGGGCAAGGTCAGCAGAGAATCGTTCAGAGACATGGGCGGTAGAGATGCGTCTTGAACCGGCACGCATGGATGGCGAAGTGGCCGATTCTTCGGCGCGCGCCCCGCGCTGTGAACGAAGGATTTGGCATTCACATTGTTGCTGAACGTCTATCGATGTGAATGTCTATTCGATGGACGTTTTGGCAGCGGGCGCTGCGTTTGCAGCGTGCGCCCAACGCTGCCTTCAAGCTGCAGCGGTGTCTCAAAACTGCCGTGCGTTGGCAGGCGCAGAAAATCGATGCCGCTCAGTTCATGATGCGGCCGTCAGGCCCGATCACGCTGATTTCGACGTAGTTCGAACCATCGTTGCCGGGCGATCCGATGCGGTAACCCCCAAATCAAAAGGCCCGCTGCGTAAAGCGGCCAAGAGGCGGTCGCGCGTCGGGTTGGCGCCGGTGCGGTCGAGCGCGGCCGCTACGAGCCGGGCGTTGATGTATCCCTCCAGGCCGTAGTAAGACAGCTTGGCCGTCTTGGCGTAGGCCGCAAGATCTCGCTTGTAGTCGCGCACGATCTCATAGCGTTCGCCCCAGGGGTAGGGAATGACCTGGGCGACCTGCACCCCCCGCGAATCGTCGCCGCCGAGCTGGCCGATCAATGGGTCGGCGCCCCCCGGTGAGAGCGCGACGAAATAGGGTTTGGCGCCGCCGCGCCGCATCTGCTGAATGAAGGCGGCGGTCGGGCGATAGAGCGAGGCCATGACGATCGCCTGCGCATTGGCCGCCGACATCGCCTTCACCGCTGCAGCCACATCCACCGAATTGCGCGGCGAAGAACCAATGGCCACCGGCTTCAGGCCCTTGGCGGCCAGCGCTTTTTGAACGCCCGCCAAGCCCGCCTGGCCAAAGGCATCGTGTTGATAGAACACGCCGATGCGCGTCATGCCGACGGTGGTGAGGTTGCGGACGATGGGCTCGGTTTCGTCTTCATAGCTGGCCCGCAGGTGGAACATGAAATGATTGGCCGGCGTGCGCAGGGCTTCGGCGCCGCTGATGGTGCCGATCAGCGGCAAGCCCGTGCGGTCGACAGCGGCATCACTGCGGTCGACGTGGCGGTGCCATAGAAAGCCATCAACGCAAAGACCTTGTCCTGCTCGATCAGCCAATTGGTGTTGGCCAATGCCGGGTCGACCTCGTAGTCACCGTCCAGCGCCCAAAGCTTCAAGCGCTTGCCATCCACGCCGCCATTGGCATTGATCCGCTCGAAGCCGGCTTCGATCCCTTCTTCGCTGACGCCATCGGTGGCCCGAGCCGGGCAAGCCGCCATAGTTGACAGCAGGCCCAAAACACCCGCGATGGCATGGCGGTGGAGGCGACGGGACATTCTCGAAATCATCGGAGGCCTGTGGGCGGCATGGCTACCAGCCCGAAATCGTTGAAGGGATTCGACCATTGTCTGGTCGAGCACTGCGGCCGACTGTGTCACGCGGCAACGAATGACACGAAGGTGATGTGGAGCTGAAATTCCGTCTTGAAATTTCAGTCGGATGACGCTTTGTCTGGGTTTGAGTCCGCGATTGAAAAACCGATGCGCTGGCAAGCGGCAAACATCCCGGTTGAAAAAGCGAGTGCGATTCTCGCTGTGATTTCATGATCTGTATTCGCTTGATACTTAACAGAGATCGAATCTTGGATGCTTGGACACTTGAAGCCGTGACAAGTCGTTCTGTCTGCGGGCTCACGGGGCCTGAATCAAAGCTAACTTGAATGGCGGGCGCATGCTGCAACGCTGGCCTCAGGCAGCGGCTCTGTATCTGATGGGTCATGGCAGAAGCGACTGTGTCACACGGTGACTTTGTCAGCCGAAAAGCGGCGGGTGCGCTTCGGGCTGCATCGTGGCTCACTGATACGGAGAAATCGATGCAGCGTGGATCGTGGTGCGAGCAGGGAGTGCCCGGGCCTCGCGAGTGAAGCAAGCATCGTGGCTCAGGCGTTGCGTCGTGAACGCCTCAGCGCGCAGGCTGCACCAACGACCGAGTCATCGGCTGACGTGCCACATCGCGCAGGCGAAGCGCTCGGCCGGTTCAGGCTTTTGTCAGGCCCGGACCCAGGAGTAGTCGCCGTAGGACAGGCTTTCAAACATCTCGTCGCTTGCGATCAGGATGCTGTCTCGCCAGTAGCGGCCGTGTTCGGAATAGTGGGCGAAGGTGTCGGCGAGCCAGGTGCCGTTGATGTCGTCGGACATCGGCACGCGAATGATCAGCAGCACGCCGCCGGTATCGGGGTCGAGGCCGAGCTGGGCCTGGTCCTGGGCATAGATCGACAGGTTGGCTTCCAGCATCAGGCGAAAGATGCGCAAGGTACGGCCGGCGGTGACGATGCCGAAGCTGAAGTTCAGGTACATCGCATCGGGGTCGTTTTCGAAATGGCTCAAGGCCACTTCGAAGCCTTCGACTTCCATCACGCCACGTTCCAGCACCGATTCCGCGCTGGGCAGATCAACGACGCTGCACAGGTCGTGCACCAGCTCACTGTAGCGCTCGAAGCTCATGGTTTCTTAACCCAGGGTGCGGACACCGGTCTGGCGTTCTGGCCTGGTTTCAAGCCGCCCATCGGAGACGGAGTTTTCGGGGGCATGCGCAGCTTGGCGCCAGTCTGCAAGGCTTCGTGGCGGACCGCTGACGCCTTGCGTTGCGTTTCAGTGCGGCGCCGCAGCGCGGTCAGCATGTAAGGAATGAACAGCAGATGGGTGTTCTCGCTGTTGCCGCGCTCTCGTTGCTGATCGGGGCTCGCGGGCTGGGCGATTTTTTGCCGCTCAGGGTTTTGCGAGTCACTGCTGCCGCCTTTTGCGCCGCGCGGGCCGCCATGCGGGAACATCTCCAGCGCAATGGCTTTGACGTCGGCCAGCGTGGCCGACTCGACAGCTTGTTCGGCGGCCAGGTCCATGTAGGCCTGCATCGCGCCATGCCGTGCGGCGGTGCGCTGCGATGAAGCCATCAGCGGGATGGCGCTGACCGGATCGCGCGAAATGGCGAAGTACACCGAGGCCAGCGCGAGCGACAGGTCGCGCGGTGCAGGCGGTGTGCTTACCTTCGGGCCGAACAGCAGCTCGGCGCCGGACCAGTTCTTCTTGCTCAGGCTGTCATTGCCCGCGGCCTTCGGCCGCGCGCCCCCCACCGGCTTGCAGCGCGGCAAGCTCATGTCGCTTTCCTTGCGCCGCATCTGCTCGGCGTGCTGCTCCATCAGGCGCTGCGCCGCTGCTTCGCGTGAGTCGCCCTGGTGGGCCGCATCGGCATCGTTGTGCGTTTGCGCCCAGGCGGCATCCAGCATCTCCTTCAGGTCCTCGGGATGCAGGCCGTGGAATTCGTCTTCTTCATGGCCCATCTGCGCCGAGCGCGCACCCGCCCGCCGCACCCGCGCCTTCGGCCCGTTGCGGGCCTTGTTGCTGGGCGGTGGCGGCGAGCGGCGAGGCGCATGCCGGAAGACCACACCGCGGTGCATGCCGCCATGGAACGAAGAGTGATGCCGCTGTTCGCGAGGCGTCTCTTGCGCTTGTGGATTCGTCTGTGTGGCAGTTGCAGATGCATTGGCCGCCGACGGCGGCAGCTGGGACGAGGGCGGCAGCGTCAGCGTCATGTCTGAAAGATGGCGGCGAAGAGGTTCTCGGAAAATTTCGTCAGCGTGGAGCCGGCCCAAGGAGCGGCCAGGATCACGACGCCGGTCACGACCAACAGCTTGACGCCTTGCGAGATGCTCTGGTCTTGCAGCGAAGTGATGGCCTGGAAGAAGGACACCAGCAGGCCCACCGTGGCGGAGATCAGCACGGCGGGCAGCGAGAGCATCACGCACATCAGCAGCGCTTCGGTGGTCAGTTGGATGACGACGTCATAAGTCATGGATGCAAATCCGGTGGGTGGATCAGGTGATGCGTGGATCGGTGGGTCTCGAACGTTCGGTAACCCGTCAGCGGTAGGTGAGCAGCAGGCCATGAACAAGCCGAGACCAGCCGTCGAGCGTGACGAAGAGCAGCAGCTTGAACGGGATGGCCACGTTGGTTGGTGTGACCTGTGACAGGCCCATGGCCAGCAGCACATTGGCGATCACGATGTCGATCACGATGAACGCGAGGTACAGCAAAAAGCCGATGCGAAAGGCGGCCGTCAGCTCGCTGAGCAGGAAGGCCGGCGCGAGCACGATCAGGTCGTCTCTCTTCAGCTTGGCGGCTTCTTCGGGCGGCCAGATGATCGTGGCCGACTTCAGGAAGAACTGCTTCTCGCGCTCTTCGGCGTGCTTCTCGAGGAACTTGCGGAAGGGCTCGCGGGCGACGTCGGCCGATTGGATCAGCCCAAGCGCCGATGAGCTTCCGTTCTTCAGGTTCGGTGTCATCGCGTCGGTGGCACTGACGAAAACCGGCGCCATGATGTAGCACGACATGATGATCGCCACACCGTTCAGCACGGTGTTAGGCGGCACTTGTTGAACGCCGATGGCATTGCGCAGCAGGCCCAGCACGATCGCGATCTTGGTGTACGAGGTGACCACCATCGCGATGAAGGGCAGCACTGACAGCGACAGTGCCACCAGGACCAGCGATACCGGGTCAGCCTGGAATACCGGTGTCATGTGTGTACTCCATACGGGTGATGCGCACGCCGAGTTGATCGCCGATGGCCACGAGTTGGCCATGGCCGAGAGTCTGCCCATGGCAGACCAGGCGCACGGTGGCTTCGAGCAGCGGCACGTCCAGTTCGATGGCATAACCTGGCCGCATCGTGGACAACTCGGCCAGGCTGATGCGGGCGGTGTCGAGTTCGAAGGCGACCGGCAGCTGCAGGTTTTCCATCGAGCCGCCCGAGTTGTGGGCAGCGGGAGTTTCGTCCGAACTTGAAATGTGAGGGGCTTCTGCGACTTGCAATTTGAACTCCTGCGGATTGATATAAACGGGTGCTTGCAAGGTGCAGCCCACGCCACCGATGAGGGTGTGACCTCGGGTGCCGGCGAGTACGACGTCACCCACCTGAAGCGATGCAATGACCTCACGCGTCCAGTGGCGGACCATCAGCCGGATGCGGGCCCGCATGGCCAGGGACGCGAAGGGAGAGATGTCGGCGCCGGCGCTTTGCTCGGCCAGGGCCAGCAGGCGGTCGACGAGTGCGGCGTCGCAGCGCAACAGGCCACAACGCCAGTCGCCGGCCGACAGGCTGATGGTTCCGACCACGCCGGCATTGCGGCGCCGCGCGGTGATGCTTACCGAGCCCAGCGCGGGTTCCAGGGCCTTCGTCAGCGGGGCCATCAGGTGCGTGGCAACGGCGCATGCCAACACGCTGTCGGGTAAGGCGAGTGCCATCTGAAGCGCGGGGTGATCGGCCAGATCGACGGCCACTTCAAAGCCACCGTGATCGGTATCGAAAGACAGTACCCAGGGCAGTGAAATCGGCCGGCCTGCGATGGACAAGGTCTGCAAATCCAGGGTTCGACTGAGCCAGCGCTCGAAATGGGCATCGAAGGCCAGCCGGCGCATCTGGGCTTCGGGCAGCGTCATCGTCGTCAGGCGCGCAGCCAGCGACTCGATGTGCTGTGGCCCGGAGGCATGGACGGGAACGAGGCGTGTCATGTGAGGTCGATGTCGATTTCTTTGGAAAAGGGGAGTGCTTTCTCCAACAGGGCGTGGAGTGCGTCTCGGTGTTGCAACACTAAATCGAATGAGCGCGTCGACTGGGTGTGGAAGCGAAGCTGCAAGCGGTGAGGCGAAAGAGAAATCCTCAATTCGGTTTCCGGCAGGGCACTCGGATTGATCGGCACCACCACCGACCAGTTCTCAAACGACGGGTCGGCGTGCCGGCACATGGCGGCGATCGTGCGCACGATCGCCGCATCCCAGTCGGGTGGTGGCGGCGTGAAACTGACGTTCATCCATGGCGCTTCCGGCGCGATGGCGACCTCGGGCTGGGTGACGCTGTCTTGCCCCTCGGCGCGCGGCTGTGCGGGAGCGACGGCGCGGCGCAGCAGCGCCGCGGTATTCGCCGGCGACGGGGTTTCGGTGGCGGTGGCCGGGCGCTTGGCCGACCCATGGGCCGATGTGGGTGGGGCCGATGTCTTGTCGGGTGACTCGCTTGCGGCGCTGCGGCGCGGGCCGGGCTCGACGCGCTCGCTGCGCCGGGTCGAATTCAGCGCACGCTGGAAGCGGTCGAACTGGCGCACCTCGATCGCGCTGCGGGCAAGCGGCGGCCCGACGATGATGCGCCGCAGCCGGCGGATGTCTTGGTCGCTCATGCCCCGAGCTCAGCTCAAGGCAGCACGCGGCCGAGCGGGCGCAGCTCCACCTGGCCACCGAGTTCCTGATAGGAATAGACGCGCACCCAGTCGAGCTTCGATTCGATCATTTTCTTGACATAGCGGCGGATGTCCATCGACGTGACCACCGCCACGCCGCGGTTCGGAACGCTGCCCGAGATCTTCAAGACCTTTTCGGTGATCGCCGCGGCGCTCTCGGGTGCCATCGCGAGGTAGTTGCCGGCGGGCGTCGGCTTGATGCACTGGCGGATCGATTGCTCGACGCTGGCGTCGAGCAGGATCGCGGAGATGAAGTTCTGGCCGGCGCTGGCTTCGAAGGCGAGGTAGCGGCCGAGATCGCCGCGTACATATTCGGTCAGCAGCAGCATGTCCTTTTCCTTCGGGCCCCAATTGATGAGGCTCTCGAAAATGGTGCGCACGTTGCGGATCGGTACCTGTTCTTCGAGCAGGCGGCGCAGCACTTCGGCGATCCGCTGCGCCGGTAGCACCTTTTGTACTTCGGCCACCAGGCCGGGGTAATCGGGGGTGGCCTTGTCGACGATCCACTGCACTTCCTGGACGCCCATGAAGAGGTGCGCGTTCTGGCGCAGCATCATCATCACCTGGCGGGCGATCACCTGTTCGAGGTCCAGGCACTGCAGGCGGGTTTCTTCCGAGACCTGGCCCGGCGCGATCCACAGCGATTCAGCCTGGTCCAGCAGCGGCCCGTGGCGCACGGCCTGGGCGGCCAGCGGCGAGTCGGCCGCGATCACCCACAGCATGCGCTCCGCTGGCAAGTTAACCAGCTTGACCGGCACGTCGTTGATCAGGATCTCGAAGCTCAAGTCTTTCAGGTCGGGCGACACCCACATGCCGACACCGGGGAACGGAACACCGAGCAGCGATTGCAGGCTCAAGCGCTCGCGCTCCATCGCGACATCGAGACTGCCGGCAACGACCTGGCTGGCCAGGCTCTTCGACATGCGGATCGCCAGTGGCTTGGCGAAGTGCGGTGCGTCTTGCATGATCGCCGGCGCATCGCCCTTGCCGCCTTCGCGCTGCATCGCCGACATCGGCGTCGAAATGATCGTCTCGCCTCCGCCGCCGCGGCGTTGCTTGGCCAGGCTATAGCCGGCCGCGGCCAGGCCGATCGACAAGGCGAGGAACTGAATCGCCGGAAAGCCCGGCACCAGCGCGAAGGCTGCGACGAGGCCGGAGGCGAGGTACATCGCGCGCACGTTGGTCGTCAGCTGGGCAAAGATTTCTTCGCCGAGCGAGCGTGGCTTTTTCTCGTGTTCATCGGCCACCCGGGTGATCAGCACGCCTGCGGCCACGCAAATGAAGAGCGAAGGGATCTGCGACACCATCGCGTCACCGATCGACAGGATGGCAAAGCGGTTGGCGGCTTCGCCAGCGGTCATGCCGTGATACATGATGCCGACGACGATGCCGGCCAGGATGTTGACCATCGTGATGATCAGGCCGGCGATGGCATCGCCCTTCACGAACTTCATCGCGCCGTCCATGCCGCCGTGCATCTGGCTTTCCATGCTCAGCATCGCGCGCTTCTTGCGGGCCTCTTCGCCGGTCAGGTGGCCGGCGCGCAAGTCGGCGTCAATGCTCATCTGCTTGCCCGGCATCGCATCGAGCGTGAATCGGGCGCCGACTTCGGCTACGCGCTCCGAGCCCTTGGAGATCACGATGAACTGCACGATGGTGATGATCATGAACACCACGATGCCCACGACCAGGTTGCCGCCCACCACCAGTTCACCGAAGCTTTCGATCAAGTGGCCCGCATCGGCGTTGAGCAGAATCGATTTCGTCGATGCGATGTTCAGCGAGAGCCGAAACAGTGTGGTGAACAGCAGCAGCGCCGGGAACGACGACAGCGCGACGGCGTTCGGAATGAACAGCGAGGTCATCAGCAGCAGCACGCTGATCGCCAGGTTCAAGGCCAGCAGGCTGTCGATCGCCATCGTTGGTAGCGGCAGGATCATCAAGCCGACGATCGCAACGACCAGCAGGCTCATCGCCACGTCGTTGCCGATGCCGGCTTTGTTGGTTATCTGAAACTTGGCCATGGAGCTTTCTCGTTGATGTGGAGGGGCAAGAGATCAATGGCGGGTGGTGCTGCCGGGCGGTGTCGAAGCGGCATCCAGCCCCATGCGCTCGACCATCGCGACCCAGCGCAACACGGCGGCAACGGCATCGAACAGCTCTTCGGGCATCACGCCGTTCAGGCGCACCTTGAACAGCGCACGGGCCAGTTCAGGGTTGCCGACCACCGGCACGTTGTGGGCTTCGGCGATCGAGCGGATGGTGAAGGCTTCGTTGTCGATGCCTTTGGCCACGATCGTTGGCAGCGGCGTTTCACCGGGCTTGTAATAGAGGGCCACGGCGTAGTGGCTCGGGTTGGTCACGACCACGGTGGCCTTCGGCACCGTGGTCTCCGGTGGCGAGTTCGCGAGCTCGTGGGCCAGCTGCTTGCGCTGGCCCTTGATCTGCGGGTCGCCTTCCATTTCCTTGTATTCGCGCTTGATCTCGTCCTTGCTCATGCGCTGGTCACGGATGAACAGCCATTTCTGCAAGCCGAAGTCGACCGGGCCGATGATGATCAGCGTGATCACGGTGGCAACGAAGAGCTTGAGCATCGCGCTCCAGGCGATGCTCACGACGCCCTGTGGCGTTTGGGTGGCAGCGCCGATCAGCAACGGCAGCAAGCCCTTTGCAATCACATACACCACGGTGCCGACCAGCACCGCCTTCAGCACCGTCTTGCCCAGCTCGATCAGCGAGCGCACCGAGAACAGCTTCTTCAGGCCGGAGGCCGGGTTCACCTTGTCGAAGTTGGGCGTGATCGGCTCGAAGGTGATGTTGATGCCGACCTGCGCGAACGAGGCGATCAGGCCGACAGCGATCGATACCGCGAGAAATGGAAGCACGATCCACAAGCCTTGGATCACCATGTCAAAAGCAATCGCCAGCATCTGCTGATCGTTCTTGGCTTCCAGCCCCGACACGCTGGCGAGCGAGAACAGCTTGGACAAATGGTCCAGCGAATTACCGGAGGCCAATGTCAGGCACAGCGTCGCTCCCATCAGACCAGCGGCCGCGTTGATATCCTGGCTCTTCGGCGACTGGCCTTTCTTCTTCGCATCGTCGAGCTTCTTATCGGTTGGCTCTTCGGTTTTTTCTGACATGGTGGTCTCGTCAAGGTCGGTTCAGGGCGCCCGCCGGTGAAGTGATGGGGCGGCCTTGACTGCAAAAGCGGGGAAGTCGTTGGACATCAAACCAAAGACAGGCTTTGCTTCGCGGCTCTTCGTTAAGAAAGGTGTCGCTAATGCTTTTTTGCATGTCTAGACGCTTCGGGGGTCTGTCTCCTTCGTGACGGCCTGTTGGCAAAAACCCGTGAGATTCGTACCGAGGTGTCTGCTTCACTTCGCCTCCATCGGGTTCCGAACTTTTGCCCGCCCCCGGGAGAAGGTGCTGCGCAATAGCGAAACGATGGGTGGTAATGCGAACCTCTTTGGCCCAGTTGGTTTTTTTGCAAACAGTCTGTTGCAAGCTGGTGAGGATTCGTGAGGATTTCATCGTGCAGACGTGAGCACGTGACGATCGCTGTTCCATACGATGCGTCAACTGCCAAATATTTGGCTTCGAGGAGGTTCTGATGTTGTTGCTTGGATTGACCTGCCTTCGGGCGACGGGTAGCGGAAGTGATGTCATTCAGGCTGTGATGCGAGGTGACATCCTGGATGCGTTGCGCATCGGTTTGGCTCGCCTGGAACGCGATGTCACAACGGATCTGAACGATCGCGCCGTGCTGGGTCAGGTATTGGGTCAGGCGCTGCTGGCCGTTGGCCGCGAAGAGCAGGCCGAAGAACTGTTCCAGAAACAGCTGCGTGTTTATGAAGGGCTGTCACGTGCCCATGTGCGCTGGCTGGCTTCGTTGGACCGCGGCCATTTGTTCTTGAGCCTGAACAAGCAAGGCCGTGCGGCCGAAGTGTTCAACATCGTGGCCGACGATACCGAAGCTCCGATGTTGCTGCGCGTTGAAGCGCTGGCCGGTCTGGCCAAGGCCTTGCATGGCGTCGGTGAACATCGCCGTGCCACGCGCACGCTGCAGTACGCGGCCCAGCTGATCGGTACATCGACCGAAGGCACGTCGAGCCAATTGCTGAATTCGCTGCGCCTGGTCGAAGCGCTGCGCCTGGAGATGATGGTGGGCCGCAGCTTGCGTCACTTCGATGACAACAACAGCATGGCCAGCCGTGACCCGGCGGCCGCTGCGATCGAGCAGGCCAACACGAACAACCTGCCGATGCAGATCATGGCGTCGCTGCGCGAGCTGGAGAACTTTCCGATTGCAGCTCATCGCATGAGCTTCCTGCTGGCGCTGGTCGATCCGCAGGTCGGTGGTTCCGAAGGCGCTGCGCCACTGATCGAATCGCTGCGCTGGATACGTGACCACCGCCTGGACCATGTCGAGGAAATCGGCCGCATCGAAGCCGCGCTGGCCTTGGTCAATCACGGCAATTGCCGCCTCGCGCTGGAATTGCTCGGTTCGATGGCCGCCGATGAAGTGCGCATGCATCACCACCGTTATGCGCTCGAGCTGAAGTACTGCGTGTCGAAGCTGCATGCGATGCAAGGCCGTTATGTCGACGCACTGCGCTTCTATAAAGAACATGCAGCCCAGGCGATTTCGAGACTGCGTTCCGAGTTGCTGCGCGTGCCTTATTCGCGCTTCCTGGAAAAGCAGGAGAAGGCCGATCAGACCGATGCCGAAGAGCTGCAGCTGCCACTGCGCTACCGCAAGGCTTACCAATTCATCATTGCCCATCTGGACGAAAAGACCTTGTCGATTCGCCGTGTGGCCGCACAGATCGACGTGACCGAGCGGGCATTGCAGATGGCTTTCCGCACCCACCTCGGCATGACGCCGGCCGAACTGATTCGCCGCCGCCGCATGGAGCGCATTCGCACCGAGCTGCAAAACGGATCGAGCCATGAAGGTGTGCTGGCCGTGGCCTCACGCTGGGGCATGCGCAATCGCTCGACGCTTGCGCAAAACTATCGCCAGCAGTTTGGTGAGACACCGACCACCACCTCCGGATCGGCCGATACCACCTTCGATACCTTGCCTGAATACGAGCAAAGCCTGGTCGGGGACCTGCTCTGATCGACCCGCATTTCACACCAGGCACCATCACTGAGGGCCGTGTTTTTGTTCAACAACGTCTCTCTCAGTGGTGGCGCGACGCCGCATGCGGGCGAAGCCAAAGAGCCGCATGCGAAAGACCCGCATGAATCGGCGGAGCCCAGCGACCCGCACGGCAAACGCCTGACAGTGCGTTCGTCCGCGACCAGCTCGCTGGACCAGGGTGCGCTGCGGATTCAGCGCGAAGCCGCGGGGCGGCGTGGCCTGGCTGCCGGCATGTTGCTGGGCGCACTCATGCGGCGCATCAACGCGCGGCTCGAAGTCGAAGACGAGCCAGTCGCCAACGCGGCCGCGGGCCACACCGAACGCAGCAGTTCATCGGGCTCGACCGATTCGGAGTCTTCCACCTCGAGCAAGGTCGATGGCGCAAAAACGCCGCGCCGGCCACCCCAGCAAAGCGAGGTCACACGGCGCAGCGGCACACGCCGCTCCAACGTCAAGGAAGCTGGAGAAGAGGACGAGGCCGTGCATCAAGCCCGGCGGGCCAGTGCGCGCAAGGACGTGTGGGCTGAAGGCATCATCGAAGCCGGTGAATCCACCGAAGTGCAGGGCCCGGACGACCGGATCGACAGCATCGAACGCGAAAGCCGCGTGCGCGGCATCGGCGTGCCTTCGCGCGAGCGCGGCCTCGCGGCCTTGCGCCTGGGCGGCATGGGCTCGGTGGTCGCGGTGATGGTGGCCCTCGTGCTGGGCCTGGCGGCCGCCCGCTTCTTCGACCACTCGGGCAGCGGTGCCGGCGGCTCGTCGTCTCAGGAAGGCGTCAACGCCGGCAAGGAAGAAGGCAAGGCGCAGCCACGCTCACAGCGCGAAGCGAAATAGCGCGTCAGCACGGCTTTGCCGCACGGGCGCGTCAACTCATATCTGACACAGTAGCTGGAGCCTTAAGCCGCGCAGCGATGGATTCAGCGGCCTGCCGGGGCCGTTTTCTGCAGCAGCGGCAACTTCAAAAAGCCGGTGGTCAGGCTGGTGCCGGCGACGATGACGGCGCAACCCGCGGCCATCGACAGGCTCATGGTTTCGCCCAGAAACATCAAGCCCCACAGCACCGCGAAGACCGGAATCAGGAAGGTCACCGAGATCGCATTGGCCGGCCCGATGTTTGCGATCAAGCGGAAGAAAAGCAGGTAGGCCACGGCCGTGCACAGCACCGCGAGCAAGAGCGCATAGAACCAACTGGCCGCCGAGGGCATGCGCGCGGGCCACCACAGCACGGCCGGCAACGCGAGGCACAGTGCGGCCGACAACTGGCTGCCACCGGCCACGACGAGCGGTGGCACGCCCGTCAGGTAGCGCTTGGTGAAGTTGGCTGAGAAGCCGTAGCACAGCGTTGCGGCGAGGCACGCGATGACGGCCGCGCCGCTGCGTGAACCGTCGGCATCGGAGCGAAAGCTCGCCTTGTCCCAGACCAGCCACAGCACGCCGGCAAAGCCGATCGCCAGGCCCAGCGTGCGCGAGGGCGTCAAGCGGTCTTTCAGCCACAGCCACGCGATCACTGCGCCGAACAGCGGCGTGGCGGCGTTGAATACCGCCGACAAGCCGGCCGTGATGGACAGCGCGGCGTAGCTGAAGGCGAGAAACGGCAGCGCCGAGTTGGTGATGCCGACAAGGAAGATCGGCCCGCGGTGACGCCACAGCGTGGACCATTGGCCCTTCCATGCGATCAGCGGCAGCAAGGCGATCGATGCACCGATCACCCGCACCGCGGCGAGTGCCACCGGCCCGAACTCGCCGGCACCGAGCCTCAGGAAGAGGAAGGAGCCGCCCCACAGCGCGGCCAGGCTCAGCAATTCCAAAAAGTCGAGTTTTTTCAAATCAGGCTTTCTTGATAAGGAAGCATGGCACCTTCGAGGCGCAGCAACGCGCGTTTGCGATCCAGCCCGCCCGCATAGCCGGTCAGGCTGCCATTGCTGCCGATGACCCGGTGGCAAGGCACGATCACCGACAACGGATTGCGCCCGACCGCCGCACCGACCGCACGCACCGCCTGGGGTGAGTTCAACTGACGGGCGAGATCAGCATAACTTAGCAGATGGCCGCAATCGATGCGCAGCAGGCCTTGCCACACGGCGCGCTGAAACGGTGTGCCGTGCAGGTCGAGTGGCAGCTCGAACTGCGTGCGCTTTGCTGCGAGGTAAGCCTGCAGCTGATGCGCCGCCTGCGCCAGCAGCGGGTCGTCGGGCCGCTCTGGCGCGGCCAGTTCGCCGGGGTGCCATTTCTGCGCCTCGAACCACACGCCGGCCAGGCCCTGAGCGGTGCGCGCGATCAACACCGGGCCGAGCGGGGTCTCGATCTGCGCTTGCGCAGTCAGATGCTGCGGCAAGCCGAGCAGCGAGGGCTTCGAGGTGTGGAGCGCAGACGAGGGCAATTCTGACGAAAAGGGCATGGCATCAGACCAGTTCGGCATCCAACGGATCATGGCGTGATCGGGCTCAGGCTGTTCCACAGGCGCAGCACCGCATAGGCCCGCCAAGGGCGCCAGCGTTCGGCGATGGTGGCGACTTCGCGCAGATGCGTGATGCCGTACAGCGGTTTCATCGCGTTCAGCACCGCGATGTCTTTCGGTGGAAACGCATCGGGCCAGCCGAGGGCGCGCATCGCGATGTAGTGGGCCGTCCAGGGGCCGATGCCGGGCAGCGCGTTCAGCGCTTCGATCAGGGGCTCGGGTTGCTGGCGATGGATCAGCGCCGACAGCTCCGGCCAGGCGCGCGCAAGTGCGCCGATGGCACCGGCGCGCGAGCGGATGATGCCCAGCTCGGCGATCTGCTCGATCGGCGCCCGTGCGAGCGCAGCGGGCATCGGGAAGCAGCGATCGATCTCGGGCCAGGGCGTGACGCAGGGCTCGCCAAAGCGATGGACCAGGCGCATCGCCAGCGTTCGCGCTGCAGCCACCGTGACCTGCTGGCCCAGCACCGCGCGCACGACCATCTCGAAGGCATCGACGCTGCCGGGCAGGCGCAGGCCCGGCGCACCGGGCAGATCGGCCAAGGCCTGATCGATGGCTTCGGGCGCGGCATCCAGGTCCAGCCAACGGCGCACTGCCGCAATCACACGCCCGCTGTGCGGCGCAAGCGCAGCGGCGAAGCGCAACTGCAGATGCGGCGGCCGGGTTGCCGATGCGCTCTGGAAACTCGCCTCCAGCCATCCGGCGCTTGGCGCGATCGCACCGGCACGCAGGCTGCGGCGAATGCCGTTCTGGCCACCGGGCCCGGCCGCCATTTCAAGCGGGTTCGGCCCGGCCGATTCGATGCCGGGAATCGCACGCAGCGACAGAAATCGCAGCATCGACGGCAGGTCGTAGGGTGCGCGAAAGCTCAGCTTGACGGCGATCGCATCGCTCGGCGCAGCCTCGCCCGGCACATCGCTTCGCAGCCGCGTCGGGCTCATGCGGTAGCTCTGCGCGAAGGCGGCGTTGAAGCGGCGCAGGCTGCGAAAGCCGCTGGCCAGCGCGACCTGAGACACCGGCAGCCGCGTGTCGGTCAACAGTTGCTTGGCAAGCAACAACCGGCGCGTCTGCACATATTGCCAAGGGGCCACGCCATGCTCGGCGCTGAAGATGCGCCGCAGGTGCCGGTCACTGACACCGAGCCGCTGCGCGAGGTCGGTCATCGACGGTGTCTCGTCGCTTGCGGCCTGTTGATCGAGCCAATCGGCGGCCTGTTGCGCCAGCGTGCGCGACGCATCCATCACGTTCCACACGCGGCCGGGGCCGGGCGCGATCTCTGGGCGGCATTTCATGCAGGGGCGGAAGTTCGCTGCCTCGGCCTGCGCCGGCGTCTCGTAGAACCGGCAGTTCTCGCGCCTTGGCGTGCGCACGCGGCAGACCGGTCGGCAATAGATGCCGGTGGAGGTAACGGCCACGAACCAGCGCCCGTCGAAGCGCGCATCGCGGGCTTTCAGAACGAGGTAAGCGGCGTCGGCATCGATGGTCGGCATGCGGCCGATTATCGGCAGCCACGCGGCGACGACTGGCCGCATCCGGACCTGTCCCCAGCGGCGAACTACATGACGGCATCTCGCCATGAAGGCATGGCGCTTGCGTCTCTACAATCCGCCCCACTTCAAGGAGATCACCTACATGAAAGTCAACGCGTCGAACTTCAAGGCCTATGACATCCGCGGCATCGTCGGCAAGACGATCGATGAAGCTTTTGCCGAACATCTGGGCCGTGCATTTGGCAGCGCCGCGCGCAAGGCCGGCGAGAAGGCCGTGGCCGTGGGCCGCGATGGCCGCGTCTCAGGCCCGAGCCTGACGGCCGCGCTGATCCGTGGTTTGGCTTCCACCGGGCTTGACGTTGTCGACCTTGGCGCAGTGACCACGCCGATCCTGTATTACGTGGCCGCCACCCGCGGCAAGCACGGCTGCAACTCCGGCATTCAGGTCACGGGCAGCCACAACCCGAAGGACTACAACGGCTTCAAGATGGTCTTGGCCGGCCGCGCCATTTATGGCGACGAGATCCAGGACCTGCGCCGCCGCATCGAAGAAGAAGATTACGCGAGCGGCAAGGGCCGCACCGGTGCGATGGACGTCCTCGCCGAGTACAGCCACCGCATCACGTCCGACTGCAAGCTGAAGCGGCCGATGAAGATCGTGGTCGATTCGGGCAACGGCATTCCCGGCGCCTCCGCGCCCGGCATCCTGCGCGCGCTCGGCTGCGAAGTCACCGAGCTGTATTCCGAGGTCGATGGCGATTTCCCGAACCATCACCCGGACCCCAGCAAGCCGGAGAACCTCGCCGACCTGATCAACGCGGTGAAGAACTCCGATGCCGAGATCGGCCTCGCCTTCGATGGCGATGGCGACCGCCTGGGCGTGGTCACCAAAGAGGGCAACATCATTTACCCGGACCGCCAACTGGTGCTGTTCGCCGTCGATGTGCTGTCACGCAACAAGGGCGCCACGATCATCTATGACGTCAAGTGCACGCAGCGCCTGGCCCCGGCCATTCGCAAGGCCGGTGGCAAGCCGCTGATGTGGAAGACCGGGCACTCGCTGGTGAAAGCCAAGCTGAAGGAAACCAAGTCGCCACTGGCCGGTGAGATGAGCGGGCACATCTTCTTCTCGGAGCGCTGGTATGGCTTCGATGACGCGACCTACACCGCAGCCCGCTTGCTCGAGATCCTGTCGAAGAGCAAAAACCCGAGCAAGGTGCTGAACGACTTGCCCACGAGCTTCAGCACGCCGGAGTTGAACGTGGCCTGTGCCGAAGGCGAACCGAAGCAAGTCGTGCAAAAACTGCTGGACTCGGCAAACTTTCCCGGCTCGCAAGAGATCATCACGATCGACGGGCTGCGCGTCGAATATGCCGATGGCTTTGGCCTGATCCGCGCGTCGAACACGACGCCGGTGCTGGTGCTGCGCTTCGAAGGCCACACGCAGGAAGCGCTGCATCGCATCGAGGCCCAGCTGATGGCAGCCTTGAGGGTGGCCAAGCCCGACGCAGTCATCGCCACGGCGGCCCACTGATCATGCCGACGTGCACGCACTGTGTCACTGATCGCCTGCACCGGGGGCAGGCCGTTTCGTGCGCGTCTTGATCGTCAAGCTGTCATCGCTCGGAGATGTCGTGCACGCGATGCCTGTCGTGAACGACATCCGTGCGGTGTATCCCGGCGTGCAGATCGACTGGGTGGTCGAGCCCGGTTTCGCGCCGCTGGTGCGACGCGTGGCCGGAGTCAGCGATGTCATCGAATGCGCGCTGCGCCGTTGGCGCAAGGCCTGGTGGACAAAGGCGGTGCGTACCGAATGGCGGGCCTTCCGTGCCCGCCTGACGGCTCACCGTTATGACGCCGTCATCGACCTGCAGGGGCTGACCAAATCGGCCTTGATCGCACGGTTCGCGCGGGGCCCAAGTTTCGGGCTGGCCAACCGCACCGAAGGGTCGAGCTTCGAGCGGCCGGCGCGCTGGCTGATCGATCAGGCGATCGCCATCGAACCCCACATCCATGCGCTGGACCGTTCACGCGAGCTGGCCGCGCGTGCGCTCAATTACACCGTGAAGGGCCCGCCGCGCTTCGGGCTGCAGGCGCAGGGCGCGCGCGAAGCCCAGCCGACGCTGGTGTTCGTGCATGGCACGTCGCGCGACGACAAGCTGTGGCCCGAAGCCGACTGGATCGAGTTCGGCCAGCGCTGCATTTGCGCTGGCTATCAGATCGCGTTGCCACATGCCGGTGCCGTCGAGCTGGCGCGCGCGCAGCGGCTCGCGCAGGCCATCGGCCCGCAAGCCACCGTCTGGCCGCAGATGTCGCTCGATCAACTGGTCGACCGCATGGGTGCGACGCAGGGCGTGATCGGCGTCGACAGCGGGCTGAGCCATATCGCTGTGGCGCTGAACCTTCCGCATGTGCAGATCTATAACTTTCCAAGCTCATGGCGGACCGGGCCGCAGCTGGCCCATGGCCATCGCCATCAGATCTCGGTTGAACGCGCCCCGACGCCCGAGATCGATCTGATCTGGGCGATGTGGCAGGTGGTCCGAAAGGCCGGTGCTTCGTGAGTGCTTTGCAAGGCTGGCTCGCCCGTCGCGCCTATTCCAATCTCTTGTGGCTGCTGAAGCCGGTCTATGTGCTTCGCCTGTGGTGGCGCGGGCGCGCCGAGCCGCTGTATCGGCATGCGATCCGGGAGCGCCTGGGTGTTTATGAAGGCCCATCGTGGACTGGCGGGCTGTGGGTGCATGCGGTGTCGCTCGGCGAAACCCGCGCCTCGGCGGCGCTGATCGACGCCTTGCGGGCTGAGCGGCCCGGCCTGCGGCTGCTGTTGACGCACAGCACCGCCACCGGCCGCGAAGCCGGCCTTGCCTTGCTGCGCGAAGGCGACATGCAGGCCTGGCTGCCCTATGACACACCGGGTGTCGTGCAGCGTTTCTTCGAGCACTTCCGCCCGGCGGTGGGCGTGCTGATGGAAACCGAGATCTGGCCCAACTTACTGTATGAGGCCAAGGCGGCGCGGGTGCCGATGGTGCTGGCCAATGCGCGCCTGAGCCCGAAGAGCCAGCGCAAGGGCCAGCGCGTGGCGATCGTGCTGCACCCGGCGGTGAAGTCGCTGTCGCTGGTGCT
>CAXTCD010000077.1:0-23126 GCA_964242145.1 uncultured Rhizobacter sp.
CGCACGTACGGATCTGTGCGGGGGGCGGAGAGCAATCTCCGTCCCTACCGCGACCCGTGGACACGATCGTTGCCGCCCCAGACTCCAAGCTCAAGACGAGTTCCAGCACCGAAGGTTTTTGGGCGTAGAGCACCCGGGGCACGGGCGATCAGCCGTTGAGCCAGCGCGTGGTAGATGCGCCAGTCGCGCAGGTTCAGCGCATCGGCCAGCGCCGAGCGAGCCGGCGGCGCCTTCAGCCCCATGGAACAGCTTGGATTGATTGGCCGCCAGGCAGGCTTCGATGTCGCGCAGCGACTCGCGCCACGTGAGCTGGGCGAACGCCATGACGCGAAACAAGTCTGCGAAGCCCAGCGTGCGCACACCCGAATCGCCCTCGTGCCGCTCGATGATTCGCCCGAACGTCTTCCACGGCACGAACTCCATGACCTGCGCGAACAGCGTCTTGCATACATTCATGCGTCACCCCGAGTCGTTCAAACCCGCGAGCATCGCGAACGAGCAATCCGAAATTCAAATCGTGGACACCCATGAATCGCTTGAAACCCGCGTCAGCATTGGCTTTGCGGCCAGCTGGCATCAAATGAGCCGGACACTACTGTTCGTTGATACCTGATCACTGAGACGTTGCCATCGTCGCTGGCTGAGAACCGAGGTTGGTATTGTCGGCATCGCGCTCACTTAAGCGGAACCCCACCCCACGTACGGTGCGAAGCAGTTCAGCGCGGCCGGGAGCCTCAATCTTCCTGCGCAAACGAGAGATGTGAACATCAATAACGTTGTCGAGCGTTGTCACGCGCTCTACACCTTTCCAAATGTTTTGCGCCAACATCGCCCGCGAAACGATGCGCCCGTTTTGACGCATCAAGTACTCAAGCATCTCGCATTCGCGAAGAGTGAGGTTGATAACCCGAGTGGCACGGGTTACCTCTCGCGTGATCAAGTCCAATTGCAAATCGCCAACCGTCAGTTTGAGCGGTGGTGCAGGGCGATTGCGCCTGAGCATGGCTTGAACACGGGCCAACAACTCACTCAACGCGAACGGCTTACCGAGGTAGTCATCGGCATGCAGGCTCAAGGCCTTCACGCGGTCGTCGACATCATCTTTGGTTGACAACATCATCACTGGGATGTGCTGATTGTGTTTGCGCAGGCCGACCAAGATTTCGAGGCCGTTGCGCCCCGGTAGAACCACATCCAGCAGCAAAAGGTCGTAATCACCCGTCAGCGCCTGGAAGAAGCCTTCTTCACCGTCGCGACAGAGTTTGACCTCATAACCAGCGCGTTGCAGTGCACCGGTCATGACGTCACCGATGGTTTGGTCGTCTTCGATGACCAGGATCTTTGCTGTCATGATGTGGTGACTTCACTCAAATCAGAAGGGTCGGCTTGGCGACTGGTCGATTCAGTATCGACGGCTGAACGCGGAGCCTGCACGAAGGGCATGTTCAAGGTGAACACGGCGCCACCTTCGGGATGATTTGCGCCTTCAAGCCGCGCATTCATTTGCTTGGCAATGTCCATTGACAATGCCAAGCCCAGACCCAGGCCTTTGCCTGAGCCTTTGGTCGTGTAGTAGGGCTGGAACAGGTGGGCAAGAGCTTGGACACTCAGCCCAGCGCCATGGTCGCGAATCAAAATCAGAACCCGGTTGTCGACTTTGCGCACCTTCAAACAGATTTGTGGAGTGGCCACCCCCGATGCCGCATCCAATGCATTGCACAGCAGGTTCACGAGGATTGCGACGGTGCGCCCATGATCGCCAAGCACGCATACATCGTCTAAATCCAGCGCCAGCTTTACACCACTGGCCTTGTGCTTGGGCTCGACGATGGCCAAGGCTTCCTTGATGATCGAAGACATCGGCACCGTCGTGATTTCCGCACGTTCGCAACGCGCGAAACGTTTCAGGTGCTGTACATAAACGGACAGGTGATCGACCAACTGCAGGATGCGATTGAAGGCTTGCTCAGCCCGTTGTGTGCTGTCGGTGACGTGAGATGATGGCTCGCCGCCATCCAGCGCACTCTCGGCCAGTAGGCGAATGGCGGATAGAGGTTGTGTTACCTCATGAGAAATGCTGGCCACCATGCTACCGAGTCCTGCCAGCCGACTCGTGTGAGCTAATGCCTCGGGTTCGATGTGACGGGCAAGCTCGGCGTTTTTCTCAATGGCGTTGAACTTAGCTCGCATTGAGGCATGTTCATTCTTCGAACTCAGTGTGATCGCCTGAGCTTGCTGAAGGTAGCGCAGAGCGTTGTCCTCATGTCCCAGTTTCGTTAAAGCATCTGACAGCAATGTGAGCGCTGCGACCTGTTCATCAGATTGACCACGTTCCTCCCAAAGTACATACGAACGGATCAGCCAGCGAATGGCGTTAAGGAGCTTGCCTTGAGCCATCAGGATGTCGGCCACTCGATCGCAGGCTGTGGCTCGCATCACCGAGTCATTGCGCCGACGTCCACTTTTGAGAAGAGTCAGCGCGCTTTGCGCTGATAGATGTTTCTTGCCCTGAAGCAGATAAGCTTTTGCCGATGCGTTGAACCCTTGAATGTCTGTTGAGCTTAGCGCGTAGCGCGGTGCACTCCAGATGCGGAACTGTAATTGCAGCGCCAACTCGCACTGCTCGCTGGCTTCATGAGCTTGATCGTCGGCCAGAAGGGATGCGGCGAGATGAACTTGGGTCCGTACCATAGCCATCACGAATTCG
The DNA here is from genome assembly GCA_964242145.1 of uncultured Rhizobacter sp. GTDB lineage: Bacteria > Pseudomonadota > Gammaproteobacteria > Burkholderiales > Burkholderiaceae_C > Rhizobacter. Next base: position 2,708 of record CAXTCD010000077.1, read on the forward strand.
TTGGTTCGTTCTGATGGCCGGGAGTGCGGCATGACTTGAGCGAACTCACCAAGGCAATCTGAAACCTGGATGTATTGTTGCTGAGACAGGTAACAGTCTGCCATGATCGACAAGGCTTCCATTTCACCTTCACGATGGCCCAAGATGCGCGCCATTTTGTGTGCGGTGGTTAGCCGAGGTAATGCGCGGTCGAAGTCTTCGACCGCTGCAAGGCAGCGCCCAAGCATGATGTTCACGCGTGCGAGTTCGGGTGACAACTCGTTCTCCATACAGATGATCTCTGCCTCAAGCGTCAAGCGATAACAGAATGGCCAGTCCAAGGACGCTTCGCACAGAGCGGCTGCATCTTGCAGAGACTGAACAACAAGCCGAGCGTCTCCCGACGCATGCGCACGATCAAGCTGTGCCATGACCAACTGCAAAGCCAATGAGGCATCGGTTGACACAAAGCGGCGACGGTGCATGTCAGCCTGAATCAGGTCGCTTAGCTTGCTGTCGGTATTCATCGCTCACCTCAATGTGTCACTGGAGAAAAATCAGATTCGATGCGGCTGATAGCTACTGAGTTCACGAACACGCAAGCGATAAGAACCTTAAGAAAGAGAGCAGGTTGCTGAACTCGGAGGCGCCAGTTAACAAGCCGGTCGTAGCGGGTACGATGGGGATGTGTCACGCACGACGCCCTCGCCAACTGCCCACCTAGTCGCTAGACAACAAAGCTGTCCAATTTTCCCGATGATGCGTGCTGCAGAACAAGACGAGATAGCCCCTGGATAACATGTGTCATCGTTGATCTTGTTTCATGGATAACAAGAAAAGATCGGAAGTTGAATCGATTTCTATTAACGATCAGCATTGCTTTGTAGAAAGGCATTGACTTGCTCAAAGTCAAAGCACGCTTCGCACCAAGGCAACCGAACAGACTTGATGACTAGCAAGAGTTAGGTTTCTTTGCAACATGCTAATCCCTCAAGCTGGCTCTCCATGAAACCTTGATGCGGAATTGCCAGGTTGTACGCCATAGTGTGAAGCACGGTCTCAAATGGATTTTGTTGCATAGATTTTTTCGATCCTAGTTAAGAACTAAGTCATGCTCTCAGGTCGACTTCGAAGAGTTTGTTGTGATCGTGTAAGTTTTATGCCGAACTTTTCTAATGAACTCTGGTACGGGCTCACATGCATATCAGTCTGCTATCTTGATCTGCATAAAAGCAATTCAGTGCGTCGGTAGTTACTTGCTTCAGCTGTAGAAGTGCGTGTAAGCACTTCTACAGTTGTACGCCTTTAAGATGGCAGTCGCTTTTGATAGCTGGCGTACAACTGCATGACCTTCGGAACGTAGGCAAGCGTTTCTTTGTACGGAGGAATACGCCGGCCATATTTAAGTACGGCACCTTCGCCTGCGTTATAGGCGGCCACGGCCAATTCCATGTCGCCTTTGAAGAGTTGAAGAAGGTCTTTAAGGTAGCGTGCGCCAACATCGATGTTGTTTAACGGCTCGGCGAGATCCTTGTGCACGCCGTAACGTGCGCCAGTCGGCGGCATGATCTGCATCAATCCGATGGCGCCTACAGGTGAACGTGCCGCTGGATTGAAGCTGGATTCGGCATGCATCACGGCAAAGAGCAGTGCTTGCGGTACGCCATACGCCTGCCCTGCCGCCACGACCAGATTACGGATCGACAGGTCAGGCACACGGGCGTAAGCGCCAGCAATCGTTGCCCGCGGATGCAGCCGTGGTGAATCGATGCGCGGTTGCGGAGGCCGTGCTGGTGGGTCGGCAATGACGAGGTAGGGAAAGCTGTCGGCCGCTGGTGGGTCTTCCGAATAGTGTGTCAGCCCGCCTGGAGTGGTGGACATATAGATGGTCCCACCGGCGTGAGCGGTGCTAAGAGCTAACGAAGCTCCTGCAATGATCAGCCCGATGCCACGCCAGGCTCTGAGCGTTCTCATGCGTACCCCAGCACGATCCCTTGCAGCAAGCGCGCCCATCCATCGAGTGCCACCAAAAGCAAAATCTTGAACGGTACCGAGATGATGGTCGGAGACACCATCGACATGCCCATTGCAAGAAGGATGTTGGCGACGATCAGGTCCACGATCAAGAAGGCCAGGAACATCATGAAGCCGATGCGGAAGGCCTCGGTCAATTCGGTCACGACGAATGCCGGGATCACGACCATCAGGTCGCTTTCCTTCAGGTCACGCGCACGCTCGGCAGGCCACAGTCGTGTGGCGGTGCGTTGGAAGAAGCGGCGATCGCGAAGATCAGAGTGCTTGAGAAGAAAGGCCCTCAGCGGTTCGGAGACAGCGTCATAAGCCATGCCGACATCTTCGATGGTCTTCATCGACGCCAGCCCGTGACCGCTCTTGCGCATATTGTCGCTCGCGTCCATCGCCACCGGTGCCATGACATAGAGTGTCAGGATCAGTGCAATGCCGTTGAGCACCATGTTTGGCGGCACTTGCTGCAGGCCCAACGCCTGCCGCAACAAGCCCAGCACGACGACGGTTTTGGCGAAGCTGGTGACCATCAGCGCGATGAACGGCAACAGCGCTAAAGCGCCGATTGCCAGCATGACGGGCAGGTATTCAGACATGGTGTCGCGAGGTCAAGCAGAGGAGCGAGGAATTGGCGAGCCCGTATCGGCAGTGGTTTGCAGCGCAGCCACGCGTACCGCAAGGCGATCGCCGACCGTGACCAGCCGCCCCAGACCGATGCGTTGGCCTCCGCACCACAGCACGATGCCGTCGCTGTCGACCGATTGTTCGGTCTCGAACACCTGGCCGACGGCGATCGAGCGCAAGGCCGAGAGCGGCAAGCTCAGACGGCCCAGTTCAAGTTCGATATCGACCTGGATCGAATCCAGCGGATGAGGTGCGTCGTCAGAACGAGCCGCATGGCTGTTGCTATCCGTACCGAGCGAATTCATGGACGTGCTCCAAGGTGGATGCCGGCGTGGCGTGGGCGTGTCTGCCGTGGGAATGGTTGACTTCGAACGATCTGGTGCGTGCGTGACGCGCAGTTTGGAGGGCGACAGCGATGCGCGGAGGTCCGGAAGCAGCTGACGCCCGAGCCGAATCACGACTTCCGGCGCGTCGAGCTGTGTGGCGGGTGCATCCAACAGCAGCACATCCCCTGGCTCCATCTGGCGTAACTCGGCGACGGTGAGCGACACCGATTCGGCATAGAGGGTCAGGTCGAGTTGCGCGTCATGAGCGGGCGTCGACAGCGCCATTTCACGTGCTGCGCGTGCAATCAGTTGCCATCCTTCACGCTGCAACGCGCGAAGGAAAGCCGCGCTGCGGCGCGGGCGGCCCTCATCATCATCAGAACCGCGTCTGGAGATGTTCAAGCCCAAGGCCTGCAGACGATCCCAGGTTGGGGCGGTGCCGCTCAGGCCGGTCAGTTCGATGCGTGCGCCCAGGCGCCGCTCCAACGCCTGCAGCAACTCATTTGCAGCGAAGAGCACGGCAGCGCGCTGCAGGTTGATTGGCACACCAGGGGCCAGGGCCGCGCCGATGTCCAGCAAGGCCGCCGGCTCGACAAGCTGCAACTCGAAATCGAGCCCGGCGCAGCGCAGCCTGCACTGCATCTCTGCACGCCGTGCGGCCCTGTCTTCAAAGGCCACATGGATCTTGTACGTGCCGCAATCGAGCGGCGCCCACTCCCTTCCATAACAGGACAGCTGAACGGTGGCCACCTCTGTGGCCACCTTCGCGATCGATGGATGGCTGCGCAGCGTTTGCGCGGATTCTTGCTCCAGTAGGCTCATTGCAAATCCTCGGCAGCGACAAGAAACACAGTGGTTCCCGTGCCCGCCACACGCAGGTCGCGCAGTGATTGGTTCAAGCGGGGCAGTGCTTCGACGATGGTGCGATAAGCATCTTCACTGGCCGTGCGAAGTACCACCGAAAGCTGGCCTTCGACGCCAGCGATGTCGACTTCAGTCGCGGGCAACAGCTCTTCGCGCAGGCGCACCAGCAGGCGCCAACGGTCTCCCGGCAATTGACGACCGGTGCGCACGCCGTCGGCAATGTCGCGCAGCAAGCCTTCGAGCACGCTTTCGTCGACCGGCCCACCAGGCAAGCCGCGCTCGATGGTTTCGCGGAACAGGCCGAACAAGCCACCCGGCAGCCCTTGGCCAGGCAGCATCAGGTCGTAGCGCGCGCGATTGCCCGGCGAGCGGCCGCCGCTGCCGCCGCTGCCGCCGTCAGCATCGGTATCGCTCCCGGCGTTGTTCGGGTCGCGTCGCAACGCCGCGTCAAAGCGCATGCCCGCCTCGCTGCGAGGCGGGGTGGATTCGGCGCCTCCCACGGGGCGAATGCGATCGGCATCGATGCGGCTCATGGCAGGTTGGCCGCAGCCTGGTTAGCGATCCACATGGGCGCGAAATCATCGTCGGCGAGTTGCTCGGCCATGGCCGCCAGGGTTCGCTCATCTCGGCGCGCCACACGGTTGCCGGCTTCTTCGACCTTGCGGTGCCCGCGAACGCGTGCCACGTGCGCCTGACGCGCTTCGTCCATCGACGCTTCGGCTTTTTGTACCTTGACGGCCAATTCTGGAAGAGTGCGTTCGCAAGCCTGCGCGTCTTCCTTCAGCTGAGCCGCGACATGCAAAGTCCATTGCGCCTGCTCCGCATTCATCGTGCTGCTGCTGGCCACTTGGGCCAGCGTCTCTTCGGCTTCGCGCTCAAGCCGCGCTTGCTCGAGCACGGCCTGCTCACGAGCCGAAAGTGCCAACGCATGATTCTCCTTTTGCTCGTGATACATGCGCAGTGCGCGCCTTTCACGCAGCGCGTGAATTGGCAGCAAAGCTTGGAGCAAGTTCTTTCTCAAAAGGGCCTCGCAAGGCATTGAGCATTCATCACGTGCCTTTACTTCACCAGATCCAGCAAGCGGCGCAGGCTCTTGGCTGCACGTTCGGGCTTGTCGGTGCTTTGATTCAGGAACTCGCGAATGGCTGGCATCTTGGCGATCGCTTGATCGGCCAGCGCATCACTGCCGGCGCGGTACTCGCCGACTTGAATCAGCAACTCGATTTCACGGTGACGCGAGATCATTGAGCGCAAGCGTCGTGCCGCATTCATCTGCTCCGCGTTGGCCACGGCCGGCATCAAACGAGACAGGCTGGCCAGCACGTCGATGGCCGGGTATTGCTGCGTTTGAGCGATTGCGCGAGTCAGGATGATGTGGCCATCGAGAATCGAGCGCACTTCCTCGGCAATGGGGTCGGAGTCGTCTTCACCCTCCATTAGCACGGTGTAGACCGCCGTCATTGAACCTTTGGCCGAATTGCCCGCGCGCTCAAGCAGGCGCGGCAGCGCGGCAAACACAGAGGGCGGATAACCGCGCCGTGTGGGCGGTTCTCCGCAGGCCAGACCGATCTCGCGCAATGCGCGGGCCAGGCGGGTTAGCGAATCCATGACCAGCAAGACATTGCCGCCCTGATCGCGGAAGTGTTCTGCGATCGTTGTCGCAACATAACTCGCCTTGACCCGCTCAGAGGCCGAACTGTCGGATGTGGCGGCCACCACCACCGAGCGGCTCATGCCTTTGCTGCCGAGCGTGTGGTGAACGAACTCGCCGACTTCGCGGCCGCGCTCGCCAACCAGCGCCACCACGCACACATCGACGTCGCTCTCGCGAACCAGCATGCCGGACAAGGTGCTCTTGCCCACGCCGGCCGGTGCGAAGATGCCTACGCGTTGCCCGCGGCCCATCGTCAGCAGTGTGTCGATCGAGCGCACACCGGTTGCAAATGGCATGTCGACCGGCTTGCGATCGAGCGGGGCAGGCGAGGTGGATTGCGACGGCGCCCATTGCGTGGCACCCAGCGGCCCCCGGCCATCGATGGGGCGGCCGAAGCCGTCGAGCACACGGCCGAGCAGGGCATCGCCCACCGGCACCCGGTGGCCCTGATTCAACGGGATCACCCGGGCGCCGACCGATAAGCCGTCGAGTTCGCCGTGAGGCATCAGCAGAGCGCATTCGTTGACAAGGCCGGTGACCTCGGCGAACTGCACACTGCCGTCGACCAACCTGAGTTCGCACATATCGCCGATGCGTGCATCGATGCCTGCCACGCGAATCAAGGTGCCGCGAGCCTCGACCACACGGCCGCATAACGTGACGGGTGCCGTGGCGCCCAGTGCCCTTGCAACGCTTTCACGCAGGCCGCTGCTTTGCGCGAGCACGCTCATGGCGTATCTCCAGGCCTTGTCGCTTGATCGATCGATGAAGCATCCTGACCTGCTGCGGCCTGGGCAGCGTTTCCGATCAGCACGTCATCAGCAGCCCCCGGCAATGCGACACCGGCGTTCAACTTAATCGACGCCAGCGCCGAAGTGACCGCCGTGCGAACCGCTGCGAGTTGCACATCCAGGCTCGCATCGGCAATACCGACATCGGTTTCGAAAATGCAGCCATCCGGGTTGATCATTGCATCACCCACGATGCTGACGATGTCGGCTGCAGCCATGTCGGTGCGTGCTTCGGCCAACGCCGCGCGGGCTTCATCGACTTGCGTCGGGTGCACTCGCAGACGGGCCCAGCGTGCTTGACGGATCATGCCGCTGACAGTGTCGAGCGCGCTGGCCAGCAAGGCGCGCCGCGGTGCGTTTTTCACCAGCACGGCCACCGCGTCGGCCACGATTTCGACCAGCGTGGGTGTCAAGTCATGTAGCGCCACATGGCGCGCAGCCTGCGCGACTGCCAGCCGATTGGCGAGCTCTCTGGTGGCCTTTTCCAGCCCTTGGGCAAACCCACGTTGGCGAGACTCCTCATGCGCGGCGAGGGTTTGATCGAGCAGCGACTTGTCGCGCGATTCGGCCCGCCGCAACAAGGCGTTGGCCTCCGTGACAGCGGCCACGTCACGCTGCTTGAGCAGACGTGAGGTGGTCGATACCGCAAACGCGGGCAGGTCAGTCAGAACAACCAGGTCCATTCGGGTGCCCATCGTGGAATGAGGTCGGAGATGATCTTTTCAGTCATGCGCGCCGAATGCGCGGCAGACAAGGCCGAAGGCTTGTCGAGGCGTTGATCTTCAGACTGGCGAGGAAGGCAAAAGGCGGCTCTTGAGGCTGCTGCGCGCTGAGTGTTGCCGGCCTCTTTCACGACACGCAGCAGCTGCACGTCGCCGATGCGTGTCAGGCGTCGCACCAGGCCACCGGCATCGAAAGGCTCCCATTGCAGCGTCAGCTCACCGGGCGCTCGCGGCACGCTCTCGGCCACCGAAAGCCACAGCGTCGACAGCGCGTCACCGAGGCAGGTGCTGAGCATCGTCAACCGTTCCTTGCGCACCACCTGGCGCAGGCTGTCGCGGTGCGCTGCCACGCCCACGGCCAGCGCAACGCGGCGGCGCGCGGCGGTGTCCATCATGAACATGCGGGCTGCGTAGTCGCGCAGCGACCAGTCGCACAGCGCCTCCAAACCCTGGTCACGCAGCAGCCCGCGCGAAAGTTCTTGCCGCACGCGTGGTGAGGCTTCTGGAGCCCAGTCGGGCAGCCAGCTTGGGTCGGCGTATTCGGCTGGCTCCAGGTTGAAGCGGATGAGGGCCTTTGCCCAGCGGCCTTCTACCGGCCCAGCGTCTGGCGCGCCCGCGACAGCACCTTCCATGTGGAGGGGTGGAGTCATGGGCTGAGCCGTTGACGGGGCTGGGATGGAGCCGGGCACTGAAAGGCGATCTGATCGCAACTAACGCGGCTGTGAGTTCGAACGGGCCAGGGCCACGACGCGAGGCGACACGTTGTGGCGCCAAGCCTGCCAACCCAGCAAGCCCAACGCGATCACCAAGCCGGTGCCCAGCATCCAGGCGAGCGTGACCACGACCGATTCACCGAGTACGCCCGAGGGCTCGGGCGGAGGCGGAGTGTTGGAGACGCGTGAAGCGAAGAAAGTCAGAGAGACGTTGTCGACGTTCAAGCCCTCGATGCTGCGGGCCACCAGCGTGCGGATGGCCGGCGCCATTTGCTGAACGTCGGCATCGGGCAGGTGCTTGATGAAGATCGCCGCCGACGCTGGCGGCAGCTTCTCGGCCAAAGGGTCCTGGACCGGCATCACCGGGTGCACCCGAGCGGAGATCACGCCATCGATGCGGGACAGCGTGTTCGACAGCTCCTGCGAGACCACGAAGAGATAGCGCATGCGCATCTCGGCAGGCGTCGAAACCAGCCCTTCCTTCTTGAACATCTCGCCCATGTTGACGAAGCGCTCGCGCGGCACGCCGTGACGACGCGTCACGTGCATGGCTTTCTGAAGGTCTTTGGCGTCGACCTCGATCCTCCAGAGTTCGCCTTCGACCACGGTCTTGGTCGCGCCGATGCCTTCGCTGTAAAGCACGTCGAGCGCAGCGTTGGCGTCGGCCTCATCGATCTTGCCGAACAGTTCTTCTTTGCAGCCGCTCAACAGGCAGGCCCACAACGCAAAGGCGAGCAGCCAGCAACTGCGAGCGCCACGCGACGCGCCGGCATGCAAGAGGGGCGAATGCATCAGATCACCCTTGTTGTTGGAACAGCGTGGTCACGCCCTGCTTGGCCGTGCTCATGGTTTCCATCATCAGCGTGGTGCGCAGAATCTCGGATTGCACCGTGATGAGGTCTTCGCCGAACGCCCAGAACTGTTCGGCCTGCGAGAGCTGCTCATCGTCGGCGCCGCCGCCATGGTCCTGCCTGTCCGACGCTTCGGCGTGCTTCATCGCGGGCGCCTTCAGGTCCATCGACTGGAATGATTGCATCACGTTGAGCAGCGGGTTGCCGGCCATCGAGCTGGCGGGGCGGTCCACGTAGAAATCACCGCCTTCGGGCTGGGCCTGCAAGGCTTCCTTGAATTGGGCCGCGGCCTTGCTGCAGTCCGCGCCGCCATCGGTGCTGGCGCCTGCCGAAACCTTGCTTGCGAGAGTGATGCATTCCATCAGAAACCTCTTTGAGAACGGAGTTCAATCAGGCCCACATCGCATTGACGGGGAATTCGTTGATGCGGGGCTCTTCTTCAAGCGAATCGGCCACTTCGTTGGTGCGGCCGAGAATGGCGCAGGCCAGACCGATCGCGTATTCGTCACGACCGTCTTCAATGACGGATTCGAGCAGCGGCTGCCAGCCACTGCGGCCGCTGACTTGCCAGCAGACGGCGAGCATGGCCTTGGCCAGTTGACTGTCGGGGAATTTTTCGAGTGTGGCTTCGAGCGCTTGAATGCCCCTGTCCATTTTCCCGGAGCAAAAATCATTCATCGCCAACACGATGCTGGCTTGCGGCAGGTCGGGGCGCAAATCACTCAGTGCAGTCGCAATCTCAGCAGCGGCTGCCGATTCGCCCAGTTCGGTGCCGAGCAGAGCGAACTGCAACAGCGTGCGGTACACCACACCGGGAACTACATCGTCGTTGGATGACTTTGAATCGGCCATGACTGTGATTCTTTCTGCTTAAAGGGATCGATTGCAGGGAGGCTGGAAAGACGAAACGCTGAAACCCAGAAATCGAGCACCGCTGATGCAGCGGCGCCCGACAGGGTTGGGGAAAATCAGCCCTTGATCTTCTTGGCCAGATCGTTCGCAGCTTGCAGCCAAGCCATTGCGGTATTTGTTTCTCTGTTCCAGCCCAGAAGCTCCCCTTGGTCTTTGATGACTCCGTCTCCGTTGGTCTTGCCGGTGTTCTTTGCGTCGTCTACTGCTGACATGATGTTTCCTTAAGAAAGTGAAGTGGGTAACGCTACTTATGTTCGCCGTGGCCGCATCGATCTGGCTTTTTCCAGAATCTTCTCAGCCGCTTCAAACGCTGTCTCCAGTCGCATTGCTGCTTCGCTGGTTCGTCCAGAACCGTTGGATGGGGTGACCAGGTTGATCGCCTCTTCGAGGCCGTCTTCCAGGGACCTGAACATCTCGCCGGTGGTATCTGCCTTGAGCTGCGCCGCGTGGGTCGCGAGACCCGGTGACTGTGCTGACTTTGAATACATATACAGGCTCCTCTCTCATTTCAAGGGATAGTTGATGCGGTGACCCGCTAAAGAGAACTCGATGTTGTCTTCATGGACGGCAACGACTTCCGATCCATCGGGCAGCGTTGCACCGACGAAATAACGTGCCCCGGTATCGGTACCAAAACTGCCGCCACTTTCGTCATTGCCCGGCCGCGCATCGGTGATGCGCATCGGCAAGACATAGGCTTTTGGTGTGTTGTCGATCTCTTCGATGTAGACGACGCGATCGTCCAGACGCACCACGCCTGCAAGGTCAGAAGCCAGGCGGCGCAAGTGACTTCGCACGGTCATCTTGGTCGAGGTGCCGTGCACCAGCACCTTGCCGCCGGCTTGGTAGGCCACCTGCAACTCGGGTTCGGCAAGGGCTTCGCTGACGCGCGCGACCAACTCGCTGCCTACGCGCACGGTGACCATCACCTGCCCCATGTGCTGCTCGCTCAACCACCGCTGCAGTTTGTCGAGCGTGGCTGCGTCGTCGACAAAGCCTCGCACCAGCGGCGCAGCGTTCGAGGTGGTGACCAGTTCGACATCCGGAAAGCCTTCGCCGGCCAGCGTGCGGATGCCTGTCACCACGCGGGCAGACGCCGGGGTGACCAACTGCACCGTGACGATCGCGCAGATGGACAGCGCGGCCACCAAGGCCATTGGCGCCAGCACCTTGGCAACGAGCTTGCGCATCGGTGGGCGCGGCGCCACGTAAGGAATGGACTGTGTCACCACGAGCTGGGCCGAGCCGATGGCATGGCGCTGGCGCACAAAGCGGCCGCGGCGCTCGGTCTTGAAGGCAGGCATCACGCTGCCGTCGTGCAGATCGTAGAGGCCCCAGATGCCATCGACACGGCGCAATTCGGCGTGATTCGGGCGTACGTCGCTGTCGCGCAGAACAAGGTCGCTGCCGTCATGGCTGCCCAGGCGCACCGGGTCGCGCAGGCGCATCATCGCGCCGCGGTGCATGCCGGCGACGATGCGCACCGCGCAAGGCAGCGGGGCCGGGGCCGGCCGCGTCGGCTTGCGCAGCCGGCTCGAGAAGCCTTGCGTGGCGCTGGCGAAATTCGACTTGGCAGACATCAGAGTGCGACGACTTTCGGGGTTAGCAGAAAGAGGCGCTCCACTTTGGAGTGGCGCTTCTCGGTGTACTTGAACAAGCGGCCGAGATAAGGCAGCGAAGACAAGCCGGGGATGCCGGAGCTGTCATTGCTGTCGCTTTCCTGGGCATAGCCGGCGATCAGCAGGGCCTGCTCGCTGCCGACCAGGGATTGGGTGGTGATCGAACTTCGGCGCACGATCGGCAGCGACTCGACCGACTGGCCGGTCAATGCGCCGTCTTCGATGCGGATCGCCAGCTTGATCTGCTGCACATCGCCATCGGTCACGATCAAAGGCGTCACGCGCAGCGACGTGCCGACCGACACATCGAACAGGTTCACGTCGAGGTTGCCAGCGACTTTGACGAAAAAGGTGTTGAGGTTCTCGAGCACGGCTTCGACGTTGTCGAGCGTCATGACCTTCGGGCTGGACAGCAAGTTGGCGCGGCCATCTTGCGCAAGCGCATTGACGCGTGCGATCAGGTGGCGGCCAGCGTCACCCAATACCGTCGTCAACACGCCCGCAGGTGCTGGTGCGAGCACGGTGGCGCCGTTCGGACCGATGGACGGCGCACTGTCGGCCAGCGCGGTACCCCAGCTGAGCGTGGGCAGGTTGCGGCCGACTTGAAGGTCGACCTTGCCAGTGCGCAAACGCCAGTCGATGCCCAGCGATTCGACGGCATCGGAGTTGACCTCGATGACGCGCACTTCGATTTCGACCAGCCCCGGCTTCACGTCGAGTGCCCTGATGGTGGCTTCATGGCCGGACATCGTCTCGGGGCGGTCGCGCACGATCACGGCATTGAGCCGGCCATCGGCTACGAACTGGGGGCCGCTGCCGCCGCGATCCAGGGCCGGGCTGCTTGGCGTTGGCGAAGCGTCTTCTGCGGCGGTGCGGCTGGTGCCGGAGCCCAGGCCCAAGCTGCTCAGGCCACGCAAGGCGTCGTAAGGCAAGCGGCCGCGGCCGCTGCTGCGCGGCGCCAGCCGCGCCAGGCTCCCATTGGCGCTGTACAGCTGTGAAAGCACGTTGGCCACACCGGGGATGGTTTGATCGCGGCCCCCCTGGGTGTAGACGAGATCGGCGGCCCAGGCGAAGCGCAACGGGAAGACGCGCACATTCATGTCACCGGGTGCGTTTTGCACTTGATCGACCGAGCGCGCGGTTTGTGCGACCAGCTTGACGAAGCGGCTCGGGCCGGAGACCAGCGCGGTGCCTTGGCGCGCGTCATAGATGATCGGAAAGCGGCGGGTCGGCAGATCGAGCTGTTCGAGTGCCTGGCGCAGGCGCGAAACATTGGCATTGTTGAGGCGGATGACCTCGCTGCTCATGTCGTTGGCCGGCGTGACGAAGAGCACATTGCCTTCGGCGTACCAGATAAAGCCGAACGAGGCGGCCATCAGCTCGATCAGGCTTTCAGGCAGCAAGCTGAACTTGCCGTTGACGACGCCTTCGACTTCCTTGGACACCACCACCGTCAAACCCTGGCTGGCACCGAACTCGCGCAGCAGTTCTTTCAGGTTCTTGCCTTTGGCGGTGTAGGTGAACTTTTCTTTCTTCCACTGCACTTCGCCCGCTTGCACGGTGCTGATCGTCAACAGGGCTGCAGCGGCCAGCAGCGCCAGCTTGGACAGGAAGGTGTGGGGTGCGTGCATGAGGCGGGTCACTACAGGATGGGAGTGGGCGCGTGGAAGCCGCCGGCGCGCAGCAATTCGTCGGCAAAGTTCAGGACGCTCAGCCCCAGCCAGCCGGAGGTCAGGAGCAACACCACGGCGGCGCCGACCAGCTTCACGACCTGCCCGGTCGTTTGATCTTGCAGCTGCGTGGTGGCTTGCAGCAGTGCGAACAGCAAGCCGATGCCGGCGGCCGTAGCGACTGTGGGCAGCGAGACCCACAGCACCATCAGCAGGCCGCGGTTCGCGAATTCGATGAGGCCGTCGGTGGTCATGCGCTTACCTGCTGGTTCTTGCCTTGATCGGAGACCACGCGCAGCGGCGGTGACTTCTGAAGCGCGATGCGCCCGGCCGGCTGGATCACGAGATCCGGCGGCAGCTCCAGGTACGACAGCACATGCAGATGGGGCAGGCGGGCCGAGAACACACGGCGCAGGAAGCGGCGCGTTTCCTGGGTGGTCAGCAGCACGGCGGGCCGGCCTGCGGGCAAAGCCGCGATGACGCCGCTTGCTTGTTCGGTTAGCTCGCGCACGGAGTCGGGGGAGAGCGCGACATAAGCGCCGTTCGGGCCTTGCTTGATGGAGTCACGCACCATCGACTCGACCGGTGGATCGACCATGATGACGTGCAGGCGTTGTTCTTCGTCGACCAGGCGGTGGCAGATGAAGCGGCCGAGATCAATGCGCACGTATTCGCACAGCATTGCAGTGTCCTTCTCACGGCCGGCCCACACCAGCAGGCTTTCGTAGATCTCGCGCATGTAGCGCAGCGAGACGCCTTCCAGTGCCAAGCGTCGCATGATCTCGGCGACGCGCTGCATCGGCATCGCGCGGTTCACTTCTTCCGACAGTTCGGGCAGGCGCGCCTGCACCCGCTTCACCAGCGAATTGATTTCCTGCATGCCGACGAAGGCATCGGGGCGCAGCCGCACCACATGGGCCACGGCATGGGCCATCTGGCGTTCGGTGCTCTCGGGCGCTTCACCGCTGCTGGCCGATTGCAGGGCATGGGGCTTGGCCTTGATTTCCTGCACGTCGAGCGCATAGGTGTCATCGGCCAGTTCGCTGTCGAAACGCACCTGCAGCGTGGGGAAGCTCAGGCCCAACTCCTGGTACAGCCGCTCGCGTTCGATCTCGAAGGCCTGCTGCAAGTCATGGGGCTGCACACGTTCACGCAGGTTGCCCGCCATGCGCAAGATCAGCGGCACGACGATGTCGTTGTCACCCGCCCCGGCATCGGCATCGTGGCCGATAACGCCCGATGCGTCTTTTCGCACTGCGACGCTGGCCGCGGCGAAGGTTGAGACGCGCTTGCTGCGACGATGGGCGCGCAAGCCGACGATGCCCATGCCCAGGCCCAGCACCAGGAACGGAATCTTCGGGAAGCCGGGCACGGCCAGAAAGCCGAGCAGGATGCCACTGGCGGCGAGCAAGGCCATCGGCTGCGCAACGATTTGCTGGCCGATCTGTGCTGCCAGATTGCGAGGCTGATTTTCCTGGCCGGCCACACGCGTGGTCAGTACGCCGGCGGCCACCGAGGTCAGCAACGACGGGATCTGCGAGACCATGCCGTCGCCGACGCTGAGCAGGGTGTAGCGCGCAATCGCGTCCCCGATCGACATGCCCTTCAAGGCCGAGCCGATGTAGATGCCCGCGATGATGTTGACCAGCGCGATGATGATGGCCGCGATCGCATCGCCCTTGACGAACTTCATCGCGCCGTCCATCGAGCCATGCATGTGCGACTGCTGTTCGAGCAGCGAGCGCAGCCGCTTGGCTTCGTGCTTGTCGATCAGGCCGCCGCGCAGATCGGCTTCGATGCTCATCTGGCGGCCCGGAATCGCATCGAGCGTGAAGCGCGCGCCGACCTCGGCCACCCGCTCGGCGCCCTTCGAGATCACGATGAACTGCACGACGGCAATGATCGCGAAGACCACGACACCGACCACCACCTGGCCCCCCATCACAAGGCGACCGAAGGTCTCGATGATGTTGCCGGCGTGGGCGTGCAGCAGGATCTGTTTGGTCGATGCGATGTTCAGCGACAGGCGCAGCACCGTGGTCAGCACGATCAGTGAAGGGAAGGTCGACATGCCCAACACGCCGGGGATGTAGATCGCCAGCATCAGCATCAGCACCGCAGAGGCGATGTTGAAGGCAATCAGCAGATCGAGTGCGACCGGAGGGACCGGCAGCACCATCAGACCGACGGTGCCCATCACCAGCAATACCATCGCGACATGGCTGTTCCTGGAGAGCCAGCCCATCAGGCCTTGCAGGCTCGAGGCGGAGCCCGATCGAGGGGTGGATGGAATCTGGTCAGCCACTTTGATTTCCGATTGATTTCCGATGAAACAGGAGTTCTGGAGGTATCAAGCTCTTGCGGCACTTGGAAGCCGGCCCAGGCAAGCTTCAACGATGTCTTCATATTAAGAATTAATTCCTCAGGCGAACGCTCTCTGACGCGTTAGTCAGGAACTGTTCAGCCTGGCGTTCAGTTGCCGCGGGCGCCCTCGGAGCGGCGAGGGTTCTTCATGCCGTTGACCCAGCGGAAAACCTCGGCCACGGCATCGACATGCTCCGGCGCAATCGCGTCACCGAGGGGGACCTGCGCATAGAGCATGCGGGCCAGCGGCGGGCTTTCGAGCACCGGAATCGCGTGTTGACGGGCTTCGGTACGGATCTGGAATGCGGCAGCGTCTTCGCCTTTCGCGACGACGATCGGCAACTCCACCTTGCCGTCTTCGTAATAGAGCGCCACGGCAAAGTGGGTCGGGTTGGTGACGACGACGTTGGCACGCGCCACGCCCATCGGTGCATCGACGATCTCGCGGCCGCGGGCTTTCAACTCGGAGCGCAGGTGCGGGTCACCCTGCTGGTCTTTGTTCTCGCGCTTGCGTTCGGACTTCGACATGCGGTTCTTCTTGATGTGCTCGAAGTACTGCTGGAGGAAGTCAATCGACGCCAGCACCACGAACACCGCACCGCAGGCGCCGAACAGCGCTCTCATCGCACCCAGGCCGGCGACCAGCGTGTTGCCGCCATCGCCGTAGATGCCCATGATCATCGGGCCGACATAGTTCTTGATGGTCATGACCATCACCGTGCAGATCAGGCACAGCTTGGCGATCATCTGCAGCAGCGTGCCCAGCTGTTTGGTCGAGAACAGGTTCTTCAGCGCTTCGCCCGGGTTCAGCTTCTGGAACTTGACGATCAGCGGTTCGGTCGAGAACACGCCGCGGGTCTGTGCGAAGGCGGTCAGCATGCCGGCGACCGTCGCCAGGATAAACACCGGCCCGATGATCCACATCGCCTGGGTGGCCATCTCGGTGACGGTCGAACTGTTCAGTGGCTCGTGGCTGTTGACCATGATCGCGTCAAGTGCGGCGCTAAGCACCGCTCGCAGCTTGCTGTACCAGAACTCCGCGCCCAGCCACAGCATCATGAAGACCGAGACGAAGGAGACCGAACTCGTCAGCTCCTTGCTCTGCGCAACCTCCCCCTTTTTTCGTGCTTGCTTGAGCTTGTGCGCTGTCGGCTGTTCTGTTTTTTCTTCGCTGTCTGACATGTCAACGGCTCCGCCACACGCTGTCGAGTTTCTGCAGCAGGCCTTTGGACTGGCCGATGTCGGCCCGCACCACATCGACCAGATGCGCCAGCAACAAGGCCAATATCAGGACCGCGGTGACGGCCTTGATCGGCAACGAGAAGTAGAAGGTGTTCAGCTGTTGGGCGGCGCGGTTGATGAGGCCGATGCCGATCTCCACGACCAGCAGCACGCCGATCACCGGCGCGGCCAGGCGCGTCGAGATCTCCAGCAGCGAGCCCGAGGTGGCGATGCCGAAATCGCGCACGGCCTGCGACAGGTCGGGCGTGAACGACTCCGGCGGCCACAGCAACAGCGATTCGTAGAGCAGCTGAAGAAAGACGTGCAGGCCGCCATAGCCGATGAACAGCAGCACGCCGATCTGCGTCAGCAACGCGCCGAACGGGCCGCCCGGTTGGCCACCAAAAGGGTTGAAGATCTGCGCGTTCTGGAAGCCCGATTGCAAGTCCATCAGGTCGCCCACGGCGGCAATGGCCCACAGCATGATGCCCATCGAATAGCCGACCAGCGCACCGATGAAGGTCTCCTTCATCATGTACAGCATCCATCGCCCGGTCTCCCATTCAGACACCGAGAAATTGGCCTGGGCCTGGGGATAGGCCACGAGCGCCATGATCAGCACGAATGCAATGCGGACCTGCCGCGGCACGAAGGATTTCTTCAGCAGCGGCAGCACCACAAAGGCCGCGGCGAAGCGCGGCAACATCGACAAAGCGGGGTGCGCAAGTGTCAAGATCTCCTGCAGATCCCGGGGCAGCGCCCCCAGGTTCACGGCGATTTGCCCGCGGTGGTCACGCCGCAGGCGTCGATCGGGACCCCTGAGCGCGACGACGACACAGTGATGGGTTTGTTGCACGACAGCGATGACATCAGCGTGTCGTCTACCGCAAGCAGGCGGCATGGCATGCCCGATGCGAGCCGGGTGCATTCGCGCATCGCCCGATCGACCGATTGATCGCCGCTGAAGTAAGCAAAGCTGCGCGTGTCGGCGTCATTGATCGCGAAGGCTCGGGGCGACTTCATGCGCAGGAATTTCGTGAACGCGTCGCGGGCGGAGCGAGACAGGCCGAGCGTAGCGTCGGGCGTCAAGGCGTCCATGCTCAGTTGCCGCGTGCCCTGGTTCATGCGCGCCTGAGTCAGTGCGCCCGAACCCGCGATCGAGGCGCTTGAAATCACGTCGCGCCTGATCGAGACCTTGCGCAGCGCGGGCAAGGCCGAGCGAAAGAAGAGCGTGTCTTCATCGAACTGGTCCTGGGATCCGATGCCGCTGCTGCCACTGGCCGCGTCAAGCCCGAGCACCAGCCGGCCGAGATAAGCCGGGGCGCCCGCCTTCACCTCAAAGGGCAGCGTCAGCTTGGCGAGCAATCCGGCCGGTTCACCCGATGCGGTGCTGCCGGACGCAGAGGCGTCGCGCACCGCAGTGATCAGATAGCGTTGCGGCGGCAGCGCCAGCGCAACGAAGTAGTCAGAGTAGCTGCCCGGCACGCTTTGCTGCCGACGTGCGCTGACCGTGGTGGTGGACCTCTCGCCTTCGAGCGCCACCTCCACCTGCACCGAAGACGGCGGCTGCAGGCGGTCGGTCAGGCGCACGACCAGCAGACCGCCACTGATCTCGCCGGCCGAAGCCGCGTTTGCCGCGCCAGGCTTGCCCGGCATGCCCGCACATCCGCCCAGCCCGCACAGCAGCGCGAGGCCGAGCGAGGCCGCCACCGTTCTCGACCGATCTAAGAGATTCATGAATACCTCGGCTGACAGCCTCCGTGGATGCACCACAGATCGCATGGGATCGAACATACGCCAGCCCGGTGACCGATGGCCGGCGCAAACCTGAAAAGACTCTGAACACTGCTTCAGCTTTGCCCGCCGTCCACCATGGCAGCGCAATATGTTCCCCATGATTGATCGCTAAGCCGAACCGATAACTGATAACTGATAACCGATGTTTGCGAGTTCCGAGGCCGTTCATGACACTCAATACTGATTCGATGACCACTGCGGCGCCTGTTCCTGCAACCATCGCACCCGGGACCAGCCTGGCTCAGCGCTATCTATCCTTGGCGCTTCGGTATGACTATCTCTCGGCGGGGCGCGGGCATCGGCAATCGCGGCGCGTGGTGCGCGACCGGCAGGCGATTCAAGCCCGGCAGCCCCAACCGGCGATCGATGACCAGGGTCTGCCGCCAGGCGACGCGCCAGGCTTTGAAGGCGATTCGCTGGCCGCAGATGCGGAGCGTCGCTATCTGAGCGAAGTGGCGAGCAAGCCGCGCCTGACCAGCCGCGAAGAGTATTGCCTGGTCGGTCGCATCCTTCACGGCGACCGCGTGGCCTACGACACGCTGATCGAAACCAACCTGGGCCTGGTGGTGATGATCGCGCGGCGCTATCAGCGTCCCGGAATTCCGCTGCTCGATCTGATCGCTGAAGGCAACTTCGGGCTGATGCGTGCGGCCGAGCGCTTCAATCGCGAGGTCGGTTGCCGCTTTTCGACCTATGCGAGTTGGTGGGTGCGCCAAGCCATCCAGCTGGCCATGCCAAAGTTGTCGAGCGTGGTCCGTACGCCGCTGAGCCACAACAAGGCGGTCGGCCACGCTGTGCTGCAGCCGCGTGGTCAAGCCGAGACTGTTGTTGGTGCCGGCCTCACAGCCGATTCCGCGTCAGACGATCTGGCGGCCGATCCCACGGGCGGCCCCTTCGCGATGCATGAGGCGGAAGACGCGGCGGCAAGTTTTACCGAGCGCGCCGCCCACGCGAGCGATCGGGGGGGGCACATCGATGTCCGTATTGAGGCGAGCGATGCCGAAGTGCTGGATGCATTGGCCATCGACCCCGAAAAAGAGCCGCCCGGTGCGGCGATGGCCAACCAGCGGATGAAAGTGCTCTACAGCGCGCTCGACCAACTGGCCGAGCGCGACCGCATCATCATCATCGCCCGCTACGCACTCGCCAGCGATCGCCCCTGCACGCTCGATGAACTGGCGACTCGCTTCGAGGTATCGATCGAGCGGATTCGCCAGCTTGAAAATGCGGCGATCAAGAAGCTGGGCAAGCTGTTGAGCCTGGCGGGAGAGAGTGCGGCATCCTTGCTCTAACCAGACATTGATGAGCGTTAGGTTTTATGGCGATCGCATGCTGCTTGAGCGCTGGTACCGAGCGGGTTCGTGTGCGCTTCATTGCTGGCTTCCAGCGCTTTGAAAAGCTCTTCAACGATTTTCAGCAGCGAGGTTTCCAGCAGGTCCAGCAGCATCTGGAAAAGAGCCGGCGTCTCGCGCGTCAAGGCGATCTTGTCCAACGAACGGATGCCGGTCGAGTGATTCAGAGCCTGGGTGCGTGCACGTTCATCGAAATGATCCAGCAGCGATCCAAAGGCACATTGCAGGGCCGAGAAGGTACGTGCTCGATCGCTTCGTCCGGAAGGACTGCGCAGGTGTTCCGGAAACTCCCAGCTCAAGTCATCTGACAAGCCAGGCTGGGCGGCAGCGCTTCCAATCGACAACTGCCGCGACAGCTCTCGCAGCGTATCGAGCAGCGACTGCAGAACTTCGTCCAATGAGGCCGACAGGGTTGCATTGCTGCACTGCCGCTGGGAGTCGTTGGCACAGCCAAGGCTGAATTCGCCCGGTTCGTCGTGAAGCTGGACGAAGAGATCCTCTAGTGCTTGAGTGATGATCTCCATCAGCGCCATCAGCAACGCGCGGTCATCTTGCGGGCCATCATGCGAGATCGGCTGGCCGTGGCGGAACGCTCCCCAGCTCGGTTTGAATGCGACGGCAGTCATTGTTTTCTCCAGAGATTCCTGCGTTCAGTCAATGGCCCATGAAGGCAATTCAATAGGCTTTGAAAATACTTACATCGGTGAGGTTACTTTTTCAAGTGTCTGCAGGCTGAGTTTGGACGTGGGGTCAATCATTACTCGGCATCTGTTCGCATAACGAACGATTGGCTAAGAGGGGGGCCCTCAAAGAATCTCCTCAAGAGGATCTTGTTTTGGGATCGTTCACCTTGCAGCCACCAAAGTGACACGTGCTTCGATCGTAAGCGGCTGGTCATCCCGTCTTGAATTGGCCGCACGCGTATGAACGATGGT
>CAXTCD010000078.1:0-22772 GCA_964242145.1 uncultured Rhizobacter sp.
CCTTGGGACAAATCGCTTCACTGCGCTTGACTCGAAAGACAGTTACTCAGTGCGGCAATGCGTCGAGTCGCGCGGCTCCATGGGCACCGATGACGGGGGGCGACGCACACGCTGCACCCACGGTGCGGCGGGCAATGTCCCGATTCATGTCAAGAGTGCGAAGCATGGAACTCCAGAAAGGGTGGTTGAGCGGGGTGTCGTTGCGGAACTTCCATCGCCGAAACTTGCGCAAATGATAAATGATTGATTATCTTGCGCAAGGGGATTTGCTCAAATTCGTACGCAAGCAGATCCCTAACCCTAGGGGCTGCATGTGCCTTGCCTGCCTCGTGGGCCATCCGCATGGGGCAAGGCATGGGGGCGTGAAGGGAACGGGAGAAGCCGCATTGCACCGTTCGCGATGCGTTGACAACGATGGGCGCGGCGCGGAGTCAGCGGTTCATCAGAAAAACACCGCTTGTGGGCGGCGCAACGGGCGGCGCGATGTGCCGATGGCAGCCAACCGTCTTGATCCGCTCGATGCTGCCGCGAGCGTGCGGGAAAACCTCGTCAGCGCTTTCGCTTCAGCGGCGCGACGCCGGCTTGCGTGCGGTTCCAGAGGTCCATCGTGTCGGCCTCGTTGAGAGCCTGATCCTTGGCGGCGCGCGCGGCTGACGGTTTGGCTGAGGTGACGGGCGGCGCGGGCGCAGGCGCCAGCACTTCGCCGAGCAAGTCCAGCAGGCGGGCGCGCGCACGTTGGGGGTGGCGCCGGTAATAGGTCAGCACGAGGCCGACGATAAAGCGCTCGTCGTCGTCCTGAGGCACGTTGTGCTGCGCGTCTTCCTCGGCGGCACGGGCGGAGGCTGATGCGGCGCTCGAGGCCGTGGCATGTGCGGCCGAGGCGGTGGCATTGCCATGCGGCTCGTCCATCCAACCCGCGGGTTTGTGGGTCAGTTGCTCGAATTGGCGGGCCAGCCGCTCGCCGATCTGGCGCGACCGGCCTTTGATCTGGCTCCAGTAGCTGGGCTGGATCTGCAGCCGCTCGGCAAATCGCCGTTCCAGGCCACGCAGCGTGGCGGCGTCGGGGTGCTTGACGGTGCTTTGGACGAATTCATCGAACAGCGCCAGCGCGTTGTCGAGACGCGTCTGCGCCACATCACGGGGGCCGGGTTGCATGGCCGCGATGATAAAGCTTCGTTCACTCGTGACTTTCTGGGCAACTCGCTGGCCACGCGGTCAGGCGTGAAATCGGCCGCCGAGCGCTCGATTCGCCCATCTGCCGCAGCCGCTCAGACTTGCCGTGCGCAAAGTCACGCCCACACCTGGGAATGGCGCACACAAGCGTAATGTTGCTGAGTACGCTCTCACTCCGTTGCTGTGCAAGTTCGGTGCAGCGTCTGTGGGAGTGGTGCAAATGGACATGTTGGCGATCGGAACGGCGGCTGCGGCCGGCTTGAGCGGCTTTCTGCTCGGCGGTGTGATTGCCTGGCGCAAGGTGTCGGTGCGCGCTTCCCTGCGCTATTCGCGCCTCGTGGCCACGGCTCGGGAGCAACTGGCCGCGAGCACGCAGAGCCTGCGCACGACCAATGCGCGGCTACAAGCCGAGCTTGAAAAGGAGCGCACGCAGGCGCAGCAACGGATTGCCGTCGGCATCGCCGATCAGCGGTCGTCGCTGGCGCGGCTGGAAAGCCAGCTCCGAATCGCCTATGCCGAGATCGACCGCCTCACTGCGGCCGAAAATGAGCGCGAACGAAGCCGCTTCAACGACGCTGCAGATGACGATGCTTCCGAAGACAACTCCGGCTTTGCAGTGACCCGGCCCTATGAACCTTGACCCCTTTGCCGTGAGTCATCCATCGTGAGCCGGTACTTGCAATCTTTGTTGCATCGTTGCTGCTCATCTTGTGGCTGCTCAGGCTGTCTGAGGAGCGGGGCATTTCGTAGAATCGCTGCCTCAACGGCGGAAACGGGTGGGCCCCAGTCGGCCACGTGAGCTGATCCCATCCAGTGCGGCACGGCCTTTCAGGCGGTGCGCAGACCCCAAACAGATCGTGACGTTCGCATTCGCCATCAATTCCTGGGCTGCGTGTGGTCCGGGCATGACGTCACAGCAACAGTGGCGCGCCTGGGCGGCGCAACCTTGCCTGCCCGGCGGGGGTACAGAAGCAGAAGCGCCCGGTTTGCCCGAGATGGCGCCGATGCAGCGGCGCCGGCTCAGCTCGCTTGGCCGCATGGCGGCGCAGGTCGCGTACTGGGCCCAGGGCGAATCGCGCAGCATGCCGGTGGTGCTGGGCTCACGCTACGGCGATGCGGCGCGTTCGCTCGCCTTGCTCGGCGACCTGATTCGCGACGAGCCGCTGTCGCCCACCGTCTTCGGTTTGTCGGTCCACAACGCGATCGGCGCGATGTATTCCATTGCCCGCGGCGATCGCAGCAACTACCTGTCGGTGTCGGCCGGCGCAACCAGCGCGGCCGCCTGCCTCGTTGAAGCGGCCGGCCTACTGGCCGATGGTGAACCGGAAGCGCTGGTCGTTTGCTATGACGCGCCGCTGCCGGGCGCCTATGCCGACTTCGAAGACGAGCCCGCCGCCAGCTATGCCTGGGCGTGGCGTGTCAGCGCGCCCGCGCTGGGCCAGCCGCACTTCCGTTTGGAGGCCGGTGCCAGCGAGCCTGAGCCTGTGCGTTCATTGCCGCTTCTTCCATTCGGCCTCGACGTGCTGCGTTTTTATCTGGCTGGCGATTCGCGCTTGCAACGCGCCGTGGGCCGCAGCACCTGGACCTGGTCGCGCCATGGCTGATCAGGTCGAGCGTTATTGGCGCGTCTGCGCCACTGGCTTGTGCTTTTCCAGCTTCGGGCTGGGTGGGTTGCTGATGCGTGTGCTGCTGTTCCCATTGCTGCGCCTGGTGGTCTGGCAGCGCCAGCGCCGAACCGACCTGGCGCGCCAGGTCATTCACTGGGCGTTGCGTGCATTCGTCGGGCTGATGCATGGCCTCGGCGTGATGAGCAGCGAAATTCGCGGTGCCGAGAAACTGCGCCGCCACGGTCTGCTGATCGTTGCCAATCACCCGTCACTGATTGACGTGGTGCTGCTGATGTCACTCGTCGAGCGGGCCGATTGCATCGTCAAGGCCGCGCTCAGCCGCAATGTGTTCACCCGCGGCCCGGTGCGCGGCGCGGGCTACATCTGCAACGATTCGGGTGCCGGCTTGATCGAAGATGCGATCGCCTCGGTGCGCGCCGGCAACAACCTGATCATCTTTCCCGAGGGCACCCGTTCGCAGCAGAACGGCCCAATGCGATTGCAACGCGGCGCGGCCAACGTGGCCGTGCGCGGCGCCATCAACCTGACGCCGGTGCGCATCCGTTGCTCGTCGGCGTTTTTGAGCAAGGGCGCCAAGTGGTATCTCGTGCCGACACGGCGGGTGCACTTCGTGATCGAGGTCGGCGACGATCTGCCGGTGCAGCCCTTCATCGACGCCTGCGCCACCGAACCGCTCGCCACCCGGCGCCTGACCGAGCACCTCGCCGCTTATTTTTCCCCGGAGACTTCCCGTGCAAGCTCTTGAACTTGAGATCAAGGAACTGATCATCTCGTCGCTGTCGTTGGAAGACATCCGGCCGGATGACATCGACAGCGCCGCGCCGCTCTTCGTCGAAGGCCTCGGCCTCGATTCGATCGATGCGCTGGAACTCGGCCTGGCGCTGCAAAAGCGCTATGGCGTCAGCATGTCGGCCGATTCCCAAGAGACACGCCGGCATTTCTCCAGCGTCAACGCCCTGGTGGCCTTTGTGGCCGCGCATCGCAAGCCTTGAGCCCCTCATTCGACAAGCCGCCATCATGACCAAGGACGACATCTTCGCCAGGATCGTGGAGATCCTGAAGGAGACCTTCGATACCGATCCGCAGCGCGTGACGCCGCAGGCCCGCCTGTACGAAGACCTCGACATCGACAGCATCGATGCCGTGGATCTGATCGTGCAGCTCAAGCCGCTGGTGGGCAAACGCCTGCGGCCCGACACCTTCAAGTCGGTGCGCACCGTGCAAGACGTGGTGGATGCGCTCTACAGCCTGGTCCATGGCACGTCTTCAACCTAGGCTGTCGATGGCCCTCCTGGCCCTGGCCACGCTGGCTTATCCCGCAGCCCTCTATTTGGGTTTGGATCATGTCCAGCCGAAGTGGATGGCGTTGCTGCTGCTCGCACTGGCACTGGCCCGCGCGCTGCTGGCCCGCCAGGCTTTCTGGTGGGCCGCCGCCGCCGGCGCTGCGTTGCTGGCTGGCTTGAGCGTCTGGGGCAATGCGCTGCTGCCGCTGAAGCTGTACCCCGTGCTGGTGAGCCTGGTGTTCCTGTTCGTGTTTGGTCTGAGCCTGTGGCGCCCGCCGAGCGCGATCGAGCGCCTGGCGCGCTTGACCGAGCCCGACTTGCCACCGAGCGCCGTGGCCTACACCCGCAGCGTGACGCAGCTGTGGTGCGGCTTCTTCGTGATCAACGCGGCGGTCGCTGGTGGCACCGCGCTGTGGGCATCGAACGAAATCTGGGCGCTGTACACCGGTCTCGTCAGCTATCTGTTGATGGGCGCCTTGTTCGTCGTCGAATGGTGCGTGCGCCAATGGGTGAAACGGCAGGCGCGCCTGCGCCATGCGGCTGTGGAGGCATCGCATGGCTGAGTGGCTGGCTTTGGCCGAGATCGCTGCGCGCGCAGGCGAGGCTCAGCGCGCGATGGCGTGGCGCGGGCAGGCGCTGGTGCCACGCGAGCGCTTCATCGCTGACGTGCAGGCCTGGTGCGCTGCGTTTCAGCGTGCGCCGGGTGCGCGCATCGCGCTCTATTTCGAAGACAGCTTGGACTTCGCCTGTGCGCTCTTTGGCGCATGGCATGCGGGCAAGGCCGTCTGGCTGCCGGGCGATGCGCAGCCCGCGACCTTGCAACGGCTGAAGCGCGAAGTGGACGGCTGGGCCGGTGACGCCGTCGTACCAGCTTCGCTGAAGCCCGAGGCCGGCGCCCAGCCGGTGTTGGCGCCGCTGGATCGGCAACGCACTTCGCTCGTCGTGTTCACTTCCGGCTCGACCGGTGAGCCCGTGGCCATCCACAAGACACTGGCGCAGCTCGACGCCGAAGTGCATGCCTTGCAAGCCGAATTCGGCGCGCCGCTTGATGCGGCAGGGGCCGTCACGGTGCGCTCGACGGTGTCGCATCAACACATTTACGGGTTGCTCTTCAGCGTGCTGTGGCCGCTGGCCGCAGGCCGGCCGTTCGCGACCGAGCGCATCGTCTATCCCGAGCAAATGGCGGCGCAGCTTGGCGAAGGCCGCAGCGTGCTGATCGCCAGCCCCGCGCACCTGACACGCTTGCCTGAGGTGACGACCGTGACGTCGGTGACGGTGGAGAGCTTGGCTTCGGACCTGAACTCGGCCTGGCAACCCGCGCGCGCGCATCTCCAGGCGGTGTTTTCGTCCGGCGGGCCCTTGTCCGCTGAAGGCGCAGACAACGCGCTTCGCGTGCTGGGCCCATCGCCGATCGAGGTGTTCGGCAGTTCCGAGACCGGGGGCATCGCCTGGCGCCAGCGCGCGCGTGACGGCGAAATCTGGCGCGCGTTTCCACTCGTCGAATGGCGGCTCGACGAGGGCTTGCTGGCGGTGCGTTCGCCGAACCTGCCTGACGACGCATGGCACCTGACGGCCGACCGCGCTGAGCGCGCAGGCGATGGCTTCGTGCTGAAGGGCCGGGCCGACCGCATCGTCAAGATCGAAGAGAAGCGGGTGTCGATCACCGCGTTGGAACAGGCCTTGCGCGGCTGCGCCGAAGTAGGCGATGCGCGCCTTGTCGTGTTGCCGACGGAAGACGAACACGGCAGCGCGGCGGGGCCGGTGCGCCTCGGTGCCGTGGTGGTGTTGAGTGATGCCGGCCGCTTGCTGATTCAGGCGCAAGGCAAGCACGCCATGAATGAACGCCTGCGCGCCGCCATGTTGACCGCGGCCGAGCGCGTGGCCGTGCCGCGCCGCTTCCGTTATCTGCATGCGCTGCCGGTCAATGCCCAAGGCAAAGTCACCGATGCGCTACTGACGGTGCTGTTCCGCCCGTTGCTGCCGGCCGTGACCTGGCTGGCGCGCGAGGCCGCGCAGGCCGAGGCCGAGCTCGACATTTTGCCGCAGCTGGCCGTGTTCGACGGCCACTTCAACGAGGCGCCGCTGCTGCCCGGCGTGGCGCAGCTCGACTGGGCGCTTCGGTTCGGGCGCGATTGTTTTGCGCTGCCATCGCGCTTTGCCCGCGCCGATGCATTGAAGTTTCTGCGCCCGGTGCGCCCCGGCACGCGGCTGAAGCTCAGCCTGCACTGGAAGCCCGAGCGGCAGCTGCTGCAGTTCCAGTACAGCAGCAGCGCTGGCCCGCATGCGAGCGGCAATCTGGTGTTCGAGACCTCTGATGCGTGAGCCCGAACCCAGCCCGCGCTTCGACCTCGTCGTCATCGTGCCGGTCTACAACCACCCGGCGACGATCGGCACGCTGGTGCACGCGCTGCGCGCTCAGGGCCAGCCCTGCATCCTGGTCGATGACGGCAGCGAGCCCGGTTGCGCCGCGGTGCTGGACGCCCTGGCGCAATCGAACCCCGACGTGCACTTGCTGCGCCTGCCTGTCAACCAGGGCAAGGGCGGTGCGATGTTGGCCGGCTTGCACGAAGCACAGCGCCGCGGCCACAGCCATGCCTTGCAGATCGACGCCGACGGCCAGCATGACCCGGCCGACATCCCGCGCTTCATTGCGCAGGCCCGCACCCGGCCGCAGGCGGTGATCTGCGGCAACCCGATCTATGACGCCTCGGTGCCGAAGGGGCGCCTGTATGGCCGCTATGCCACGCACATTTGGGTGTGGATCAACACCTTGTCGTTCGACATCCGTGATTCGATGTGCGGCTTTCGTGTCTACCCGCTCGCTGACACGGTGGCTGTGATCGAAGGTGCACCCATCGGCCGCCGCATGGATTTCGACTCCGACATCGTGGTGCGCCTGCATTGGCGCGGCGTGGAAATCATCAACCTGCCGACGAAAGTGACCTATCCGGCCGATGGCATCTCGCACTTCCGCATGGGGCGCGACAACCTGCTGATCACGCGCCTGCACACCGTGCTCTTCTTCGGCATGCTGTGGCGGCTGCCGCGTTTGCTGTGGCGCAAGCTGCGGCCACACAGCCGGTCTGCGCGGTCTGAGGAGCACGCCACGTGAGCGGCCGGGCACCGCAAGACGCTTCGCCGCAGGGCGCGACGCATTGGGCGCAGCTGCGCGAGACCACCTTCGCCACTGGCATCTGGTTCATGTACCGCGTGTACTTCGTGCTGGGCCGCCTGCCGTTTCTGCTGATCCTCTATCCGGTCGTCACCTATTACTGGATCACACACGGCGCAGGGCGCCGCGCGTCGATGGACTACCTGCGCCGGCTGCAGGCCGCGCAAGGCAGCCTCGGCCGGGCACCCGCCTGGCACCACAGCCTGCGCCACTTCCTGTCGTTCGCTGACACGCTGCTCAACAAGCTGCTGGCGGCCAGCGGGCGCTATCGCTTCGAGCGCCTTCGGGTCGAGGGCGCCCAGCAGGTGCACGAGATGATCGAGCGCGGGCAAGGCGGCGTGTTCGTCACGGCGCACATCGGCTGCCTGGAACTGTGTCAGGCCTCGGCGTCGCGGCAGACCGGCATGAAGCTGACGGTGCTGGTACACACGCGGAACGCCGAGCGCTTCACCCAGGTCATGAAAAAGCTCGACCCGAGCGGCAGCGTCGAGCTGATCCAGGTTACCGAGATCACGCCGGCCACCGCGATGCTGCTCAACGACAAGGTGTCGCGCGGCGAGTTCGTCGCGATCGCGGGTGACCGCATTCCGGTGCAAGGCGGGCGCATCACCAAAGCGCCGTTTCTCGGCGCGTCGGCGCCCTTGCCGATCGGCCCTTATGTGCTCGCCTCGTTGCTGAAATGCCCGTTGCTGATGCTGTCGTGCATCCGCGAAGGGCGGGCTTATGTCGTGAGGGTCGAGATGCTGGCCGAGCGCATCGAGTTGCCGCGCGCGCGGCGCGATGCGGTGCTCGCGCAGCATGCGGCGGTTTATGCGGGCAAGGTCGAGGCCCTGCTTGCGCGGGCGCCGTATGAATGGTTCAACTTCTTTTTCTTCTGGGATCAGCGGCCTGTGGCGCCGCGGCCCGAACACCATGACTCCAATGTTTCCTGACCTGCCGCGTGTGCGCTTCGACGGCAGCCGCTTGTCGATCGAAGACGTGATCGCGCTGTCCGAGCGCCGCGCCGTGGCCGAGCTGTCGCCTGCGCCAGCGTTCCGCGCCCGCATCACGAAGGGCGCGGATTTTCTCGACCGCCTGCTGCGCGAAGACGGCGTGATCTACGGCGTGACCACCGGCTATGGGGACTCCTGCACCGTCGTCATACCACCCGAGCTGATCCCCGAGCTACCTCACCATTTGTATGCATACCACGGCTGTGGCGCAGGCCGCTATTTGACCGAGCCGGAAACGCGTGCGGTGCTGGCGGTGCGGCTCGCGTCGTTGGCGCAGGGCGCGTCGGGCGTCAGCGTTGCGCTGCTGAGCCAGATCGAGCAACTGCTGCTGCACGATGTCTTGCCGCTGATCCCTGCCGAAGGCTCGGTGGGCGCCAGTGGCGATCTGACGCCTTTGTCTTATGTGGCCGCGGTGTTGTGCGGCGAACGCGATGTGCGTTATCAAGGCCGCGAACGCCCTGCGGCCGAGGTGCTGGCCGAACTCGGCATGGCGCCATTGCGGCTGCGCCCGAAGGAGGGCCTGGCGATCATGAACGGCACTGCAGTGATGACAGCGCTGGCTTGCCTGGCCTTTCAGCGTGCCGATGCGCTGGGCCGGCTCAGCGCACGCCTGACCGCCTGCAACGTGCTGGCGAGCGCCGGCAACGCGCATCACTTCGATGAAGCCCTGTTCGCACTGAAGCCGCATGCGGGGCAGCAGCGCGTGGCCGCGCGCATCCGCGCCGACCTCGAAAGCCAGCGCCCGGCGCGCAATGAGGAACGCCTGCAAGACCGCTATTCGCTGCGTTGTGCGCCGCATGTGATTGGCGTGCTCGAAGATGCCTTGCCCTTCTTTCGCACGCAGATCGAAAACGAGTTGAACAGCGCGAACGACAACCCGCTGATCGATGTCGATCGCGAAGTGGTGCTGCATGGCGGCCATTTCTATGGCGGCCACATCGCATTCGCGATGGACGGCTTGAAGACGGCCGTCGCCAACCTCGCCGATCTGCTGGACCGCCAGCTCGCGTTGCTGGTCGATAGCCGCTACAACAACGGCCTGCCGGCCAATCTGTCGGGAGCGAGCGGGCCGCGTGCGGCGATCAACCACGGGCTGAAGGCCGTGCAGATCAGCGTATCGGCCTGGACGGCCGAGGCCTTGAAGCTGACGATGCCGGCCTCGGTGTTCTCGCGCTCCACCGAATGCCACAACCAGGACAAGGTCAGCATGGGCACGATCGCCGCGCGCGATGCGCTGCGCGTGATCGAGCTGACGGAGCAGGTGGCCGCGGCGATGCTGATCGCCGCCCGCCAGGCCATCGCGCTGCGCCGCGAGATCGACCCGCAGCTGCACCTTGGTCCGGCGCTGACCGAGTTTGTGGCCGACCTCGAGGCGCGCATTGCCTTGGTCGTTGAAGACCGCGCGCTCGACCGCGATCTGCAGGCGCTGATCGCAGCGCAACGCAGCCACGCCTGGGCGCTGTATGAAGCCTGACTTGAGCCAGGAGGTCGAACTCGCGCCGGAGTTCTATGACATCGACCCGATGGAGATCGTCTGGCACGGCCACTATGTCAAATACATGGAAGTCGTACGCACCGCGCTGTTCGACCGCTTCGACTACGGCTACCGCCAGATGCGGGAGTCTGGCTATGGCTGGCCAATCGTCGACCTGCGCTTGAAATACGTTCGCCCGGCCGTGCTCGGGCAGCGCCTGCGGGTGCGGGCCGAGATCGTTGAATGGGAGAACCGCTTGCGCATGCAGTATGTGATTCGCGATGCCCTCAGCGGCGACAAGCTGACGCAGGCCTCGACCATCCAGGTCGCGGTGGACCTCGCGACACGCGAGATGTGCTTCGTCTGCCCACCGGTCCTGTGGCAACGCCTCGGGGTAGCGCCATGAAGCGGCGTGGCCTGTTGCTGTACCTGCCATGCCTGAGTTTTGTCGCGATGCCGCTGTGGGCTGCGGAGGCGGCGCCAGCGCTGCTGACGCAGGTTCGCCAGCGCCTGGCGGATGCGCCGGTGCTGCGCGGCGAGTTCGAGCAGCGCAAGACCTTGAAGGGCTTCAAGAACCCGCTGGTCTCGCGTGGCGACTACCTCGTGGCACACGAGCGTGGCGTGGTGTGGCGCACCCGCGAGCCGTTTGCATCGAGCCTGGTGGTCACGCGTGAGCGCATGGTGTCTCGCCGGGCCGACGGCCAGGTGTCGAGCCAGATGAATGCGACTGATGAACCGGCATTGCGCGCCATCAACGAGATGCTGTTCGCGCTGATGGCGGCCGATCTGCAGACCTTGTCGCAGCGCTTTCGCATCGAAGGCGAACTGAAAGGCGCCGACGCCTGGAGCCTGGGCCTGGTGCCGCGCGATGCGGCGCTTGCGCAATGGGTGACGCGCATCGATCTCGAAGGCGTTCGCTTCGTCAACCAGGTGAAGCTGAGCGAGGCGCTGGGCGATGTCACCGTCATCCGTTTTTCGGCCCAGGCCACGGGGCAGAAGCTGAGCCCCGAAGAGGCGGCCCGCTTTGAGTGAGCGGATCGGCAGGGTTCGATGAACGGCGCACTTCCTGACAAGGCCGTCGCATGAATGCGCCCGCGAGCGAGCCCTTGGATACCGCGTTGGACGCGCCGAATGCAGCCCGCAAGCCCGCGCGCCTGTGGGCGGGCGCGGCCTTGCTGTGGCTGCTGTTCGTGCTGGCGGTCGGTGCGCACCAGTGGCGCTTTTGGCAGGGCGCACCGCTCAACACCGATGTGCTGGCGCTGCTACCCGAGAACGAGCAGGCGCCCGAAGTTTCACTGGCCACGCGCAAGCTGGCCGATCGGGTGTCGCGCCAAGTCATCGTGATGCTCGGCGCCTCCGATTGGGCCGCCACACGGGCGGCAGCGCAGGCCTGGCGCAGCCGATGGGCCGAGCTGAAGCCACCGCTGCAGCCGCTGGCCTCAGTCGATGCGGCCGCGCTGTCGCATGCGGTCGATTTCTATCGCCCCTGGCGTGATCGCCTGTTGACGCCGACCCAGCGCGAGCAACTTGCAACCGCCTCGGCAAGCCAGTGGCTGCAAGGCGCGCTGGCGTCGCTTTATCAGCCGGCCGCCGGTGCCAAGATGTCCGGCTTTGCGGCCGACCCACTGGGCCTGTGGCCGCAGTGGTGGGCCACGCGCGCCGGCGACACGCGGGCCCGGCTGCGCGATGGCGAGTTATGGGTTCACGACGCCGGCCGCGATTGGCTGGTGCTACCTTATGAAATCACCGGCTCGGCCTTCGCGCTGAGCGGCAATGCGGTTTACGGCGAGGCCTTGAACCAGGCCACGGGCGCGGCGCAGCAGGCCGCACCGGGCCTGCAGGTGTTGATGGCCGGCCTGCCCCTGCATGCCGAAGCCGCGGCCGTGCGCGCCAATCTGGAGATCAACACCATCGGCTGGGGTTCGCTGGCAGCGGTGTTGTTGCTGGTCTGGCTGGCCTTTCGCTCGCTATGGCAAATGGCGCTGGTGGGCTTGTCGCTGCTGATCGGCGTGGCCACGGCGCTGTCGGTCACCGCCTGGGTGTTTGGCGAGGTCCACCTGATCACGCTGGTGTTCGGGGCCAGCCTGGTCGGTGTGGCCGAGGACTACGGCATTCATTACTTCGCGACTCGCCAGGGCCACCCCGCGACCGCGCCACGCACGCTGATGCGTCAGTTGCTACCCGGCCTCGTGCTGGCGTTGATGACCAGCGTGCTGGCTTATCTGGCGCTGGGTCTCGCGCCCTTTCCGGGGCTTCGGCAGATGGCCTTGTTTTCGGCAGTCGGGTTGGTGGCGACCTTCGTGACCGCGGTCTGCTGGTTCCCGTGGCTGGACCGCGGCGCGATGAAGACCAGCCGCTTCGCGAGCGTTATTGCGGGCAGCCTCGCGCGCTGGCCGCGGCTGGCGTTGACGCGCCGTGCCCTGATCGGCCATGCCTTGCTCATGGCCATGGTGATCGGTGGCTTGCTGCGCCTGCACACCAATGACGACATTCGCCAGCTGCAAGGCTCGCCGGCCGAGTTGATCAGCGCGCAGCGCGAGGTCGGCCGCTTGCTCGGCGTGGCGAGCCCGGCGCAGTTTTATCTGGTGCGCGGCGCCACCGCCGATGAGGTGTTGCAGCGTGAAGAGGCCTTGAAGGAAAAGCTCGATGCCTTGACCCAGGACGGCCGCCTGGCGGGCTATCGCGCGGTGTCTGACTGGGTACCGTCACTGACACGGCAAGCGGCCGATGCCGCGCTCAGCGCGGCTGTCGAAAGCCAGGTTCTGGCCGGTGTGAACAGTGCACTCGGTGAGAGCCTGGCGCGGCCTGCATTCAGCGCCCAGCCCTTGTTGATCAACACCTGGCTGGCCGATCGGGTCTCGGCCCCGGCGCGCGACTTGTGGCTCGGCGACATCAACGGCGCGCAGACCAGCGTCGTGATGCTGCGCGGCTTGAACGACCCGTCGCTGCTGTCGTCATTGGCCGCCACTGCGCAAGGCTTGCCGGGCGTGCGCTGGGTCGACAAGACGGCCGAGGTGTCGTCGCTGCTGGCGCGTTACCGAGGCTCGATGAGCTGGCTGCTGCTGCTCGGCCATGGCGCCGTGCTGGCGGCGCTGGTCTGGCGCTTTGGCCGGCAAGCATGGCGGGCCTGGGTTCCGACCTTGCTGGCCTCGGTGCTGAGCTTGGCCGCACTCGGCTGGCTCGGCCAACCTTTCCAGCTGTTCAACGTGCTGGCGCTGGCGTTGTTGCTCGGCACCGGTGTCGACTACGGCATCTTTCTGCAAGAGCACCGTGGCGATGCCTCGGCCTGGCTGGCGGTTGTGTTGGGTGCGGCGAGCACCTGGCTGTCGTTCGGGCTGTTGGGCCTGTCGAGCACGCCGGCCTTGCGCGCCTTTGGCCTGACGCTGTTGTTCGGCATTGCCTTCGTCTGGTTGCTCGCCCCCTGTTTGCGGCAGGAGGGCGACCCGGTGCCCTCGACCGACGCCTGAGCCGACATCGAAAGCCTGCTGTGAACCCTCTGGCCTTTTCGCAATCTTCAGTCTTGGCTTTGCTAAGGCGGGGTGGCTCGCTGCCCATGAAGCTAACAAGACAGATCAACGCCATGAAGATCGCGCTGGCGGGCGCGGCGCTGCTCGCGATGCTGGGCGTGTCGGCCTGCGTGCACACGCCGCCCACCCGGCCCGAGCCGGCGCCGCTGCTGCGCCTGTCGCCAGCCTCGCTCGGGCGAATGCTGGCGCTGCAGCAATCGCTGGACGTGAGCTTGCCGGCCCGGCCTGACGCGCCGCAGCACCTGGACTTGATCCTCGAAGCCGATGCCAGCTCGGTGCGCATGGCGCTGCTGAGCCTGGGTCAAACCGTGGCGCGCTTGTCGTGGGATGGCAACGAGCTGAGCGAAACGCGCGCCCCTTGGCTGCCCGAGGCCTTGCGGGCCGACCGCACTTTGAGTGATCTGCAACTGGTGCTGTGGCCGGCCGAAGCGATCCGCGCGGCCTTGCCCGAAGGCTGGTCGCTCGACAGCAACGCGCGCGAGCGCGTGCTGCGCCAGCGTGGTGAGGCGGTTGTCACCATCAGCTATCCGTCACCGCTGCAAGCCGAGCTGGCGCAGCTGCGCGAGGGCTACCGCATCCACATTGAATCGCGCCCGCTGGAGGCGGGGCCGTGAGCACGGTTTATCTCAACGCGATGGGCGTCGTGTGCGCGCTCGGCCAGGGCGAAGCGGCGGTGCGCGAGGGCTTGTTTGCGGCACAGCCGGGCGGCGTGGCCGAGTCGGACGTCTACACGCCGGGCCGGCCTTTGGCGCTGGGCCGCGTGCCGGGCGAGCTGCCGGGGTTGAGCGCCGCGCCGCCCGCTCAACGCAGCCGAAACAACGCGATGCTCGCCGCGGCCATGGCCGATCTTCAAGCGCCGGCCCAGGTTGCGATCTCGCGCCATGGCCCGCATCGGATGGCGATCGTTTTGGGCGTTAGCACGTCTGGCGTGGAAGAGGGCGAGCGCGCGGTGCTGCAGCAACTGCGCGAGGGCCGCTGGCCCGAAGGCTTTGACTATGCGCAGCAGGAGATGGGCAGCGCGGCCGATTACCTGGCGCGGGCGCTGGGCGTGTGTGGCCCGGCGCATGTGGTTTCCACGGCCTGCTCGTCGGGTGCGAAGGCGCTGGCCTCGGGCGCGCGGCTGCTGCGCGCCGGGCTGGCCGATGCGGTGATCGCCGGCGGCGTCGATGCCTTGTGCCGTTTCACGATCGCCGGCTTCAGCGCACTGGAATCGGTGTCAGCCGTGCGTTGCAATCCGCTGTCGCTGAATCGCCGTGGCATCAACCTCGGCGAAGGCGCGGCGCTGTTTCTGATGAGCCGCGACGAAGGCCCGCTGCGCCTGGCCGGCTGGGGTGAAAGTTCGGATGCGCACCACATGTCTGCGCCCGACCCGAGCGGCCGTGGCGCGGTCAATGCAATGCAGCAGGCTTTGCAACGCGCCGGAGTGGCTGCCACTGTGATCGACTACATCAACCTGCACGGCACCGCGACGCCGCATAACGATGCGATGGAGTGCATCGCGGTGGCCGAGGTGCTGGGCCTGAAGGTGCCAGCCGGGTCGACCAAGCCTTTGACCGGTCACGCCTTGGCTGCCGCCGGTGCGGTAGAAGCTGCGATCGCCTGGATGACTTTGGTCGGCAACCCCGGCGGCCGCCTGCCGCCACACTGGTGGGATGGCGTGTGTGACCCGGCCTTGGCGCCCTTGTGCCTGGCCGAGCCGGGCATGGCCTTGGGCCGCACGCCGCGCTACGTGCTCAGCAACTCTTTTGCCTTTGGCGGCAGCAATGCCACCTTGCTGTTCGGCAACTGAAGTCGAACATCCGCTTCCTGAGCTTTCTCGATAACGCGCTGAATGATGGGTGAAATGAAAGAGATAAGTGAGTTCGGCCCGCCTGATGACCGCCTCGCGCCGGCCGGGCTTGATCCAATCGAAGCTTATGTGCCGCACCGCGGCGCGATGTTGCTGTTGAGCCGGCTGATCGAGGTTGATGCCCACCATGCAGTGGCTGAAGTGCGGGTGCCTTTCGATGGCCTCTTCGTGCATGACGGCCAGGTGCCTTCTTGGGTCGGCATCGAATACATGGCGCAAACCGTGGCTGCCTGGTCAGGCGCGCGAGGGCGCCGTGAAGACCAGCCGCCACGCTTCGGCTTCCTGCTCGGCAGCCGGCGCTTCGAAGTGCACTGCGACGGCTTTGCGTGTGGCGCGGTGCTGCGCATCGAAGCGGCCCATGAGTTCGTCAGCGATGCCGGCCTCGGCATGTTCGACTGCCGCATCCTGCAGGCGGACGAGGTGTTGGCCACCGCGCGGGTCACGGTGTTCGAGCCTGAAGATAGTGCCGGGTTTTTGATGAACAACTGAGCTAAGGCAGGGCTCGTCATCATCTGACCAGGCGTATTCATGGCGTCATGACCCATCGATCGGCGCTCCGCTGAAACCCTCCCATGTCACGCTCTGCAGAAAGACCCCGATGGAAAACCGATCAGAACGCCAAGCACCGCGCCAACCAGCGCATCCACCAGCGCACCCGCCGGAACGCCGACCGATGCAACGTTATCAAGGCGCCTGCCATTGCGGCGCTGTTCGCTTCGAGATCGAGACCGACTTTCCTGAGCTCACGCAATGTGACTGCTCGATCTGCCGGAAAAAAAATGCGCTGATGGTGAAGGTGCATCAAGACCAATTCAAACTGCTGGCTGGCGAAGCGTCGCTGACCGAATACCAGTTCCATACGTGCACTGCCCGCCATTTCTTCTGCAAGGTGTGCGGCATCTATCCCTTCCATCGCAAGCGCGTCACGCCGGACCATCTGGGCATCAATGTGTTCTGCCTCGAAGGTTTTGATCCGTCGGGCATCCCGGTGCGTCAAGCGGTGGGCGTGGCCATGACCTGAACCTGGCTC
The DNA here is from genome assembly GCA_964242145.1 of uncultured Rhizobacter sp. Classification (GTDB taxonomy): domain Bacteria; phylum Pseudomonadota; class Gammaproteobacteria; order Burkholderiales; family Burkholderiaceae_C; genus Rhizobacter. The sequence continues at coordinate 16,129 of CAXTCD010000078.1, forward strand.
AGCCCATCCGGCGGACAATCTCGTTGTGTTCCGTGCGAGTGCCACCCAAGGCGCTGCTGCCTTGTTAGCCGCCTCCTTCCTGACTTCATTCCAAGCGCCATGACCGATCAACACGTGCTAGTCACCGGCTCCAGCCGCGGCATCGGCCGCGCCATCGCGCTTCGCCTCGCGCGCGCCGGCCACGATGTGGCGCTGCATTGCCGCAGTGGCATTGAGCAGGCGCAGGCGGTGGCCGAAGAGGTGCGCGCGCTGGGCCGGCAGGCCCGGGTGCTGGTGTTCGACGTGGCCGATCGTGCCGCTGCATCAGAAGCTCTGTTGGCCGATGTGCAGGCCCATGGCGCTTATTACGGCGTCGTCTGCAACGCAGGCATCGCGCGCGATAACGCGTTTCCGGCGATGAGCGGCGACGATTGGGATCAGGTCATCCACACCAACCTCGATGCGTTCTACAACGTGCTGAACCCCGTCGTGATGCCGATGGTGCAACGGCGCAAGCCGGGCCGCATCGTCACGCTGGCCTCGGTTTCGGGGCTGGTCGGCAACCGCGGGCAAACCAATTACAGCGCGGCGAAGGCCGGCATCATCGGTGCGAGCAAGGCGCTGGCGATCGAGTTGGCCAAGCGGCAGATCACCGTCAATTGCGTGGCGCCCGGCCTGATCGATACCGAGATGATCAGCGACGAAGTGCGCGATGCCGCGTTGCCCGGCATTCCGATGCGCCGCCTGGGCACACCCGATGAAGTCGCGGCGCTGGTGGCGTTTTTGATGTCGGCCGATGCGGGCTACATCACGCGCCAGGTGATCTCGGTCAACGGAGGTTTGGTCGGATGAGCGGCTCGTCGAAGCGGCGTGTGGTGGTCACCGGCATCGGTGCCTTGAGCCCGCTCGGCCACGACTGGCCGACGGTTTATGCGCAGCTGCGCAGCCTGCGCAATGTGGTGCAGGTGATGGCCGACTGGCAGGCGTATGACGGCCTGCATACGCAGCTGGGCGTGCCGGCGCAGGCCTTCGAATTGCCGGCGCATTACAACCGCAAGTCGATGCGCAGCATGGGCCGCGTCGCGCTGATGGGCACGCGGGCCAGCGAGCTGGCGTTGATCGATGCCGGCTTGCTCGGCTCGCCCTTGCTGCGCAGCGGTCAGGTGGGCGTGTCGTATGGCTCGTCGGCCGGCACGCCTGCGGCGATCGGTGACTTCGGCCGCATGATCCTCGGCAAGACCACCGAAGGCATCAACGCCAACACCTACATCAAGATGATGTCGCACACCGCGGCGGTCAACATCGGAGTGTTCTTCGGCCTGGCCGGCCGCGTGATCACGACCTCGAGCGCCTGCACCTCGGGCAGCCAGGGCATCGGCTATGCGTTCGAAGCGATCCAGTCCGGCAAGCAGCTGGCGATGTTGGCGGGTGGCGCTGAAGAACTCGATGCCACCGAAGCGGCGGTGTTCGACACGCTGTTCGCAACCAGCGTGAAAAACGATCAGCCCGCATTGACGCCTCGCCCCTTCGATACGGCTCGCGACGGCCTGGTGCTCGGCGAAGGCGCCTGCACGCTGGTGCTTGAGGAGCGGGAGCATGCGCTGGCACGTGGCGCGCGCATTCATGCCGAATTGATCGGCTACGGCACCAACAGCGATGGCACGCATGTGACGCAGCCGAACGCCGTGACGATGGCGCAGGCGATGCGCATCGCGCTGCGTGAGGCCGAGCTGCCGGCCGAGGCCATCGGCTACGTCAACGCCCATGGCACCGCGACCGGTCATGGCGACATCGCCGAATCGGCCGCCACGCATGCCGTCTTCGGTGAGCGCATGCCGATCAGCTCATTGAAGAGCTACATGGGGCACACGCTGGGCGCTTGCGGCGCGCTCGAGGCGTGGATGACGATCGAGATGATGCGCGAGGGCTGGTTCGCGCCAACCGTCAATCTCGACCAGGTCGATCCACGTTGCGCGCCGCTCGATTACCTCACCGGCGCGGGCCGCGATCTGCAGACCGACGTGGTCATGAGCAATAACTTTGCATTTGGTGGTATCAATACGTCCTTGGTTTTCAGAAGGCCTTGAACCGGGAGACCGCCATGAGCCATCGCCCTCCGGGCCGCAGCGGGGTTGCGCTTGCCATGCTGGCGATCGCGGGTGCGAGCCTTGTAGCCCTGGGAGCCTGCGCGACCCAGGTGGTGCCGCCGAAAGACGAGTTGAACCAACCGCCGAAGCTGCGCTTCAACGAGTATTCGAAGTTCGATCTGCGCTGGACCAACAAGGCCGAGGGCTGCAACCAGCAGCATGGCGCCAGCCAAATGATCGAAGCCCTCGACATTCAACTGCGGGCTCGGTTGGCCGGCACGCTGCGCACCTGGGAAAAGCCGGCCGCACGCGGCACGCTGGCGATCGAGCCGGTGTGCGCCGATGCCAAGTTGATCGGCACCGCGGCGCGCGTTTTCGCCGGGCCGTTTCCCGGCGCATCGGTGGCGGTGTTCAAGTTGCGCTTCACCGATGTGCAGACCGGCGAGCGTCTGGCCGAACCGGTGTTCTATCAGCGTGCCGCGGCGCTGAGCGGCACCTTTTCGCTTGGCGCGATGGACCGGCAAATGATCAAGCGGCTGGTGGAATTGATGAGCACCTACACCACGGTCAACTACGCAGAACTCGTTGGCGGCCCGAGCGGCGCAGAAGACTTGCTCAAGAAGTAGCGATCGCACGGGTCATGGCACTGACCTGGCCGCTCGGGATTTGGTCCTCAGGATGAACCCCACGGGAACAACCCAGGAGACTCGCATGAAGAAGGCTTTGGTTCTTTGCTTGTGGGCAGCGTGCCTGGCCGGCCCGGCCTCGGCGCGAAATGACACAGTGCACCTGTCGTTCCAGGATCTGCTGGTCAGCCCGGAGGTACAGGCCGGTCTTGATGGTTCGGTGCGCTTCTATCTGGCGGGCAGCAAAACGCCGGCCGTGCTGGAGAAGCGCAATGTCGGAATGACCAGCCAGGCCGTCAACGGCGTCAACAAGTCGCCCGAGCGGGGTTGCATGGCAGCCGCGCTGAAAGCCCTGCAGGCCTTGCAGGCCAAAGCCAAGGCGCTCGGCGCGAATGCGGTCATCGAGATCGTTAGTTACCACGACAAAGAGGAAAGCAAAAGCCCGATCGACTACGACTGCCAGGACAGCATGTGGCTGTCGCGGGTCAGCCTGAAAGGGGTTTATGCGAAGGTGGCGAAATGAAGCGCGGCTTGCCGGGATGGCGCACCTGCCGATGATGCCGCTTGGGAAAACTCTCCCTTGGTGCAATGTCGACCGGCTTCGATCAGCCGCGATGAATCGCCAAGCCGAGATTCTCGAACACCGCGGTGTCTCGCTTGCGTGAACCGGGCTCGACGATCAGGCCAGTCGCTTCCGTGCAAGGCGCGATCACGCAACTCGATGCGGTCTGAAGTTTCTCGGCACTGGCCAGAACCCAGGTCTCTGCGGCCTGCGCCATCAGCGCGCGCTTGATGTGGGCTTCTTCCAGGTCACCGGTCGTCAGGCCGATCTTGGGATGGATGCCGGTCACGCCCATGAAATAGAGATCGGCATGGATGCGCTGAATGCCTTCGAGTGCGCCCGCGCCCACCGCGACCACCGAGTGCTTGAACAAGCGCCCGCCGATCACTACCACCTCGACCCGGTGAGCAAGCAATTCGACGGCGATCGTCGGGCTGTGCGTGACCACGATGGCGTTCAGGTCCAGCGGCAGCGCGCGCGTCAGTTGCTGGCACGTGGTGCCGCCATCGATGAACACCACCTGGCCGGAGCGCACCATCGCAGCGGCTGTGCGTGCGATCGACTGCTTGGCTTCGGGTTGCATCTGGCTGCGCGCCGCAAAGTCGGCCACCGCCGGTGAAGCGGGAAGTGCTCCGCCATGTACACGCTGCAGCAGGCCTTCGGCAGCGAGCGTGCGCAGATCGCGGCGAATCGTGTCTTCCGACAGGCCCCATTCCCCACTCAGTGACTTGGCAACGATCTCGCCATCGTCTTGCAGACGCTTGAGGATTTGCTGTTTGCGTTGTTCGGTGAGCATGCTTGATGGTAATTGCGAATTGCACGAATATTCTTGAATTTGCATGAAGTTGCACGATATGATTTTGGCGCGCCAACTCTGAAAAATCGAAGGATTGCCATGTCAGACCGCGTCCGCATTGCCGAAGTGAAGGTGTTGTCAGACGACTGGTACGTGCTGAAGAAAACCACGTTTGACCTGCAGCGCTGCGACGGCAGCTGGCAACGCCAGAGTCGAGAAACCTATGACCGCGGCAATGGCGCGACCATCCTGCTGTACAACCGGGCGCGGCAAACAGTCGTGCTGACGCGCCAGTTCCGCTTCCCGGCTTATGTGAACGGCCAGCCCGATGGCCTGCTGATCGAGGCTTGCGCGGGCCTGCTCGATCAAGACGACCCCGCGATCTGCATCCGTCGTGAGACCGAAGAAGAAACCGGCTACCGCATTGCCGACGTGCACAAAGTGTTCGAGGCTTACATGAGCCCCGGTTCGGTGACCGAGCGCCTGTTCTTCTTCGTAGGCGCCTATGAGCCGCGCGACAAGGTCTCGCAAGGCGGCGGTGAAGCGCATGAAGGCGAAGACATCGAGGTGCTTGAGCCCACGCTGGACGAAGCGCTCGCGATGGTGGCGCGCGGCGAGATCCGCGATGGCAAGACCATCATGCTGCTGCAATACGCGAAGCTGTCAGGCGTGATGGACGCAGCAAACTGAGCCACCGAACCGGTGGTTCGTGCCGTGCACATCTTGTTCACGGCACGCTGCGGACGATCAGGCCACGCCCGCTTCCGACTTTTTCAATGTGAGCGAGTTCCCGTCGGCATGGACGTTCAGGCTCGCCGGGCTGCGCAAGTCTTCAGCCGACATCTTCGTGACGGCCACGCAGGCCTCGCGCGCATTGACGAAATCAGTGCCGTAAGTCTGTTCCAATTTCGCGTGCCCACCGTGGCTGTCGATGACCTGCTCGGCCACTTGCCCGATCTTGCTGAGCGTATGGAGGAGGTGAGACGCATCCTGCGTGATGCTCTCGTTGAAGTCGACGCCCTTCCCCAGGAGCTTGTCTTTCAAGTTTTCGATCAGAGACGGCAGGTAGTAGACGTAGGCCTTCTGCTGCGTATTGCCCAGGTTGTTCAACAGCTGATCAAAGGCCTTGCCCTCCTGCTTCTGCAATTGGGCCATCGCGCTGATCAGGGCCTTGCCGACCTCGGGCTTGCTGATGTGGGACCGCGACATCGCTGCGAACTTCGAAACCAGCGTGGCCGCTTGTGGCTTGCCAGGGAAAGCTGCTTTGATGGATTTCTGCAGGTCGTCGTTCAGTGGAGGCAGTACTTTGTTGTAGATTTACTGCGCGTTGGCATTGATGTCGGTTGCAGGCTTCCAATGCAATGAAGCCATCTCTGCGTGCAATATGTCGAAGACCCCAGATGCTTTGTTAATGACGGGTCCCGGTAGCAGAGAAAGAAAGGGGTTGGCTGCGCCCAACAAGTCGGTCAGTTCATGAATGGAGTAAGCCTTGAGGTTGGCTTGCAGGTTCTTGAATTCGCTGCCTGAGGCGTTCGCTGCCTGATGGAGCAACGGCTTGAGCTGCTCCGGGTGGCACTTGGCTTGATTGAGCTGCAGGCCATTGAGCTTCAGGCCCCACATGCCTTTCATGACGTCCATCAGTGGCTTGTGCTCGCCGCTGTTGATCTGGTGTTCTGCGAAGAATTGACGCGTGACCGAGTCGTGCTGGGTGTCTGTGCCTTGTTCAACCTCGTGTCCCATCACATGCATCGCCACATGCAGCTTTGCGTCATGGTCCAGTCGGCTGAATCGTTGAGCCGAGCAGGTTTTCAAGCCCATCTGGATTGAGCCAGATTTCAGGCTGTTCTCGACGACTTGGCCCATGTGCGTTGACTTCATCACGTCATGCATTGCCAGTACCGTCGGTCAGCGGCTCGAAGTCGGAGAGCTTGCCGCCTGATTCATTCTGGAAATGGGTGTTGACGGAGTCCAGGGCGGAGCGCATTTTGTGCTCCAGCGATTTCGGATCGTTCGGCCGGCCTTCGAAAATCTGGGCGCCCGACATCAGGGCTTTGAGCGCCACGAACGAACCGATGGTCTTCTGAAATTCAATGTTTGGCGCCAGTTCGCCTTTCGGGGTTCCTTCGAGGTGGCCTGCCGATCCATCCGGATTGGATAAATATCGCGCGACAACCGGCAGTTTCATGAACTCAGACAGCTGCTGCTCCAGCTGGACCTTGGCGTGGTCTGTGATTTGCGGGAACTTCGCGGTGAATTTATTGAGCACGGCCTGCGATAGCGCATTCATTGAAGGCGCCTCCTTGCTTGCAGTCGTTGCAAGTGTTTGAGATGCCGCCTTGTTCGCGGGCGCTGAACTCATCGATTTCGTTGCCGGCAGATTCGCTGAGCGCGCAACGTGTCCATCGGATTTCTGCGGTGCAGATGGGTTTGGCCCATCGCTTTGAACAAGGGGCAGCGCTCGCTGAAGGGCTGGCCGTGTCTCAGGAATCGTCGGCGACGTCGGTTGGAAGTCGGTTTGACGATAGGGGAGGGATGGCAGGCAGGGCGGCGTCCAAAGAGTTGCAAAGCGAAAGCAGTGGTTTGACCTCAATTTA
>CAXTCD010000079.1:0-7833 GCA_964242145.1 uncultured Rhizobacter sp.
CACGTACGGATCTGTGCGGGGGGCGGAGAGCAATCTCCGTCCCTACCGCGACCGGCACAGGCTCTAACGTCCCCCTCCTTTAGGGCTCTTTAGAAATGACCGATGGCGCCTATAGATGTAACGCATCTCCATAAGGTGTACTCGATGGACTCCTAGCAACAGCAAAGGCGAGATTTACAGACTGTTATCTTTTCAGTCAACAGGCTTGAAGTCACTCAGTGATGCACGTTGCGTTGATCGGAAAACAGAGTACCGGCTAGCTCACCTATATGCGTCCAAAAACGTGATAGACCCCCGCGCAACACTTCTTTGCGTACACGTTTTGTATCAAACCTTCTGTGCAAACGGCATCACTGCCAGTTCAAGCACGATTTATCGATGCTTACAGGCAGCGCTAGCTCAATAACAGCTCGGACTCGTGCACGCTCGCGCCACCTTCGCTCCAGTCAGATTGGCCCACGGTGCAAGGCCTTGCACCACATAGGCGCATGACCAAGAAAACGATACCTCAACAAACATTAACTCCAAGGCATCCATTCAGATACAGATAAGGGTTGAGATAAGCATGGAGGCGACCGCTCGCTAACTTCACGTTGATTAACGTAACGCAACACCGCAGCATCGTGAAAAGCGCACCATGGAAAAACTTCCCACGCACCAATCGTCTGCAGAACAACACCAACTTTAAAGAAGTTAACTGGCGGCCCGACCGGAGTGTCCAAGCTCTCTATCTGCATCAACATGTATTCACGGCATCAGAGGAAACATGAAGGTAGTGAACCATTTCAAGCTCAGCTCGTATCAACAGATACCGCTCTCGAAGCGGGTCCGAAGGCTCTTTTCATTGTTCATACAAACGTCAAGTTATGGAACGAATTGGATAAGTCACACGACTTTTGCACGAGAAGCGAATTTCCCCGGGTCCCCATTGGTCATCAGAGGTCTTTAAACTAGAGCTATGTACAGGGGGGGTTCACGCAACATTAGGAATCCCATGAAAATACGAGACGTCGTTATCTTTACCGGCGAGCACTTCGAGGTGCCTCAAGGCATCCAGCGCATTGATCATCGAGCCACTCACGGGTGGCAACTGAGATACGGAGGAACTAAGCTTTTCTCTGATCACAGTCAAGACGGCAGCGGAGCCGCCGCAGCATTGGCCTTGGCTACCAAGGAACTGCTCTATCGCATCGCACGTTTGCCAGCGCCATCTAAATTGCCGCAGCAGCCCGCGAACAACAAGAGCAGCGACCTTCCAGTCGGTATCTCTGGACCGGTTGTCCGCTTGCGCAAGGGAGCTAAGGTTCGCGATTGCAGCCTGTCTGTTTCTCTGCCTCGCTTTGGCGAGACACCACGCAGGCAAAGTGTCTACATTGGGACAGAGAACACCTACACGGTGGAGAAGTACCAATTGGCTGTAGCGAAGGCGATCGCGATGCGTGGCAGAGCCGAAATGGCTTACCAACGCGCAGCGACCAAAGCCAAGCGTGAAGCCAGCCGCCAATGGGTCGCAACGCAAAGTCAGCCGAAACCGAAAGCTCGGACACGCAGTACAGCGTCCAAAGCCTGAGGCAGTTGATGTGAAGTGTGATGGTCGCCCGGGAGGGCCACCATCACACTTAGCCTTTCAAGGCTGTATGTGCTTTAGCAGCAATTTCATCGGAATAATCTTCCGATCTGACATTTGCACAAATTGTTTTCTACCGTTTTGCAAACGTTTTCAATCCGCGTATTTTGGTGGTTAGAAAACGGCTGTAGAAGATGTCGTTGTTTGCGCGGTCGCCACGCCTGCAAGTTCAAACTTCGTGCCCGCCTGTGCTGAATAGAAGTGGGCCGAATGCTCTTTGCCCCCCAGTGACACACAAGCAAGCTTGCAAAGTGCCCCGGGGAGGGGCCCGCGGCGCACTTGCGTCATCCGCAGAGCAAGCTTACTCATGGCCGCCTTTTCCGAGCATCGAGCCTCGCCGTGCCGCCTAGGATTCAATCTCCAGCGTATCCCACTGATCGAAACACGAATTTCTTGAAGAACAGCCTGCTTGATAAAGCAGCAATTCATCCACTGAAGAGGCACGAAGCCACTGGATAGCAAATGATTCCGGAGACCTGGACACAAGATTCAGGTTCTAACCATTCACATGCGCAGATTCCGATTGCCCATGAATTGAGACGAATGAGTTGTCGATGGCCGCTCAAGCCTGCTTTGCTCCCGCCGATACACCAATCAGTGCAGCAGGATTTATTTCACACATTGCCAGTCGGCATGAGGCCACACCCTCACCCATGCTGATCCACCGCTGAGGGCAGCGCGTTCGCTCGCGAACAGGATCCCTATGTCATTCAGCCACCTTCGTGTCAAAACCAAGCTGCTTCTCGGATTTGCCCTTTTGGCGGCCATCGTGGTCTTGGTTTCCAGTTTGTCTTTGCGCTCGTTGAATCGCTCCAACGATCGCTTCACAAGCTATCTGAATGGCGTTGCGGAGCGTGAGCGCATGGCCATCGACATCCGAGCTGCCGCAAGCCGGCGCGCCATTTCTGCTCGCAACCTCGTGCTCGTTACCGAAAAGGCCGATCTTGAGGTGGAGAACGTCGCTGTGGGCAAAGCGCATGCAGACGTCAAAGCCCTGTTGGCGCAGCTGAAAGAGTTTGTCGGCAGGTCTGAAGATGCGACCGACCGCGACCGTTCCTTGGTGGCCCAGATCGAAAAGATCGAGGCGGCTTATGACCCGGTGGCGACGGCAATCGTCGGCATGGTCGGCGAAGGACGGCGCGATGAAGCCGTCAAGAAAATGAATGCCGAATGCAGACCTTTGCTGGCAGCTCTGCTGGCCGCCACGGGTGAATACATCGAATATGACCATCAGCAGGCCCAGGCTCGCGTGCATTCCGCCAATCAGGCTTATGCCCAAGACCGCGCCATCACGATCGCCGTCTGCGTCACCGCGGCGCTGGCCGCCGGCACGCTCGGCTGGTTCCTCAGCAATGCCGTCACCAAGCCATTGCTACGCGCGGTCAAACTGGCAGAGGCGGTAGCCTCCGGTGATCTCAGCTCACACATCGTGGTTGATCGTCATGACGAAACCGGCCAATTGCTGGCCGCGCTGAAAAGGATGAACGAAAGCCTGGTGGTGATGGTCGGCCGGGTCCGCCAGTCGGCCGACGGCATCGCGACCGCATCCACCGAGATCGCCAACGGCAACATGGACTTGTCGAGCCGCACCGAACAGCAGGCCAGCGCACTGGAACAAACCGCCGCATCGATGCAGGAAATGACGTCGACCGTGCAGCAGAACGCCGACAGTTCACGCCAAGCCAGCCAGCTCGCAAGTTCGGCGGCCGATGTGGCTGGCCGCGGTGGCCAAGTGGTCGAGCGCGTGATCGCAACCATGGGCGAGATCACCGCATCGAGCAAAAAGATCAGCGACATCATCGGCGTGATTGACGGCATCGCCTTCCAGACCAACATTCTCGCGCTGAATGCTGCGGTGGAAGCAGCCCGTGCCGGCGAGCAAGGCCGAGGCTTTGCGGTGGTGGCGGGCGAAGTTCGCAGCCTGGCGCAGCGCTCGGCTCAAGCCGCGAAAGAGATCAAGAGCTTGATCGGCGACAGCGTGGAGAAGGTCGAGGCTGGCAGTCAGTTGGTCGGTGAGGCCGGCAGCACGATGACCGACATCGTGTCGCAAGTTCGCCGCGTCACCGATCTGGTGGCGGAAATCAATGCATCCACCTCCGAACAAAGCAGTGGCATCGTTCAAGTGAACAACGCCGTATCGTCGCTAGACCAAGGCACCCAACAGAACGCAGCCCTGGTCGAACAAAGTGCGGCCGCCGCCGAAAGCCTGAAGCAGCAGGCCCGCGGGTTGCTCGAAGTCATCGCGGCTTTCAAGCTCGCTGATCGGCGCAGCTTCGCTTGAACCGAGGTGCAACCAACTCAGTTCCAGCAGATTCAAAGGACCAAAGGCCCGGGCCGGTGCAGATGCATCAGCCCGGGCCTTTGGCTTTGTGACGCACGCTAGCTTCCCTACACCGATTGAAATTCGTGGGCCGGCACCACCCATATGCAAGTACACGAACTCAGATGCCGGCACTGAAAATCCGAGCCGCCCATTCAGTTCGATCTCGAACTGATGTAGAGACCTTTGGCTCCGATCAATCGCAATGCCAGAGAAGCACCGCTTCAGGCACGACACACTCCATGCCGACCTTCGGCTGAGACAATCACTGCGCTCTGCTCCCGCAACCCGCCCCTCCATCCGACCTCATATATATATAGAGAGAGACAGAGAGGCATCCAACGAAGCCGCCTCATCTCTGTTGATCGGTACCCTCACCGCCCAAGACCTCAGCTCATTCCCACCATGCATCTGCAGACCAACCCCCATGCTTGACCGTATGAACGAGGAAATCACTTTCCGAAAGCTGGAGGTGTTTCTGGCTTACATGGAAACGGGCAACCTCGCCCGTGCGGCAGAGCGGCTGGATGTCAGCGCCGTCAGCGTGCATCGGGCGCTGCGGTCACTGGAAGAAGGCGTGCGCTGCGAGCTGTTTCGCCATGAAGGGCGCAATCTAAACCCCACCGCCGCAGCGCATGTGTTGGCTGCTGCGGCGCGCGATGTGTTGAAACTGATGAGCGACGGCATCCAGGCCACGCGCGAGGCCGGCGGCTATTCGGCCGACAAGATCCGCATCGGCTCGCTTTATTCGTTGACGGCCCGCACCGTGCCGAGAATCATCATCGACCTGAAGGCTCGCTGCCCGGGGCTGCAAACCGAACTGGTGCTGGGCTCCAACGCCGACCTGATGTTCAAACTCAAGCAAGGTGAGATCGACGCAGTATTGGCTGCGATGCCCGTGGCCGAAACCGGCATCGAATCGATCGCGCTGTTTGACGATGACATCTTCTTTGCCGCACCGGTGGGCTCGAAATATGCCAGCGTCGATGCCGTCGATCTGGGTGCCTGCGCCGAAGAGCGCTTTGTCAGCCTCGGTGATGGCTTCGCCACGTACCAAGGTTTCGTCGACGCCTTCAAGGTCGCGCGCTTCACGCCCAAAGTGGTGATGACGGTCGGTGACATCTTCTCGCTGATGAACCTCGTCAGCGGCGGCATCGGCTGCACCTTGCTGCCGGGGCGGGTCGGCGATGTCTTTCGAGACAAGGTTCAGTTGATCCCACTGGCGGCGCCTTATCGAATGCAGCAAACCATCGGCCTGCATTTCATCCAAACCCGCGAGCGCGACCCGAATCTGCTCGCGCTGGCCGCGGTGTGCCGCCTGGTCACGCGCAAAGCGCTTTTGGCCTGAGTTCATCACCAAGCATCTCCAATCATCGCCAAACGGACGCTGGCGATTGTTGCGGTGAGCGTAAACGTCGGCACCCGGCGTTGATTGATCTCCTCGAGATCGCGGCTACCTTCGGGTCACGCCACACGCGGCTCATGCCACTCGGCTTTGTGACACGGTCAGCCTCACCCCGCCGGCCCACCGAGCCACCCCTTTGGAGATTGAATTGATCATTTATGAAACCGCGCTGCTTGCGGCCTGCCATCTGTTGTGAATCCTGTGGGGTGACCTGCTAGGCCAGACCCTGGGCGTCAAGACCAGTGTCGGCGGTGTCGGCATCGCGATGCTGCTGTCGATGCAGATCTCCAAGCATCTGACGCTCGGCCGGGTGCACGGCTCGGCGATCGCCATCGTCATTGGCCTCGCGCTGGCTTATGGGGGCGGCCTGCAAACCGGTAGCCACAAGGGGCTGGCCGACATCTCCTTGTTCAGCGGCATCGGCTTGATGGGTGGCGCGATGCTGCGCGACTTCGCGAACGTCGCCACTGCGTTCGAAGTACAAGCGACCGAGGCCCGCAAGGCCGGCTGGGTCGGCGCGATCGCCTTGCTGCTGGGCACGGTGCTGCCGTTCATCGTCGGCTCGTCGGTCGCCTGGAGCATGGGTTATTCCGATGCCGTCAGCATGACGACGATCGTTGCCGGCGCCGTCACCTACATTGTTGGCCCAGTCACAGGCGAGGCAATCGGCGCCAGCCCGGATGTGATGGCGCTGAGCATCGCGACCGGCCTCGTCAAGGCCATCATCGTGATGGTCGGCACGCCCATGGCCGCGCGCTTCCTCGGCCTGAAAACACCGCGCTCGGCGATGGTGTTCGGCGGCCTGGCCGGCACGGTCAGCGGCGTATCGGCCGGGCTTGCCGCCACCGATCGCAAGCTCGTGCCGTATGGCGCGCTGGGCGCCACCTTCCACACCGGCCTGGGCTGCCTGCTCGGGCCCTCGCTGCTGTACTTCTCGGTGAAGGCCTTGGTGGGTGGGTGACCCCGCTTGGGCTTGAGATGGACCCCGAGAGCGGTGACCGGTTTGCCGCCCTGTCATGCAAGGTTTTGGCTCTCACGATCCATCTTCGCGCCGAGACTCCCTCGCCATCAGTTCAATGACTGTGTCACTGCGCGTAGCTGCCGCCGCCACGGCCAGCACCTCCGGCAGCGCCGCTTGGCTCAAACGCGTCAGCACCTCGCCCGGCGGCATTTCGACCACCAGGCCCACGCCGCGCTCACTGGTCAGCACGCTGAGTTCATGCCAGTTCACCGGCAAGGCCATGTTGTGCGCCAGATCGTGGGCCATGCGCCCGGCGTCGCGCAACTCGCGGCCGAGGCTTGCGCTGTAGCAGCGCAGCCGAGGCGGATGAACCGGTACCGCCGACAGCGCCTTCTCCAGTTCACGCGCCGGCGCTGCGAGCAACTCGCAATGCGACGGCACGCTGATCGCAATCGGCTTGATGCCTTGCGCACCTTGCTCACGCGCCAGCGCCGCCACGCGCGCCATCGCGGCGTTTTCACCGGCGATCACCAGCTGCGTCGGTGCATTCATGTTCGCCAGATACACCGGCGAATCCGGTGCATGAACCTGCGCGATCAAAGCCTGCAAGACGGGCTGCTGCAGGCCGAGGATCGCCGTCATGCCGTAGCCCTCGGGATAGGCCGACTCCATCAGACGGGCGCGTTGATCCACCAGCCGCAGCGCGTCGCGATAAGCCAGTGCCTCGGCCACCACGGCGGCGGCATAGGCGCCGATCGACAAACCCGCGACGGCATCGGGCCGGCCGCCCAACGCGATCAGATGCCGTGCCATCGCCACGCCCGCGACCAGCAAGCTCAGCTGCGCAGCCACGGTCGAGCGCAAAGCCGCTTCGCTGTCCAGCGTCAACACATCCCGCTGCAGGGTGTCGCTGGCCTCGGTCAAGGTGTCACGCACCTGCCGGTCATCGGGCAAGCCATGCAACATGCCGGCGCGTTGCGCACCCTGGCCGGGGAAGGTGAACAGCGTGCTCATGCCTTGGCTGCGTTATCGACTTGCGAGGTCTTGACCTCTTTGGCCTCGGCCTGCCACGGGTCATCGCACAGCCGCGGGCCGAGCGATGTCTTCAGCAAGACCGGGCCACCGGTGCGCAGCCATTCCTGCAACGCAAAGGCGCCCGCCGCGGCTTCTACCTGAACATCGACGCGCACGCCCTGCCCGTCGTTCATGTCGTTCAGCAAGTCGCCGAGCGCAAGCAAGGCCTCGGCCGATGAAGGCGATGGCGCTCGCACCCGCAGATCCAGGTCACTTTCCGCGCGCAGCACATCGATGCCACTGGCCAAGGTGAAGCCGACGCCACCGGTCACGCCCCACGCGAGCGGCAACCCGTTCAAGGCGGGCGCCAGCCGCTGCAACATTGCAAAACAAGGCCGGGCCGGCGCCAGTTCAGCATCACCTTGCAGCCACTGGGCCGCGATGTCTTCCGGCGTCTGCACGCGCAGCACCGCCGCAACTACGAGTTCTTCGGCGCGCCGGTCGGC
>CAXTCD010000079.1:7843-22683 GCA_964242145.1 uncultured Rhizobacter sp.
CACCGCCGCAGCCGTCACCCAGGCCGCGCAGCGCTGATGCCGCGCACGGCCACGCAGGCCCACCGGCCATTGCTGCGGATCAGCCAGGCTGGCGCGGCGCACAACCACCGGCGCTTGAACCAGCCAGCCGTCGCTGGCCCAGCTTGGCCGCGCGCCTTCCAGGCGCAATGCGCTGGCATCGGCCACCCACAGCAGGTCATGCGGCCGGGGAACCCCGCCGATCGGGCAACGCGCGGCTTCCGTCATCGCACGCCAGCTGACACAGTCAGCTCACCACTGCGATTGCAGCTTCTCGCGCACCCGCGATGAAGCCTGCCGGTTCACGCCGCCGAGCCGGCTGCGCAAGTCGCGGCTCGGGTCGGCCGCGATGTCGCGCAGCGCCTCATCCAAGGCCGCGCGCACGAGCGCCAGATCGGCCACGTCAGGCTGATCGGCGCTGCGCACCTCGATCAGCTTCCACAGCAGGCCAAGGCTGGCAAAGCTCTGGATGTCGTAGGCCATCGGCGGCACTTCGGCCGCCAGCCGCTCCAGCTCTTCGACGCTGCGCATCGTGACGCGCGCCGCAGCCGCCTTGCCCATCGCATGCACCATCACGCCGGCATCGCTCAACGCGATCAAGCGGTTGGCCTGATAGCCATGCGCGAGAAAAGCGCCCGACATCGCCTTGCCCACCATCAAGCCGATCACCGGATGGCCGGCAAGACGGGCTTGCGCATAAGCCCCTGCCGCACCGGCCAGCGCCTGATGGATGCCGAAGGCCTCTTCACGCCGGCCATAGGCCTGGCTGCTGACATCGATCACCGCGACGATGCTGCGCTTTGCACCATCGCGATCAGCGTTGATCACCTCATGCACCGCCTGCGCCAGCGCCCAACCTTCGATCAAGCCGACCTCACCGGTGCGCGCACGCGGAAAGCGGCTTTGCGCATCCGGCACCACCGCGATGAAGCGCGCGGCTTGGCCACTCAGCGTGGCATCGGCCACCTGAACCGATGCGGGAAAGCATGCCGCACGCGGCGCCTCGTTCGTCAGTGCCGCGAGCCAAACCGCGCCACGGCTCAGGGCCGCTTCAGTCAACGGGCTGTTCATCGCGCATCTACCTTCTCATCTCCCTTCAACAGCGCTTGCACCGCTTGCGGCGTGGCCTGCTGCGCCGCGTCGTAGGCTGCCAATCGTTCGAGGTAGTGCGCAAAGGCATCGCTGCGTTCCGCCTGCGGCCGCCCGCGCTGGAACAGCTCGATCACGCTGCCGCGAAGGGCCTGCACATCGTCATCGACATGCACATCGGCAAAGCCGGTGCGGTAGCGCTGGTCGCCGCGGGTGAAGCTCCAGATGAAGGGCCGGTCGCGCGAATCGTATTCATGGATGCCAGCTTCCTGCTCGATCACCTGCGGCCCGTTCAGGCCCAGCCGCGCTTCGCGGGTGACGACCAGATAACTGCACAAGCCTGCGGCAATCGACATGCCGCCGAAGCAGCCGACGGTGCCGGCGATCACGCCAATCACGGGCTGATGCTGCCGCAGCTCGACGATCGCCGAATGGATCTCGGCAATCGCGGCCAGGCCGAGGTTGGCTTCCTGCAGGCGCACGCCGCCGGTCTCGAACAGGATCACCGCACGTGTCGGCACGCCGCGGCGGTTGTCGGCGGCGGCCAGCTCCAAGGCACCAGCAATCTTCGCGCCGCCCACTTCACCGAGGCTGCCGCCCTGAAAGGCGCCTTCGATCGCCAAGACGACGCTCGGCTCGCCGTCGATCGTGCCCTTGGCCATGACCACGCCGTCATCGGACTGTGTCACAACGCCCTGCTGCGCCAACCAGGGCGAGGTCATGCGCTCGAACGGATCGATCAGCTCGCGAAAGCGCCCTGCATCGATCAACGCCCGCACCCGGCCGCGCGCGTCCAGTTCGACAAAGCTCTGGCGTGACAGCAAGCCCGCAGCGATGCCGGTGTTGGTGTTGGTGTCGGTGTGCTCACCTTTCGTGGGGCTGATGTTTTCGTTCATGGCCTGCCTTCCGTGGCGCTGCGCAGCGCCTGAAACGCCTGCGCGATGCGCATGCCGACAACGCCCGGCGTCGCACCGAAGTCGTTGATCTCGATGTCGACCGCGGGGCCTTGCGGCCCGACCAGATCGCCGTTGAACACACGATCGAGCTGCGCTCGCCACACCTTCGCGTAGCCGTCGACCGAGGTCGTGACGCGCACCCTCGTGCGGCCGGCCGCTCCGGGCTCGATCAGCACTTCGAGGTCGCCGGAGCCCACGACGCCCACCACCGCCCGCGAGGCTGGCGGCTCGCCCGCGTTGAACTGAAACTCAAGCTTCTCCATGCAAACTCCTGAAATGAGAAGGCTCGCGCCGCCGCTCGAAGCGAAGTGCGGGCCTTTGTGCCAAGGCCTGCAGCGCAGCCTGTTTCCAGCGGGCGCCGAGCTGATCCAGAAACAAGGTGGCCGCCAGCAGATCGGCCGCACCGCCCGGCGAGATGCCCGCCGCCAGCGCATCGGCATCCAGGCGGCGCAGCACGCGCCGGCCCGCCAGGCTGGCCACGCCGCCCATCGCCAATACTCCGGCGGCACTGGCTTGCAGATGGTGGAGCGCTGCCGGCCCGCCGCGCGACAGCACACAGGTGTCGTCAAGCCGGCCGATGATGGCCAGCAAGGTATTCAGCTGCGCGGCCGTTTCACTGTCGCCCCGCGCGCGGCTGCGGCGCAGCTCGGGCAGGCCTTGCAGCATCACTTGCGGAAAGCCCGCCTGCGCCTGCCCACGGGCGCCGCTCACTTGAAAGGTCAGACAGGCCTGCTCGCCCTTGTGGCCGGTGCGCGTTGGCGCGAAGCGGTCGGCATGGCGGGCGATCTCTGCAGCCAGAGCCGCGGTTCGGGCTTCGGCCGATGCGCGGGGCTCGGCATCAACCCTTTCGATGGCCGCCGCTGCGACCAGCAACCCCATCGCCCAGATCGCGCCACGGTGGGTGTTGACGCCACCGGTGGCCGCCATCATCGTCGCCTCGGCGTCGCGGCCCAGCCGGCCCAGCGTTTCGCGCAGCGCCAAGGTCGGCGCACCGGCGCGTTGCCCGGCGTCGGCCATCGCGGTGAATGCCGGGCCCAGCACTTTCGCCGAGCGGCACATCAGCGCGAGGTTCAGGTCGCGATGTGCACCGCTGCCGCGGCTGTCGACCAGGCCCGGCTTCGGCGCAAGCCTCGCTTCAGCGAGCAAGGCATCGACGGCCAGAGCGCCCCATTGCAGCGGCCCGATGGATGTCGGCCGAGTGCATTCGGTATTTCGCTTCAGAATCTCGTTAGGCACGGGCCGCATCACCAGCTCCTGAAGCGCGCCGGCGGGTCATACAGGCCACCCGACCACTCGACCAGATCGGCCATGCTCTTGGCCGCGAGCAAGGAGCGCGTGGCCTGATTGCGGTCCACGCCCAGGTCTTCCGGCAACGCGACCAGGCCATCGCTGCGCAACTGCCTCGTCGTGGCCGGGTCGTGGCGCAGGCCGATCGGCGTGACACCGGCCACCGCCGCTATCATCGCCCGGCGCTGCTCGATCGACTGCGCCTTGTAAAGATAAGCAATGCCTTCTTCGGTCAGCACATGCGTGACGTCATCGCCATAAATCATCACCGGCGCCAGTGGCATGCCGGCGTCGCACGCCACTTGCACCGCATCGAGCTCATCAACGAAAGTCGGCTTGCCGCCCGACTGAAAGGTCTCGACCATCTGCACCACCAGCTTGCGGCCGCGTTCCAGCGGGCTGTCGGTCTGCAGCATGCTGAGCCAGGCTGGGCTCGAATGGCGCCGCCCGCCCGGCTGATGGCCCATGTTGGGCGCGCCGCCAAAGCCCGACAGGCGGCCACGCGTCACCGTCGACGAATGGCCGTCGCCATCGACCTGCAAGGTCGAGCCGATGAAGAGATCGACCGCATATTGGCCGGCGAGTTGGCACAGCAAACGGTTCGATCGCATCGAGCCATCGGCGCCGGTGAAGAACACATCGGGCCGCGCCGCCACATAGCGCTCCATGCCCAGCTCGCCGCCGAACGAATGCACGCTCTCGACCCAGCCGCTTTCGATCGCCGGGATCAGCGAAGGGTGCGGGTTCAGCGCCCAGTGGCGGCAGATCTTGCCTTTGAGTCCGAGCTGCTCGCCATAGGTCGGCAAGATCAATTCGATCGCCGCGGTGTTGAAGCCGATGCCGTGGTTCAGCGACTGCACCTGATGGCGCTCGTAGATGCCGCGGATCGCCATCATCGCCATCAACACATGCACCGGCTTGATCAGCCGCGGGTCGCGGGTGAAGAGTGGCTCGATGAAGAAGGGCTTGTCGGCCTGCACGACGAAGTCGACCCAGCTGCCGGGAATGTCGACCCGCGGCAGCTCGCTGAGGTCATCGACGATCTCATTGACCTGGGCGATGACGATGCCATCGCGGAATGCCGCCGCCTCCACCAGCGCGGGCGTGTCTTCGGTGCTCGGGCCGGTATAGAGGTTGCCGGCACGGTCGGCCTTGTAGCCGGCGACCAGCACCACGTTCGGCGTCAGGTCCACATACAAGCGCGCGTATAACTCGATGTAGGTGTGGATGGCGCCGATCTCCAGCACGCCATCGGCAAGGAACTGCGAGATGCGCAGGCTCTGTGCGCCGGCGAACGAGAAATCGAGCTTGCGCGCAATGCCGCGCTCGAACAAATCGAGCTGCTCGGCGCGGCTGACGCTCGGAATGATCATGTGCAGGCCATGCACGCGCGCAGGGTCGACCTGGGCCAGCGAGCGCGACAGAAAGTCGGCCTGCTTCTGGTTGTTGCCTTCGAGCACGACGCGGTCGCCCGGCGCGATCAGCGCTTCCAGAAAGGCCACGATGTCATTCGTCGGCACGACACGGCCATGGGCCATGGCGGCCACGCGGGCGACGCGGCGGGCCTTGTCGGCACGCCGGTGCGTCCATCGGGGCGGCAAGATGTCGTTCGGCATGGGGTCTCCTGTTCGACGGGGCTGACCCCGAAGGTATCGCCAGCCCGCGCGCGCTTCAATGAACCCGGGCGCCGCTTCGTTACGCTGGCCGTCGTTGGCGGATCACCTTACCTCGACTGGAGAAAACTGCCAGCCCGAAGGCGCCTTGGGTCGCCCGGTCCGTTGCATGGGCTTCGGCAGGCGTTTGCAAACGAAACCCGCTTTGCCCGCGCCACGCTCATGCACCCTCGCCCGCTCGATGCGGCGCGCCCAGGTGACGCAGAAAGAAGCGGCTCACCGCCTGTTGCCAGAACGGATGGCGCTGCAGCGCATGGCCCACGCCTGGCAACAGCATCAGCTCATGCGGCCGGTTTGCGGTGACCAGCGCCTGCACGATGCGCATCGTGGTCGACAGCGGTGCGTTGACATCGGCCGTGCCGTGGGCCAGCAGCAAGGGGCCCTGCAGTTGGCCGGCCAGCGGTGTGTTCATGCCCTTGGCATAGCCTTGCGGGTTGGCTTCGGGCAAGCCGAGGTAAGGCTCCATGATGAAGGCCTGCTCGGTCAGCTCGCCGGGCGCCGATGCCACACCGGCCTTAAAGACATCGGGCCGGGTCAACATCGCACGCAGCGCAAAGTAGCCGCCCCAGGAATGGCCGATGACGCCGACCCGGCCCATGTCCATGTACGGTCGCTGCGCGGCAAGCTGCTGCAGCACCTGCACATGCTCGCCGATCTCCAGCTGGCCGATGCGGCCATGGGTGAAATCCTGGTTCGCCTTGCTGGTGCCGGGCAGGCCGCGGCCATCGATCACGGCAACAACGAAACCCAGATGCGCGATTGCTTCGGCGAGCAGCGCCTGAATGCGCGGAACGAACTGCGTTGGCACCGAGCGCTCGAACGGCCCGGCGTAGATGCAGTCGATCACCGGATAGCGGGTGGCTTCATTGAAGTCTCGTGGGACATAAAGCGCCGCACACAAGCGCGTGCGGCCATCATCGGCAAGCACCTGGGCCAGTTGAGGCCCGCGGCCACGCACTGCGGCCAGCTGCGACACATCCGCGCGTGACAACAGAAAGGCTGGGGCGCCCGCAGCATCCGCGGCGTTGGCCGCATCGGGGCCGAGTGTGCTGCGCAGTTCTGCCACCGGCGGGTGCAGCGGGCTGGAATGGTTGTCGATGAAATAACGCAGCGACGGGCTGAGGTGGATCTCGTGATGGCGGGCCGACTGTGTCAACTGGCGGGAACCGCTGCCATCGAGCTGACAAACATGCAGATGCCGCTCGGCCGGAATGCCATCCACACGCTGCGCGATGAAGAACACCCGTCCCCGCTCGGCATCGACCGCTTCGACGCGAACCACCGGGCTTTCGCCCCGGGTGAGCTGCTGCATGAACCGGCCGGCGCTGTCATACCGATAGATCTGGCGATGGCCGTCGCGCTCCGACAGCCACAGAAAGCCCGCATCGCTGCCGAGCCAGGTGAATTGCGTTGCCCAGCCGCCGCAGAAGGCGAAGTCCAGCCCGGCAACGAAGGTCGCCGACGATTCGGTGAGCATTGGCCGCGCATCGCCGGTGGCCACATCGAGCGCCATCAGCCGCAGCTGTCGCCCATCGCGCGACAGGTGAAGCAGGAAGGCCTGCTGGCCATCATCATTCCAGCCCACATGCCAAAGCAGGTCGCCGTTACGGGCCGACAGGGCACTGGGCCTGGCACTGCCCGTCAACCCATCCACCAGCCAGGCCGTGGTGTCGGCGCCGCGCGTGCCGGCGCGTGAATACGGAACGAACGCGACCGTCTCGATCGCCTGATAGTCGACCACCGGCAAGCGATGGACTGCGCTCGCGTCTTCGGCCAGCACGATGGCCCTGCCAGTGCGAGGGTTCCACGCGCGCGGCGGCACCGACCAACTGCAATGCGGCTGGCAAGCCAGCGGCGTGATGCGCGAGGCCGCCGAAGGATCGGCACCCGCTTCGTGCAAAAACACGCCGCCCTCGGCGCCAAGCCGGGCCTCCAGCCGCGGTGGCAGCGCTGGTTCAAACCGTGGTTCAAGCAAGGCTTCGAACGATCGCCCGGCCGCTGACTCAACCGAGCCAGGCGCATCGGTGGCGGTAATGCGGCCCTGTAGCGGCTCTACCCGCCACCACCGGCCGCCTTCTTCATAGCGGAAGCAGTCACCCGTCGAGCTACCCGAATCCCAGTGCGGAGTCACCATGCCGCCGAGTACCTGCTGCGGCCACGCCATGTCATCGTTGATCGTCATTGGCAGCAGCGCTTTCCAGGCTAAAAACCCATCGTCGCACGCCGCTGAAGGCCACCCCGCTCCCATCCGGAACCTGATGCCTCTAGACTCCGGGCGGACGATGGCAAACCGCCAAGGACGATGGCAAACCGACAACAAACGGGCGCCCAGCCCAGGAGGTATGCGGTTGATCACTGGCAGCATCGAAGATGCAACCCGGGAGCGGCGCAAGATCTGGCTGTTTGCCACGCTGGCCGCGTTGCTGTGCTCGGTGCTCGGGCTGATTGCCGTCACCGTGATGCTCGCGCAGCAGGCCGATGTCACGCAGAAGAACTCGGTGCGCCAGAGTCAGATGGCCATGCACCTGCGTTTGCTGCAGGACCTGCTGGTGACGATGGTCGATGCCGAGACCGGCCAGCGCGGCTACCTGCTGACGCACAAAGACAGCTATCTGTTGCCGTATCAGCGCGCCGTCGATCGCCTGCCCAAAATGATGAAGGGGCTGGACGACTTGCCGTTGTCCGACCCGGCGCTGGAACAGCGGGCGCGCCGCGCGCATGAGCTGATCGATCTGAAGTTCATCGAGCTGGCCGAGACGATCCAGCTGCATCGGGAGGGTCATGCCGACGCTGCGATGGCGATCGTGCTGAGCGATGTCGGTCAAAGCCACATGGCACACGCCCGCGACGAGGTCGAGGCGGTTCTTTATGGCATTCGCGCCACGCGTGACGAGCTGGTCAATGAAACGATGCAGCAGATCGTTCGCAGCAAGCGCCTGCTGGAATGGACGGTCTCGCTGCTGGTATTGACCCTGACCCTGGGCATTGCACAGACCGCCTTGGCCATTGCGGCCCGATCGCGCTATGAACGGTCGCTGTCGGCCAGCGAGCAGCAGCACCGCGCCATTGTTGAAGAGCAAAGCGAACTCGTGTCGTTGGCGCGCGAAGACGGCACGCTGGTCTACGTCAACCCGGCCTATGCGCGCCATTTCGGCTACACGCCCGATGAGCTGGTCGGCACCAGCCTCTACGACTTCGTCAACCCGAACGACCTGCCCGCCGTGAAGGCCCAGATCAATGAAGTTTTGCGGACCGGGGAGATTGCCCACGGCGAGAACCGCATGACCGACAGCGATGGCGCCGACCGCTGGATGGCCTGGACGAACAGCCGGCAGGACGCATCGTCCGGCGGGGTGATGCTGCATTCGGTCGGGCGCGACATCACCGAGCGCAAACAGCTGATGTGGCGGCTGGCGGCCAGCGAGCGCTTCATGCGGCAGATCGCCGACAGCCTGCCGGTGCGCATTGCCTACATCGACAGCGAAGGCCGCTACCGCTTCGTCAACCTCGCGCAATGCCAGCGTTATGGCAAGCCGCCGGAAGAAGTGCTGGGGCACACCCGGGCCGAGCTCACCGGCCCGGAAACCGGCGAGTCGCTGTCGGCCCAGGCGCAGTCTGCGCTGGCCGCCCATGTGCAAGCCGTGCTGAAAGGGAAAGCTCAGCGCTTCGAATTCGATGAGCAGATCAAGGGCGATTTGCGCAGGCTGGAGGTCCAGCTGATCCCGGACGTCGGACAGGACGGCGAGGTGCGCGGCTATTACGCGACCGGCATCGACATCACCGAGCGCGTGGCGGCCGAGCGGGCGCTGCGCGACCTGACAGAGATCTTCGACCACATGCCGGACTACGTTGTGCAAAGCGACTGGCGCGGCCGCATCCACTACCTCAACCCTGCCGTGCGGCGCGCACTCGGTTTCGGCCCGCAGCAGAGCGTGGCCGGGCGCGAAGTCTCGGAGTTCAATACGCCGGAAACCAACGAGCGCTTCCTGAACGAGATCATTCCGGCGGTCCGGGCGAACGGTGTCTGGCTCGGCGAAGCAACGGTGCTGGTCGAGCATCAGCGCGTGATTCCAGTCAGCCACATGCTGATTGCCCACCGCGACGCCGCCGGTCAGGTACAGCGTTACTCGGCGGTGATGCGCGACATCACCGCGATCGTCAACGCGCGCCAGCAGTTGATGCAGCAGGCCGAGACGCTGCGCTCGGTGACCGAGGCCATTCCGGCGATGGTGGCGGTGGTCGATGCCACCGGCCATTACCGCTTCGTCAACACCGCCTTCGAGCGCTGGTCCGGGCGCGACCGCGCACACATCGTCGGCCAGGGGCTGATGCAGATCGCCGGCACGCGCGAGTTCACTTACATCGAGCCGTGGGTGCAGCGGGTGCTGGCCGGCGAGACGGTCAGCTTCGAAAAGAGCGACGCCAGCACCACGCCGCCGCAGCACCTGAGCATCAGCTACATCCCGCTGTGGAACGACAACAGCGTCGACGGCTTCGTCGCCGTGGCGCAAGACATCACGCACCACAAGGAAGAGGCGGTGCGGTTGATTCAGCTGTCGGAGCGCGATGCCTTGACCGGCCTGCTCAACCGCGCCGGCTTCGATGCCTTTCTGCAGCACAAGGCCACCGATGGCAGCGCCGGCTCGATGGGGCTGCTCTACATCGACCTCGACCACTTCAAGCCGGTCAACGACACCCACGGCCACCGCGTCGGCGATGAACTGCTGCGGCAATTCGCGCAGCGCCTGCAAAACCAGGTGCGGCCGACCGACGCGGTGGCGCGGCTCGGGGGCGATGAATTCGCGATCGCGCTGCCCGGCATCCGCGAGCTGTCCAATGCGCAGGCGGTGGCCGACAAGGTGGTCGCCGCGGCCCGTCAGGCGTTCGAGATCGATGCCTGGTCATTGCACGTCAGCGCCAGCGTGGGCGTGGCCTTCAGCAGCGATGTGCAAGGCGGCACCTGGTCGGGCCTGATCGAACGCGCCGACGTGATGCTTTACAAAGCCAAGCAGGCCGGCCGAGGCCGCAGTGCCTGAGGCGGCTCGTCGCCTGGGCTGAGCTTGCAAGACGAACTTCACCGCATGCTCAATCCTCCGCCCACCCTCGCACCCTCGCACCCCCGCACGACAGCACGCCACCGCGCAGCCTATCTCGCTCCGGCGAGCTCGCCCGCGGCTGAGATAACAACAGAGCATGGCGGAAGGTCTTCGAGGCCGGCAAGCCGCCGACACGGCGTACCCTTGGCCTGACATTCGAAGCTGCTGCCGGGTCAGCCCCACACGACCGGGCCGGCATCAGCAGAAGCGCTCCAATCACCTCGTTCATCACCTGTTGGGAGAAATGCATGCGTTGTCAGGCGAACCACCGGCACTCGATTTTCTGTGTCATTCCCCCGTATGTTCTGGAGCAGATCGCCAGGAACGGCAATGCGCAGCAACGCGCGGCCGCGTTGCGCACCCAGGCGGTCGACAGCACGCTGCGCTCCTTGCGCGTGGCCAGCCTGACCGCTGCCGCCCTTGCCCCTGCCCGGCCCCAGGCCACGAAGCCGGCGGTGGCCGTCAAGCGGCGCTCGGTCTACACCGCCAATGGCAGCGAAAGCCTGCCCGGCGAGCTGGTGCGTGCCGAAGGCCAGGCCGCCAGCGGCGACGCCACCATCGATGAGGCGTATGACGGCCTCGGTGCCACGTTCGACTTCTACGCGCAGGCCTACCAGCGCAATTCGATCGACGATGCCGGCCTGCCGCTCGATGCCACGGTGCATTTCGGCGAGCAATACAACAACGCCTTCTGGAACTCGACGCAGATGGTGTTCGGCGACGGCGACGGTCAGATCTTCAACCGCTTCACGATCTCGCTCGACATCATTGGCCACGAGCTGACCCATGGCGTCACCGAGCATGAAGCGCAATTGCAGTACTTCAATCAGTCCGGCGCGTTGAACGAATCGATCTCCGATGTGTTCGGCTCGCTGATCAAACAGTTCGTTCGCAAGCAGACCGCCGATCAGGCCGACTGGCTGATCGGCGAAGGCCTGCTGACGCCGAAGATCCATGGTGCTGGGCTGCGCTCGATGAAAGACCCGGGCTCGGCCTACGACGATCCGCTGCTGGGCAAAGACCCGCAGCCCAAGCACATGAAAGACTTTCTGAACACCTACGAAGACAACGGCGGCGTGCACACCAACTCGGGCATTCCGAACCACGCGTTTTATGCCACCGCCATTGCGATCGGCGGCTTTGCCTGGGAGAAGGCTGGCCGCATCTGGTACGACGCGCTGCGCGACCCGCGCGTCAAGGCCGACACCGCGTTCCAGGCCTTTGCCAGCGTCACCTTCGATGTCGCCAGCAAGCTCTATGGCGCCAGCAGCAAAGAGCGCCTGGGCGTGCAGGCCGGCTGGGATGCCGTCGGCATCAAGGTGTAGGCAAGGCCTAGGCAAAGCAGCACGCCATCAACGCCAACAGAAAGGCCAGCATGCGGATTCACTATCGCAGCAGCGGCGGCTTCGCCGCGATCCCCGGCCTGCAAAAGCCGGTGGAGATCGATGTCGATCAGCTCGACGAAGCGCAACGCGCCCTGTGGCAGCGGCGCGTGGCCGAGGCGTGCTTCTTCGAGATGCCCGAAGCCGTGGGCGTCGTTCCGCAGGGCGCGGCTGACTTGCAGGCCGACGTCGTGACGATCATCGATGGCGAGCGCAGCCACACGGTGCGCATCAAGGCGCCGCTCGAGAAGGGCCCGCTGCAGGAACTGCTTGCAGCGATCCGTCTGCAGGTGAATGCGCTGCGCGCATCGGCGCTGGCCGCACGCGCAGCGCCACCGTCAACCGCGGTGAAATGACGCTGCGATGGCGGCGCGGCACAGCAGCCCAGGCGCCTGTACCCTGCCCAGGCTTCAGCGAAAGCGCAGGTCGCAGCGGTCACCGATGCCATCGCGCCAGATCGACACGCGGCTGACCTCCAGGCCGGCCTCGCGCAAAGCCTGAGCCACAAAGGCGCACAGGTTTTCGAGCGTTGGCGTCTTCAGCCCTGGCACTTCGTCCAGAAACTGGTGATCGAGGCGCTCCCGCACCGGCGCCAACGCGCGGCGCAGCAAGCCGAGGTCGAAGACCATGCCGGTGTCTGGATCGGGCTGGCCGGCCACCGACACTTCGGCGTTGTAGGTGTGGCCGTGGATGCGCGCGCTGGATTCGGCTTCCAGCTCACGGCGCAGTGTGTGGGCAGCGTCGAAGAAAAAGCGCTGCGAAATTTCGTAAATCATCGGATACCAACCACTTTGTGCGTTTGAACGCTGAGCCGCCAACGCGGGTCGGCCAGGCATCGCTCAATGGCCCATTGCGTGTTTTGCCGGGCCAACAGGCCATCCATCGGCTGCAGCAACCGGTGCGTGAACGGCAGCGCGGCCAGCGCTTCCAGGTCGAGACCTTCCTGCGGCACGACCACCTTCAATTCATCGCCTTGCAGCAGGCGCAACGGGGCGCCGGCCTTCGGGCTGACGCAGACCCAGTCGAGCCCGTCGGGCGCGTCTTGTGTGCCGTTGGTCTCGACCGCGATCTCGAAGCCGCGCTCGTGCAATGCAGCCACCAGAGGCGCATCGACCTGCATCAAGGGCTCGCCGCCCGTCAGCACGCAGAACGGCCGCACGTCGGGCGATGTCCAGGTGACGGCCAAGCGGTCGGCCAACAGCGCGGCGGTCACGTATTTGCCGCCCCAGGTGCCATCGGTGCCGACGAAATCGGTGTCGCAGAACTGGCAGACGGCCTTGTCGCGGTCCTGCTCGCGTCCCGACCACAGGTTGCAGCCGGCAAAGCGACAAAACACCGCCGGCCGGCCGGCGTTCGCGCCCTCGCCTTGCAGCGTGTAGAAGATTTCTTTCACCGAGTAAGTCATGGCACGGCCAGCGCAGGCGCTGGGAACGGGTCGTCAGGCAGAGGGGCGGCCGTGGCCGCAAGGTGTCTTGCAAAGAAGACGCAGGGCCGTATTTTCAGGCATTCGCGAAGCGGCAGCTGCGGCGAGGCCTTGTATGCGTTTCGCAGTGCAGGACATCTCAACGCCTTTGCGGCCGGTGGCAGGCCGCTCAACGAGGCAAGCTGCGCACAACGGCCCTGACAATGCCTGGGCGGATTTTGAATCGAACCTCCATGAGCACGCTTTCTTCGCCGCACGGCTCCATCCGCCGTGTGCATTCCTTGATCACGAGCCTGGTGGCCGGACTGGTGCTGGCACTGTTCCACCCTCCGGCCACGGCGCGCCCCGCTGCTGCGCCTGCAGTGGTGCCGCCCGCTGCAAGCGCGCCGGCCAAACCCACCGCACTGAAGCCGGCGCCTGCACCGGCCGCGCCGTCGGTGACCGTCATCAACACCTTCGTCGCCGACCCCTTGATGCAGCAGCGCGTCGACGCGCTGTTGCGCAAGACGAAAGCCGATCTGGTGTTCATCAAGGGTGGCAGCTTCAGCATGGGCGATTTCGGCGCCAGCCGCGGCGGGCCGGATCAGCCCGAGGCCAAGCCGGCGCATGAGGTCAAGCTGGACCCTTTCTCGATCGGCCGCTTCAAGATCACTCACGAAGACTTCGATGTGTTCAGCGACGCCATAGGCGCGCCGCGCATTGCGGCGGCCCAGTTCGACAGGCGTTATCGCGCCGCCTCGAACGTGCCGGCGGGTGTGAACTGGCATGAAGCCAAGGCCTATTGCACTTGGCTGGCATCGCAAACCAGGCTGGCCTTCGATCTGCCCACCGAGGCGCAGTGGGAGTTCGCCGCGCGAGACCGTGGCAAGCCGGTGCTGTGGCCGACGCAGACCGGCCGCATCGAAGAAAAGAGCGCCGCCACCAGCGCCGAGCAATACCAGGCGCTGATGCCCACCTACACCTGGGGCACGCCAGTCACGCACCCGGTGGGCAAGTTCCCGCCGTCGCCGCTGGGCTTGTACGACATGGGATTCAACGGCTGGGATTGGGTCGAAGACTGGTTCGATCCCAGCTACTACGCGCGCTCCGATGCGACGAACCCGCGCGGCCCGAGCACCGGCACCGAAAAAGTTCAGCGCGGCTCGACGCTGGACACACCAGAGACCGCGATCACCACCTACCGCCAGCACCGCAACCCCATCAGCCGGCCGCAAGTGAGCCAGGAAGGCAGCACGCTGTCGGAGCGCAACATCGCCTCGGGCTTTCGCTGCGTGCTGAACCGGGCGCTGCCGGTCTTGCCCTGACGCGCGTTGACCTACATTGGCGTCCTGGGTCCGAGGGCCTGGCGGCTCGGTTGAAGCCCTGGCCGGCCCCATGAAAAGAAACGAAACATAAGGATGCCTGCCCGAGACGACAGCGCATCCCGCTGAGCCGACCATGCCTTCATGTTCAACCGACATGAAGGACGACAAATGAAAACCTGGATCAAGCGCGTGCTGATCGGCAGCCTGGGCGCATCCGTGCTGCTCGGTGGCCTGGCTGCCTGCGCCGGCCATGGGCCCTGGGGCTCATCCGCCAGCGAGGCCGACCGCGCCCAATGGCGCGGCCGAGTGATCGAACGCGTGGCGGGCAAGCTGGACCTGGACGGCCCCCAAAGGGCCAAGCTGCAGATCTTGTCGGACACGCTGGCGGCGCAGCACAAGGCCGTCGTCGGCACGACATCACTGCCCGAGGAAGCGCAGGCGCTGATCGCCGGCCGGCAGTTCGATCGTGTGAAAGCACAGGCCTTGATCGATGAACGAACCCAGGCCGTGAAAGAGGCCTCGCCCGCGGTGATCGCCGCTTTCAGCGATTTCTTTGACAGCCTGCGCCCCGAGCAGCAACAGAAAGTGCGCGAGGTGTTGAGCAAGGGAAGG
>CAXTCD010000080.1:0-22087 GCA_964242145.1 uncultured Rhizobacter sp.
TACGATGCCGGCTCCCTTCTGACTCTTTGGGTGGCTTTGAGATGAATTGACGCAAGCTCGCATCGGTGGTGGTGGTGGTGGTGGTGGTGGTGGTGTTTGTGGTCGTGGAGAGATGGCGGCATGGCCGACCCTTGCGCATGCTGGCGAGCTAGCGCCGAGCTGGCGCGGCGTCTGGCAGGGAAAGATTGGCGCCCGAGCCATCGTGGCTTGCCTGAGCGAGTCGGGGGGGCAGCTATTACGACCTGCGTCAACTGGAAGACGTCGCGCTGTCGATGGCGATCCACGGCGAGGTGGCCGAGGGCGACGACGTCGCGATGGAGGAACATGCCGAGGCAGGGAAGATTTGCGATATCGCCTCCTGACCGCCCGCGAACCCCTCGGTACAGGGCATCGAGTTGATTGGCGCCGAGCCGGCACTGGCGCTGATCAACCAGGTTTTGCGTGAAGCACTGCTGGACGAAACCATTGCCGCGATGACTTGCCGCGGCAACATGCTGGAGATGGACGATGGCCGCCAGGGCGGCTATGAATGGACCTTGGCGCCGCTGGAGCGCGGCGCCACCTGGCTCACGGTGGCGGTGGCGCAGACCGACGATTGCGGCGGCGCCCACCCGAACAGTCGGCAAGACGTCTGGACCTTCGACACCCGCAACGGGCGCCGGGTCGATGTCTCGGATTGGCTGGATGGCGCATCACCAGCCCACTGGCGAACCCGAGTCGATGAGCGGCTGATGGCGGCGTTCGAGGCGGATTCCGCGCTCGCCGATTGTGAAGGACTGAACCCTGGCGAGATCAGCTACGCCATGTGGCCGACCACCAAAGGCATCAGCTTTTCGCCACAGATGATTCATGGGACACAGGCTTGCAACGTAGAAGTCAGGTTGCCGTGGGCGAAGTTGCGGCCTTTTCTCAGCCGCATGGGCTTGGCCGCGATCAGCGCATCGAACGCCATCGGGCCGAGCAACACGGCCTTGCCTTGAGCGGACTGCGTGGCGAAAACAACTCGCCGCCGGCCCACGCCAGTCGATCGGCAAGCTCAAGTCGGTTTGAGAACCGCCGATAAGGAGTTGAGGTCCATCCCATGAGCGCCATCAATTCCATCGCCGTATCCGGTATGAACGCAGCCATGTTGGGGCTGGGCGCGGCGGCGAATAACGTTGCCAATGCGCAGACAGCGGGTTATCGGCGACAGGTGGTTGCACAAGAGGCTTTGGCCGATGGCGGCGTTGCGGCTTCGGTCGGGTCGGCAGCGGTGCCCGGCTCGAATCTGGCGGCCGACAGCGTTCAGCAAAGCGTCGCGGTGTATGTGTTCAAAGCCAGCGTGCGGGCGATGCAAACGCAAAACCAGTTGCTGGGTTCACTGATCGACATTCGCGCCTGATCGCAGTGGCACGCCAGCAGTTGCCTCAGCTGGCCTTACATCGCCCAGTGTTCAAACTCCCAACGCTCCAAAAAAAAGCCGCCACCTCGCGGTGACGGCTTTCGGTTTCATGAGTCTCGCGATCGGCGATGGCCGATCAACGAATCACCGGTTCATCATCAAGGCGCCCACGGGCTTTCGATGGCCCAGTTGCTGTCGATCTCCAGCCCGCCGGCCGAGTTCCAGTCGCTGCCGCGGCCATCGGCAATCCAGAGTTCTTCGGCGTAGTGGCGCACGAAACGGTCCGGGTAGTTGAAGGCCGCGAGACGCACGCCGACTGTGCCCTGCGAGGTGCAGAAGGTCGCGTCTTGGCGGAACAGCTCGCTGTCTTCCAGCGCGCCGCGGCGCACGCGCGAGTAGGCGTGGCGCATGTATTCGCCCGGAAAGTTCTTCGACTCGAGGGAATAGCACGACGAGTCGGCCAGGCCCTTGACGATGCGCCAGGTGGCGTCGGCCTTCAGCGTGTCGTCGCTGCTGGCGTTGACGACCTGGGTGTTGAGCAGCCCCGAGGCATGCCGCACGTAGCGCGTGTCGTAGTTCGGCGTCAGCACCCGCAGCGAATGCCATTCACCGACCGGCAAGGCGACGGTGCTGCGCCAGAAGCCGGGCACTAGCAGCCACGAGGCGTCGGCGCGAAAGCCTGCGTCGCCGGTCTCGGTACCTAAAGCGACCGCCGAGTTCTGTTGGCGCAGATAGCTGCCTGGATGGCTCTTCGATTCGAACGAGAAGCCGGTGCCGCCATTCAGCGCCTTGTGCGGGCAGAAGGTCGCGTCATTGCGGAATACGTCGCTGTTGGCGTAGCTCGCCACGGTGATGGTGGCTTGTGCCAGCAGGAACTGGCCGGGCTGATCGATTGACTCGAACGACAGGCAGTTGGCATCGCCCAGGCCGGGCGACAGCTTCCACGATGCGGCCTGCTTGGCCAGGTCGGTGCTGTCGGCCGCGACGCCGGCGATGCTGGTCAGCGCCGCGTTGTGGCTGAGGAATCGGTCGGTGGCGTCGGTGGCCACGCTGCGCAGCGAATACGACCCGCCGGTGCGAACGAAGGGCACGCCGTTGAGCAGTTGCTCGTTGGCAGCGCGCACCGCGGCAAAGTCCAGCTTCTTGACCTGGCGGTCATAGGTCAGGAAGCCGTTGAGTTCGTCTTCGACGTCGGTGATCTCGGTATAGACCGCGGCACTCAGGCCTTGCGTCGACGCCTGCTCGCGCAGCAGGCTGATCTGGCCGGTGAACACCTGGGTCAGCGCGGCTGCGTCCGGGTAGAGCGTGTAGCAGCAGGTCACGGCGGGGTTCCACATGTGGCCTTCGACACGCAGGCCGTTGCCACCGTATTCGCCGAGCACGGCCGGGCGGCCGGGCTGGAAGGCCGGCGTCGACGGGCCGGGGTAGGAATGCACGTCGATCAGGTCGCCAGCGCCTGAATCGCCCGGGGCGAAGTTGATGCCGGAATGGGTGTTGATCAGGCGGCTTGCGTCCCATTCCTTGAAGGTGCCGGCCATGCGGGCCATGTCGAAATCGCCCCAGCTCTCATTGAAGATGACCCAGGTGACGACCGATGGCGACGAGCGGTGCTCATCCACGATCTCATGGTCTTCGCGTTCGACTTCAGCGCGCACCGCGGCATCGGATTCGGCATCCCAGGCATGCGGCATGTCTTGCCACACCAGCAGGCCCAGCTTGTCGGCCCAATAGAACCAGCGTTGCGGTTCGATCTTGATGTGCTTGCGAACCATGTTGAAGCCGAGTTCCTTGATCGCGACCAAATCGGACTTCAGCGCTTCATCGGTCGGCGCGGTGTACAGGCCGTCCGGCCAGAAGCCCTGATCGAGCGGGCCGTGCTGGAACACGAACTTGCCGTTCAGCAAGGGGCGCGGCACGCCGTCGACGGTGCCGACCGAAATCGAGCGCATGCCGAAATAGCTGCCGACCACGTCAACGATCTGGCCGTTGTTGATCTCGGCCTTCAGGCCGTAGAGGAACGGGTCTTCGGGCGACCAGCGGTGCGCCGCAGGAATCTTGATGCTGAATTCCTGGTCGACCTTGCCGCTGCCGTGGCCGACGTACTTTGTGCCGTCGTAGGCGGTCACGGTGATCGACTGATTGGCCGGAATGCCTTCACCGCGCACCGTCACGCGCAGCGTGTTGTTGCTCAGGTCGGGCGTGGTGTCCAGGCGGGTGACGTGCGCTGCGGCCACGGGCTCCAGCCACACGGTCTGCCAGATGCCGGAGGTCGGCGTGTAGAAGATGCCGCCCGGCGTATTGCTTTGCTTGCCGACAGTGCCGTCGTTGCTCGTCGCATCGTAGGCACCGACCACCAGCTCATTGCTGCCGGCGCGCAGGTAAGGCGTGATGTCGAAGCTGAAGGCGTCGTAGCCGCCGATGTGCTGGCCGACCTTCTTACCGTTCACATACACGGTGGCCTTGCGGTCCACGGCACCGAAGTTCAGCTTGACGTGCTTGCCGCCCCAGCCGTGAGGCACTTCGAATGAGCGGCGGTACCAGAGGTTGCGCTCACCGGAGCGTTGGATGCCCGACAGATAAGACTCGGCCGGATACGGCACGCGAATCTTCTCCGGGTTGGCCGGGAAGGCCGGCGCTGTATCAGGCGCGTTGTCGGCGCTCGGAGCAGCGGCGCCACCCTGGTAGTGCCATTTGCCGTTCAGGTTCAGCCATTCCTGGCGTGTGAGCTGCGGGCGCGGATATTCCGGCAGCGGCTGCGAGGCTTGCAACGCCTCTGCAGTCCACGGCGTGGTGAGCCGGGGCGCGATGGTCGCCCCCATGCCGCGTGCATCGGTGGCTGCATCGCTGGGCTGCCCGGCCGGCGCAGGCTGAGCCAGCGGTGCGGTGTCGGCCACGGTGGCCGGAGCACTGGCCATATCGGCCGCAGCAGGGTCGTCCGACCCGCCGCAACCCACGGTCCACAGCGGGGCCAAAAGCGCCGCATAAAAAAGTCTGCTTCGTTTCACTTGTGTCTCTCCTAAGGGCTGAACAGCAACCGGTGGGCCGGCTGGTTTTTTGTCGAACCTGTCGAACGGGTGAAGGCGCCGTCAGAGCCGTCGAAGCAGGTTCATTGCGCCGTCGTGGGACGGCTCGCGGTACAGAACGCCGCTGCGTGGGCAAAGCGGCGTACGCAGCCGTTGGGGCTGCATCGGGGGCGCTACCGCGCAACGCGCGGCAGCGCAATAGAAGCGTGCACTAAGCGGGTTGGCGGCGCATCGCGCTCGGTCCAAACACGAAGCGCCGGCATCAACGGCAAAGATCGCCGCACTGGCGCGCAGGGCTTGCATTTGCACGCTCGCTGTGTCGCCGCACATTGCCAACGCTCGAAGGGGTCCATCGGCCAAGTCTCCAGTGGCAGTTTCCTGTACCGGCACTAACGACGCACTGCACGCGCTTTCGAACGGCTGAATGCCCAGTCGAAAACGTCCTGCCAGCGTGTCGGGCCGGGCGGAAACAGTAATAATGGCTACATATTAATAATAAATTTCCAAACTGGAAGTGAGTGTAAGCACCTAGCCTTACTGTGTTACGAGCGCGGCTTTGATCCTCGGCTGCTAACTCTCGTAAGCGCTTCGCACCTGTTGCCAAAGCATCCGAGCCGGCTCGCTGAGGCTTTTGAGGGGTCGATGGATCAAGCCAATTTCGCGGTGGAAGGTTCGATGGCCCAAAGGGATGGCGCGGATTGCCGCACCAGCGCGATACCCACGCGAAGGGCGACAAGTCGAACCACCGCATCGAGTTCATCGACTTCGCAGACCTCTTGCACGCTCAGATGCGCTGCGCGCAAGAAGCGGTCGACCAGCCGCCCGCCAAACGAGGCCCGGTCGTAGCGCACAAAGGGGTGGGTTGACAGCAGTTCGGCCCAGTCGTCACCGACGATGTGCCGCGGCACGATCAGACAAAAAGGCTCGACGGCCAAAGCAGTCCAGTGCAGATCGCTCGGCAGCGAAAACGGCGGCTTGATGATGGCCGCCATGTCGATCTCTCCAGCATCGACGCGATGCGCCAAGTCGATCGAAAGGCCCGGGGCCACGCGGGTGCGGCAACGCGCGCATTGCTTGTGAAAACGGGCCAGGGCTTCGGGCAGCACCGATCGTTGAATGGATGCAATCGCGCCGATATGAACCTGCGTTGCGGCCGGCGGATCGGCCTCGACTGCGCCCAGATTGCGGTACAGGCGAATCAATTCCTGCGCCCGAGCCAAGGTCTGTTGGCCCATCGCATTCAGCTTCGCCGCTCGGCCCACGCGATCGAACAGCGCGAAGCCGAGGTCGGCTTCGAGCCGCTGCATCTGGGCGCTGACGGCCGCCTGTGTGAGGCCGATCTGCTCGCCTGCTGCGGCAAAAGTGTTCTCGCAGCATGCACAAATCCATTTGATGAATGGATCAAATATAGATTGCTTTTTATGTTGCTTCGGTAAGCCTAGGATGAGTGCCAGCTCCTCCTTTCCCCTCCATCCCATTCATCTGATTGAGAGAACGACGATGTATCGTTGGAACATCGCCATCATCGGTTTCGGCACCATCGGCCAAAGCGTGGCCGACCTGATCTGGCAGCGTCAGGCGCACTTTGCCCGGCGCTAACGCGCCGATGTGCGCATGGTCGGCATTTGCGGCTCGCGCGCCGGGCTGATCGATCTTGACGGGCTGGGTCCCGCACGCACCAGCGACCTGACCCAGCGCGTGAGCGGGCTCACCGGCGACCGCTTTCTCGATTCACTGCACGCGAACGTGCTCATCGAGACTGGCCCGACGGATTACGAAACCGGTGGCCCGGGCGACCGCTACATCCGATCTGCACTAACCAATGGCGTGCACGTGGTGGCGATTTCGAAAGACGCACGGGTCGTCTACGCGGGCCGGGCGGCACTGGCACGTGCCCACGGTGCCCAACTCAAGATCAGCGGGGCGACCTTGGCCGCGCTGCCGACCATCGACCTGCTGCAGTACAACCTGGCCGGCTGCAAGATTCTCGAAGTCGAAGGCATCCTGACGGCCACGGCCAATTTCATGCTCAGTCAAATGATGGCGGGACTCTCGTTTGCGGATGCACTGTCGGAGCGAAGCGGCTCGGCATGACCGAGCCCGATCCGAGCTTCGACATCCGAGATGGCGGCACCCAAAGCAGCGTTCGCAAGAATCACGATCGGGGGGTGGCGTGGCCGCCAGCCTCCAACGCGTCGCTTACCATGCCGCCGCATTCCCCTGCATTCCCCTGCATCCCCCGAACTTCTGAACAGGAACTCCCGATGGCCACCAGCCTGCTGGCTTTGCTCGACGACATCGCCACCGTGCTGGACGATGTCGCGCTGATGACCAAGGTCGCGGCCAAGAAGACCACCGGCGTGCTGGGCGACGATCTCGCGTTGAATGCCGAGCAGGTGTCCGGCGTCAGCGCCGAGCGCGAGTTGCCGGTGGTGTGGGCGGTGGCCAAAGGCTCGGCGCTCAACAAGGCGATCCTGGTACCGGCGGCGCTGACCATCAGCGCTTTCGCGCCGTGGGCGGTGACGCCGCTGTTGATGGTGGGCGGGCTTTACCTGTGCTTCGAAGGCTTCGAAAAACTCGCACACAAGTTGATGCATGGCGCCGAGGCCGATAAGCAGCAGCGGGCCGCCCTGTCGCAGGCTGCGGCCGACCCGAAGGTCGACCTGGTGGCGTTCGAGAAAGACAAGATCAAAGGCGCGGTGAGGACCGATTTCATCCTGTCGGCCGAGATCATCGCGATCACGCTCGGCACCGTGGGCGGTG
Source organism: uncultured Rhizobacter sp. (assembly GCA_964242145.1). Lineage (GTDB taxonomy): Bacteria > Pseudomonadota > Gammaproteobacteria > Burkholderiales > Burkholderiaceae_C > Rhizobacter. Next base: position 7,168 of record CAXTCD010000080.1, read on the forward strand.
CGGCCTTGTTGACACAGTTCGTCGTGCTGGCCGGCATTGCGCTGCTGATGACGATCGGCGTGTATGGCCTGGTGGCGGTGATCGTCAAGCTCGACGACTTCGGCCTCTACCTGACCCGTGCCCGAGGCGATGGCGGCTGGCCCCGCTTTCGCCGGCAGGCCGGCGTGATCATCCTGAAGGCGGCGCCTTACCTGATGAAAGCACTGACCATTGTTGGCACCGCGGCGATGTTTCTCGTCGGCGGAGGCATCCTGACGCATGGCATCCCCGCCTTGCACCATGCAATCGAAGCCTGGGCGCAGCGCGCCGGCAGCGTGATCGGCGCGCTGTTGCCGACCTTGGCCGATGCCGCGACCGGGCTGCTGGCCGGCGCCGCCACGCTGCTGGTGGTCAGCGTTGTTCAGCGCCTGGTGCGCAAGCGGGCCTGAGTCCGGCCTTCAAGGCTTGGCCGATTCGTTCGGCAGGCTCGGCGCCGAGTTGAAGATCGGTGGCTCGAGCGCGGCCGATGCGGCGCCGTCGGCTGGCGTGACGCTCAGCGCCGGCGCCATGCCGCCGTGGGCCAGCTCGCTGTAGACCCAGTCGCCATCGCGCTGCTGCACGCCCTGCGGCGCGGTGGCGTGCTGTTCCGGCACGCCCTTCAGTGCAAAGCGCATGTAGTCGATCCAGATCGGCAGCGACAGGCCGCCGCCCGACTCGCGCGCGCCCAGGCTGCGCGGGTTGTCGTAGCCCATCCAGACCACCGTCGTCAGGCTTGGTTGGAAGCCGGCGAACCAGGCATCGACCGCGTCATTCGTGGTGCCCGTCTTGCCATACAGATCGGTGCGCTTCAACGAGGCCTGCGCGCGCGCCGCGGTGCCGCTGCGGGTGACTTCCTGCAGCAGGCTGTTGGTGACGAACACATTGCGCTCGGGCACCACACGCTCGGCCTGCGCTGCGTCGACGCTTGGCGCTTCGAACAAGACCTTGCCCTGGTCGTCGGTGATGCGTTGAATCACGACTGGCTTGATGCCGTAGCCGCCATTGGCCAGCACCGAATAGGCGCTGGCCAATTGCATCGGCGTGGTCGCGCCCGAGCCGAGCGCGAGCGTCAGGTTGTCGGGCTGGCGCTCGGCCTCGAAGCCGAAGCGGCTGGCCCATTCACGCGCGCTGTCGGGGCCGAGCAGCTGCACGAGGCGGATCGTCACCATGTTCTTCGACTTCGACTTCGCCAGCGCCTGGCGCAGCGAGATCGGGCCGTCGTAGCTGTCGTCGGAATTCTTCGGCGACCAGTCGTTGCCATCGGGCGTGCGGTCGGATTCGAGCGGCGCATCGTTGATCAGCGTGGCCGGCATGACGCCATGCTCCAGCGCCGCCGAATAGAGGAAGGGCTTGAAGCTCGAGCCCGGTTGGCGCCAGGCCTGGCTGGCGTGGTTGAACTGGTTGTGCTGAAAATCGAAGCCGCCCACCAGCGCGCGCACCTGGCCGTTTTTCGGGTCCATCGACACCAGCGCGCCTTCGACTTCCGGCCATTGGCTGATCGACCATTTGCCGGCTTCTTCGACCACGCGGATCACCGAGCCGCGGCGAATGCGCACTGCGTCTTTGGCGCGCGGTGACAAACCGCTTTGTGCGGGTTTCAGGCCTTCGCCGGTGATCTTCACGACCTCGCCAGTGGCCAGTGTGGCGACCACCGTGCGCGGCCCGGCTTCGCTGACCAGCGCCACGCGCAAGCTGTCGTCATCACGGTGGTCGACCAGCAGTTGCGCCGCGCCGGGGTCATCGGCGGCCATGCCGTCGGGCATGTCTTCGTCGTCTTCCGGGCCGCGGTAGACCTGACGGCGCTCATAGTCGATCACGCCTTTGCGCAGCGCGTGGTACGCCGCCTGCTGGTCGTCCGCGCGCAACGAGGTCACGACCTTCAATCCCAGCGTGTAGCTTTGTTCGCCGTATTGCGCATACACCGTCTGGCGCGCCATCTCGGCCACATGTTCGGCATGCACCGAGACATCGGCGCCGCGGCGAATGTGCAAGGGCTCCGACTTCGCGGCCTCATGATGCGCAGCATCGATCACGCCCAGCGTGCGCATGCGCTCCAGCACCACCAGTTGCCGCTTGCGTGCTCGCTCGAAGTTGGCGACCGGGTTGGCGTAGACCGGGTTTTGCGGCAGGCCGGCGAGCATTGCGCTTTCGGCGATCGACAAGGCCGACAGCGTCTTGCCGAAGTAAGCCTGTGACGCGGCCTCGAAGCCATAAGCCCGCTGACCCAGAAAGATCTGCGTCATGTACAGCTCAAGAATCTGGTCTTTGCTGAGCTGGCGTTCGATCTTGATCGCAAGCAGCGCCTCGCGCACCTTGCGTGCGTAGGACTTGCGCGACGACAAATAAAAGGTGCGCGCCACTTGCTGCGTGATCGTCGATGCGCCCTGGCTTCGTGCATGGAAAAGGTTAGCCACCGCGGCCCGCAACACGCCCTTGAAGTCGACGCCGGCGTGGTCGCGAAAACGTGAGTCTTCGATCGCCAGCAGCGCGTCCTGCATCAGCTTCGGTGTTTGCGAGATCGGCAGGTGATAGCGGCGCTCGGCACCGAACTGGCCGATCTCCACACCGTCACTGGTGAACACCCGAAGCGGTTGCTTGGGCCGGTAATCGGTCAGCATGCCGATGTCGGGCAATTGCTGATAGAGCACATAGCCGAGCACCCCGATCGACAGCACGCCTGCGACCGCCGTGCCTGCGAGCGCCCGCAACACCGTGCGTGTGCTGGGCTTGTGAACCCGCCACCAATCTTGCAGTTCGGCCTTGCTGAGCCGTGTCGTGAGAGCCATGGACGATTTCGAGTGAATGGGGGATTATCGTGAATTGCCTTTCCGCTACCCTTCGAAACCCCCAGCAAACCCGAGGAATCCGCTTGTTCCGCTACTTCGAGAACCTGCTGCATCCGTATCCCGATGCCCCGCCCGTGCAGCCGCCGGCCCGCTTCATGGCCTTTCTGTGGGCGGGCACGCTCGGGCTGCGCCGCTACATCTTTGCCATGACCTTGCTGTCGGCCGGCATCGGCGCGTTCGAAGGCCTGCTGTTCAGCATGATGAGCCGCATCGTCGATTGGCTGGCGAGCGTGCAGCCCTCGCAGCTGTGGGCGCAGCAGCGGGGCCATCTGTTGCTGCTGGCAGTGGTGCTGGTCGCCAGCATCGGGCTGGTGGCGCTGCAGTCGCTGATCAAGCAGCAGACGCTGGCCGGCAGCTTCCCGATGCTGCTGCGCTGGAACTTCCATCGCCTGATGCTCAGCCAGAGCATGCATTTCTATCAAGACGAGTTCGCTGGTCGCGTCGCGACCAAGGTGATGCAGACGGCGCTGGCGGTGCGCGACACCTGGATGATCCTGGCCGAGTTGCTGGTGTTCGTGGTCGTCTATTTCGTCACCTTGCTGGCGGTGCTGGGCGGCTTTGCCGGCTGGATGCTGCTGCCCTTCATCGGCTGGGTCGGGCTTTATCTCGTGGCCTTGCGTTTTTTTGTGCCGCGGCTCGGGCGCGTGGCTCAGAAGCAGGCCGATGCCCGCTCGACGATGACCGGCCGCATCACCGATGCCTATACCAACATCGCGACCGTCAAGCTGTTTTCACACGCCGGTCGGGAGGCAGGTTATGCACGTTCGGCGATGCAGGAGTTTTTGTCGACAGTGAACGGCCAGATGCGGCTCGTCACCTCGTTCGAAATCGTCAACCATGCGCTGTCGGTGCTGTTGATCAGCAGCACGGCCGGCATTGCGCTGTGGCTGTGGATGAACGGCCAGGTCGGCGTGGGTGCCGTGGCAGCAGCCACCGCGATGGCGTTGCGGCTGAACGGCATCTCGCATTGGGTGATGTGGGAGATGGCGAGCCTGTTCGAGCACATCGGTACCGTGCAGGACGGCATCAACACGCTGGCCAAGCCGCACACCGTGGTCGATGCGCCTGCGGCGCAGCCCTTGAATGTGGGCCGTGGCGAGATCCGCCTCGAGCAGGTGCGCTTCACTTACGGCGCCGTCGGGCCGCAGGCGCGCGCGGTGATCGATGACCTGAGCTTGCACATCCGGGCGGGCGAAAAGATCGGCTTGGTCGGCCGCTCGGGCGCCGGCAAATCGACGATCGTCAACCTGCTGCTGCGCTTTCATGACGTGGCCGGTGGACGCATCCTGATCGATGGGCAAGACATTGCCCAGGTCACGCAAGACAGCCTGCGCGCGCAGATCGGCATGGTCACGCAAGACACCTCGTTGCTGCACCGCTCGGTGCGCGACAACATCCTCTATGGCCGCCCCGATGCCAGCGACGCCGACATGCACGCGGCCACCCGCGGCGCCGAGGCCGATGGCTTCATCGCCGAACTGGCCGATGCCAAAGGCCGCACCGGCTACGACGCGCATGTCGGCGAGCGCGGCGTCAAGCTGTCGGGTGGCCAGCGCCAGCGCATCGCGATCGCGCGGGTGATGCTGAAAGACGCGCCGATCCTGTTGCTTGACGAGGCGACCAGCGCGCTCGACTCCGAAGTCGAAGCGGCGATCCAGGCCAGCCTGTACCGTCTGATGGAAGGCAAGACGGTGGTGGCGATTGCGCACCGGCTGTCGACCATCGCAGCGATGGACCGCTTGGTGGTGCTCGACAAGGGCCGCATCGTGGAAGAAGGCGATCACCGCAGCCTGCTCGCGCATGGCGGCTTGTATGCGCGCCTGTGGGCTCATCAAAGCGGCGGCTTTCTCGGTGAAGAGGCCGCTGAAGAGGCCGCTCAAGGGGCTGATGAAAGGGCCGAGGAAAGGGCTGATGAAGACGGGGCCACCGCACCGGCGGGGCTTCCGGCCGATGCGACCGGCTTGGTGGAGGCGGAACGCTGAAGCCGGTGCATTCCGCGGCGGGGCTCGGTGCGATCCGCAGGCGCTTCAATGAGCTGGGTTTCATCCAGCTCGGCCGCCCGTTTCGGCTGTTGCTCGGCAGCGAATTGTTGATGACGCTGTCGATCATGGTCAGCCACGTGACGGTGCCGTGGTGGATCGCGCAGCAAGGCGGCGCGCACGACCTGGCCTGGTATGCGGCGCTGCTGGCCGGTGTCTCATTCGTTGCGTTGCCGCTGTTGTCACCCTTGGGTGACCGCCATGCCAAGCGCACGCTGATGACGGTCGGGCTGGGCGTGATGCTGATCGAAAGCACAGTGATGGCGATGCTGGCCCACACCGGCCTGTACCGCATCGACGGGCTCATCGTGCTGGCGGCGCTCACCGTGGTGGCGATGGCGGTCATCATGCCGGCCTCGCAGAGCATCGTGGCCGACCTGCTGCCCTCCGAACAATTGACCGAAGGCCTGGGTTATCAGAAAAGCGCGCAGGCGATCGGCCGCCTGATGGGGCCGGTGATCGGCGGGGTGTCGCTCGCCATGACGAGCATCGCCACCACCTTGTGGCTGAACGCGGCGCTGCTGCTGGTGGCCTGCGTGTTGGCTGCGCGCATCGTGGTGCCGGCCACCGCGGAGAACCCGCGCTCCGGTGCCCATTGGTGGGCCGATCTGCAGGCCGGGATGGCCGCGAAGTGGAAGATCCCGATGGAGCGCGGCTGGACCTTCACGTCTTTTCTCGTGGTGATCTTCTTCGGGCCCTGCGTCGGCATGCTGGTGCCGCTGAAGGTGCAATCGCTCGGGCTGAGCAGCGTTTGGCTGGGCGCCTGCGAGGCCGGGCTGTCGGTCGGCCTGCTGGTCGGTGCATTGGGCGGCTCGGTCTGGGTGGCCCATCGCACCGGCCGCTATCTCGCCAGCCTGGGGGCGATTCTTTGCGAAGGGGTCGCGTTTGTTATCGCCGGCTGGACCCATCAAGCGCTGGTGCTGGTGGTGATGCTGACGATCGTCGGTGCCTGCATTTCCACCGTGCAGATGGTCGGTCAGACGCACCGCATGCTGGCAATGCCGCAGCAATTCCGCGCGCGCATGACGTCGGTCAATCTGATGGTGATGCAGTTGGCCGGCGTGCTCGGGCCGGGCTTGGCCGGCCTGGGCCTGGCGGCGTATGACGTCGACGCGGTCTACCTCGTCTTTGGCATCGCACTGTTTGTGGTCGGCTTGGGCTATCGACGGGTGCCGGGCTACCAGGCGTTCCTGAACCAGTCGCATGAAGAGGCGACCGGCTTTTACGAGCGCGAATACCCGGCCCTGTTTCAGCGAACACCGCCGCAGCAAAGCGGCGGTTGATTGCAATGGATGAGGTCGAGCGGGCCGTTTGGCGGTGCCGGTGGTCGGTCCCGAGCGTCGGGTACCGCATTGCTCCGGTGCAAGTCAGAGGCGTCTGACCCGCCGGCGCCGCTTGGGTGCCTGAGCACCAAGCGCGTCAGCGCTTGAGTACCCTGGCACCAGCGTGTTAGCGCTTGAGTACCTTGGCACCAGCGCGTTAGCGCTTGGTGACGCCCAACAGTTCTACTTCGAACAGCAGCGTCGCGTTCGGGGGAATCACGCCGCCGGCGCCGCGCTCGCCATAGGCGATCGATGACGGGCAGGTCAGCTTGGCTTTGCCGCCGACCTTCATCTTCTGCACGCCTTCGGTCCAGCACTTGATCACGCCGTTCAGCGGAAACTCGATCGGCTCGCCGCGCTTGTAGGAACTGTCGAATTCCTTGCCGTCGGGCAGCGTGCCGCGGTAATGCACCTTGACGGTGTCGGCGGCGCCGGGGCTAGAGCCCTTGCCGTCTTTCAGCGATCGGTAGACGAGGCCACTGGGCTCGACTACGGCGCCGGCTTCCTTGGCCGCAGCGGCCAGCGCAGCGTCCGGCTCGGCCGCTTGGGCGGAAGAGACGGCAGCCAGCGCGGTCAGCGAGGCGAGGAGGGTGGCGCGAATCAGGTTTCTCACATCGATCTCCGAGTTGGATTGAGGGTCGCCATCATGCATCGAACGGCCAGGCACCCCTCGGAGTGCCGCCGTTGGCTGATCGCTTCCAGGGCCGGCCTGAGGGTTGGCGCCGTGTGAATTTCCCCAGTCTTCCCTCTGACGGCCGATGCGGCTTTGACGTGGCTTTGTGATGGGCGACTCAAGTCACGCAGTGCCGTTCAGATAAGGCAGCGGAGCGGCACTCACTTCGTCAGGGCCTCAAACGACAAACCACAGGGACTTCCCCTGTCTGAACTCATTCGCCGCGGCAGTCGCCGCGCGGCCGGCCTTTTGCAAGCCAAGACGCTGCTCGCTGCCTGGCGCCGCTGGCACTGGCTGCATCCATGTGCGCCTCGGCCCAGGCGGCCGATCTCAGCAACGGCGTGGCGATTCATGGCTACGGGCACCGGCTACTTCCGCAGCGAAGGCGAAGGCAATTGGGACGACAGTTTGGTCTCCATCCTTTTCGTTGCCGACCTGACGAGCGCTCGAAAGTCTGCCTGCAACTGCATAACACCGCCGAGGTGAGCCATCTTGATTGGGGCTATGTCGATTCCCGGCACAACTCGCACGTGACCTTACGCGGCGGCCAGATCAAGCTGCCCTTCGGCCTGTACAACGAAATCATTGATGCCCGCTTTCTGCAGCAAAGCACCTTGCCGCCGTTGCTCTACCAGGAAGGCGCCGGCTTCACCGATGAAAACTCTCGTGGGGCGAACGTGAGCATCACGCACGACGTGGACGCGGGCAGCTTGACCTGGACGGGTTATGTTGGCGAGGTGGCGCGATCGCCCGAGACGCCAGACACCACGCAGTTCCATAGCCTGGCGGGGCTGAACGTCATCTACCAGACACCGGTCGAAGGCCTGCGCCTGATGGCCTCGGGCTACCGCAGCCACGTTGAGGAGATCGACACCAACCTGGCGGCCTCCGGCTCGGGCAACAGGGCGGCTGGCGCGTTGTCAACAGGACGGCTGGCGCGTTGTCGATCGACTATGTCAGCAAAAAATGGGACTTGAAGTCCGAATGCGGCCGGGTGCGCTTCATGGGCGTGAAGAGCCGCACCGCCTATGCCCAGGCCGGCTATGCGATCACCGAGCAATGGAAGCCGTTCGTCCGCTATGACACCGTGCGCATCGGCGACGGCTCGACGCCCGAGACCTCGCAAAAAACACTGTCGCTGGGCCTGACCTACAAGCTCAATGACAGCGTGGCGTTGCGCATCGAAGACCACATGAATCGTGGCTATGCGTTGCCCTACAGCGAATGGTTGGCATCGAGCCCCGGCAGCGCGTTGGACGTGGCGGATGCGCCTTCGAAGAACCACTGGATTCGCTGGGCGCAAGCATCAGCTTCATCTTCTGATCGGGAGCCCGCGATGAAACAACACCCTCGATGGGGCGCGGTGCTTGCGCTTTGGGCTTGCCTGAGCGCGCCGGCGTTCTGCGGCGACATGGTCGTCATCGTCAACAAGGCCAACGCGCAGGCGATAGATCTGGCCTTCGTGACCAAGGTCTATACCGGTACGGCGCAGAGCTGGACTGATGGCTCGCCGATCGTCGTCTTCGATCAGAACGATGAAGCGGTGCGCGGCAGCTTTGCCGCGATGTTCGGCAAGACCGCCGGCAACCTCAAGTCGACCTGGGCAAACCTGATGTTCTCCGGCAAGGCCACGCCGCCGAAGATGATCGGCGGCGATGCGGAGGTGAAGGCCGCGGTCAGCGCGAACAAGTCGGCCATCGGCTACATCAATGCGGCATCGGTCGATGCCAGCGTCAAGGGTCGTCGTCAAGTGACGGTTGGCCGGTGCCAAGCTGGCCTTGTCTGTTTAGCTATCACCTGAGAGGCTTTGCGGTGAAATTCAAAACAAAGATTTTGACCTTGCCCTTGAGCGCCACGCTGATCATCGTGGTGGGCAGCTTGATCGGGTTCCTGACGGGCTCGCGGGCCTTCGAACAACTGGACCATCTGCAGCACATGGAAACGCCGGCTTTGAGTGCACTGATTCGCGCCAACACCGGCATCGAGCAATTCCGCCAGTTGATGAAGTCGGTGGTGTCCGAGCGCGGTGCCAACAAGCTCAAAGACAGCGAGCAGGCGGCTATTGCGGTGCGCGAGGCGCTGGCCCTGATGCGCTCGCTTGACGCCGACGACCACGGCCTGAGCGCGACCTTCGAGTCTTATCAAGCCACGGCCACCACGGCCGTGAAGGCACTGGTCGATCAAAAGGACCCTGGCAATGCGGTCGCCGAGATGCAGAAGGCTTCGGCCTCGCTCGACAAGCTGATGCCCGAGGAGGTCAAGCGGCGCCTGAATGCGATAGACGCACGCAGTGTGCTGGCAGCCGAAAGTGCTCGCTTCAATCTGGGTGCGGGCGTGGCTACCGGTGCACTCGTGCTGCTGGCGCTGGCGGTGATCTCGACCGTGGTGGTGCGCTCGGTCTGGCGCGATCTCGGTGATGACCCCTTGGCGCTGCGAGCTATTGTTCATGACATCGCGGGCGGCGAACTGACGCAAGCGCTGCACGTTCATCACAACGACAAACATTCGCTGCTGTCGGCGCTGCATCGCATGCAGCAAAGCCTGGTCGATGTGGTGTCGCATGTGCGTGGCAATTCGGAGAATGTGGCACGCGCCAGCTCGCAGATCGCTGATGGCAACAAGGGCCTGAGCCACCGCACCGAAGAGCAGACAAACGCGTTGCGGCACACCGCGTCGACCATGCAGGAGCTGAGTTCGACGGTGCGCACCACCGCCGATAACGCCCGCCAGGCCAATGTGCTGGCGCAAGGCGCAAGCGATGCCGCGGCCAAGGGCGGCGAGGTGGTGGGTCAGGTGGTCGGCACGATGCGCGGCATCAACGACTCATCGAAGAAGATCTCTGACATCATCGGCGTGATCGATGGCATCGCCTTCCAGACCAACATCTTGGCGCTGAACGCGGCCGTCGAAGCGGCGCGGTCCGGTGAGCAGGGCCGCGGCTTCGCGGTTGTGGCCATTGAAGTGCGCACGCTGGCACAGCGCAGCGCCGAAGCGGCCAAGGAGATCAAGAAGCTGATCGTCGGCAGTGTCGAGCAGGTCGAGCGCGGCACGACATTGGTGGATGCCGCCGGGCGCACGATGGGAGAAGTCGTGGCCTCGATCAAACGGGTGAGTGACATCGTTGGCGAGATCAGCTCGGCCAGCGTGGCGCAGAGCAGCGGTGTGACGCAGGTCGGCGAGTCGATCTCCCACATGGAGCAAGTGACACAGAAAAACACCGCATTGGTCGAGCAGAGTGCGGTGGCGGCGCAGACCCTGAAGCAGCAATCGCGAGACCTGCTGCAGGCGGTGGCGGTGTTCAAGTTGGGCATTCAAAGCCGGGCATCAGGCGCTGCGGCGGTGTGAACGGGGGGGCGCTCAGCCGTCGAACAAACCCTGCTGCGCGCCGATCTGCGCCTGCTCGATCGTCAGCAGGCGCAGCTTCGTGATGACGCCGCCATGCGCCGAGAAGCCGCCCGATCGCCCGCCGGCGGCGAGCACCCGATGGCAGGGCATGATCACTGCGATAGGGTTGCTGCCGAGGGCCTGGCCCACCGCGCGGGCCGCATTCGGCTCGCCCAATTGCGCAGCCACTTCGCCATAGGTCAAGGTGTGGCCGGGCTTGATGCGGCGCGTGACGTCATAGACGCGCTGATGGAACGCCGGCAGGCCGGACAGATCAAGCTGAACGTCGAGCAGATCGATCGGCTGACCTTGCATCAGCGCGATGACGCCGTCCATCGCCGCTTGAACTGAAGGCTGCGCGGGTGACAGCGTGGCATCGGGCAAGGCCTTCAGCATGCGGTGTTTCGTCAACGCATCGCTGGACTCGGGCAATTGGAAGGCGCAGATGCCTTGCGCACTCCAGGCGATGCCGCAGCGGCCGAAGGGCGTGTCGAACAAGGTGAAGGCGATCGCGTGCATCAATGAATCTGAAGCAGGTGGCCGGCCGATCCGTGTCGGGTGTTGGAGCGCGCGGATGGGATGAGCTGCAGGGCCTTTGATTTTCAGGCCAGCACGCCCGCCAGCTTGTTCAGCAGCAATTGCCAGCCCTGCTGCGTGCGTTCGCGGTAGGCCGGCGCGCTCGCGCAATGCAGCGTCAGCAGGCAGCCCGGACCTTCGGGTTCGAAGCTGATCGTGATCAGATCGCTGTCTGGGGAATAGCGGGGCACCGAGAAGCGGAACACCAAGCGGCGTGGCCGCTCGATCTCGACATAACGCCCTACATGCTCGATATCTTCGCCATCGCGCCGATCGACGAACACGAAGCGGCCGTCCACGCGCGCATCGATCTCCACCTTCACGATGCGACCATCGTCGGTGGTGAACAGAAAGCGGCCGGCTTGCTCCGGGGCGAGCCAGGCATCGAACACGCGCTCGGGCGGTTCATCGAAGTGACGGGAGATCTGCAACGGGATCTTGTCGGAAGCGGTCATCGTGCGGTCCTGATGTCGTTGTCGTTGATGTCATCGTGCGCTTGATAAAGGAGGCCATGGATGGATTCAAAACCGGAGCCACCGCGGCCATCACATCATCGCCTTCTACCTTCTACACTGTGCGCCCCACTCGCTGGCTGACATGACGATATTGCTTGCGCCCATGGAAGGGCTTCTCGACTTCACTTTGCGCGACATCCTGACTCGGGTCGGTGGCATTGATCGCTGCGTGTCGGAGTTCATCCGTGTCTCCGGCACCTTGCTGCCCGACCGTGCCTTCATTCGCATCGTGCCTGAGCTGATGAACGGCGGGCGCACGCGCGCCGGCGTGCCGGTACGTGCGCAGCTGATGGGCTCGGATGCGGTGTGCCTGGCCGAGAACGCCGCCAAACTCGCGGCGCTCGGGCCGGCCGGCATTGACCTGAATTTCGGTTGCCCGGCGAAGGTCGTCAACCGTCATGGCGGCGGCGCGGCGCTGCTCGATGAGCCGGAGTTGCTAACCCATTTGGTGAGCGCCGTGAGGCGCGCAGTGCCGGCCGCGATGCCGGTCTCGGCGAAGATGCGGCTCGGCTTCAACGACGCCTCGCGCGCACTCGAATGCGCCCAGGCGATTGCCGATGGCGGCGCGAACGAACTGGTCGTGCATGCGCGCACGCGGGCCGATGGTTATCGCCCGCCAGCGTATTGGGATCGCATCCATGAGATCCAGGCCGCCTTGCACATTCCGGTGGTCGCCAACGGTGAGATTTGGAACCGCGATGACGCGTTGCGATGCCGCGCGGCCTCGGGTTGCCAGGCCTTGATGGTCGGCCGCGGCATGGTCAGCGATCCGGGCCTGGCGCTGGCGATTGCCTCACCAGCGCCAGGCCGCGTGACCTGGGCCGAACTGTTGCCTTTGGTTCAAGCGTTCTGGTGGATGGTGGGCAGCCATCTGGAGCCGCGCCATCAGGCCGGGCGCTTGAAGCAGTGGCTCAATTATCTGCGCCGCACTTATCCGCAAGCGCAAACCGCCTACGCCGAACTGCGCGCCGTCAACGAGCCAGCGCGCATCGGGGTTTATCTCTCTGCGGCCTTGTTGGCCACGCAAGGCGTTGCGGCAGATCAGCCGATCGATTCGCCGATGCTTGTTTGAGAAAGCTGGTTAGCGCAGTGCGATGTGCCGAAGCGGGGCCAGAGTCTGCTTCGGCCGGCCGGGCTTCACGCACAATGCCGTTTTGGCCTGCGACATGGCCCCGAAGAGACGCTCTGGAGAATCCCTTGAAGACCTATCACATTGAAGTGCAGAAGCTGAAGGCCGCATCGAACGGCCATGGCCTGATCAATCTGCAGATCGACGCCCTGGTGCAGCCGGCACAAACGCCGGATGACCGCGCACCGACCAGCCTGCTGAGCCTGACGGAAGAGAACGCCCGCGTGTTGATGTCGCTCTTGAAAGCGCAGATCGCCGAGTTCGACAAGAAAAAAGCGCGCAGCCGCTTTTAAGCTCTGCGCGCCTCCGACCGGTCATTCCGGTTCGATCTTCGCGTCTTTCACCACCTTGCCCCAGCGCGGCGCTTCGCTCTTGATCAGTGCCGCAAACGCCTCGGGCGTGCCACCGGCCACTTCGTTGCCCTGGGCCAGGATCGATGCGCGCAACGCAGGGTCTTGCAGGGCCTGGTTGCCGACCTCGTTGAGCTGCTTGATGATCGCCGGAGGCACGCCTCTCGGCCCGACGATGCCTTGCCAGTTCAACACCTCCACCTCCGGGAAGCCGGCTTCGGCCATCGTTGGCAGGTCGGGCAGCAACGGCGAGCGGGTCTTGCTCGTGATCGCCAGCGCGCGCAGCCGGCCGCCTGTCACTGAAGGCATCGCGGCATACATCTGTTCAAACATCATGTCGACCTGGCCACCCATCAAATCACCGGAGCCTGCAGCGCCGCTCTTGTAAGGTACATGCACGATGCTGATGCCCGCAGCATTGGCGAACAGCGCGCCGCTCAGGTGGTGCGTGCCGCCGATGCCACCCGACGCATAGCTCAGTTTGTCGGGGGTTGCCTTGGCGGCGGCCACGATGTCCTTGACCGACTTATAGGGCGACTCGCTGCGCACCATCAGGATCAACGGGCCACGCTCGATCAGCATGATCGGCACCAGGTCGTTGAACGGGTCGTAGCTGAGCTTGCGAAACAGCGCGTGGTTGACGGCCAGCGGTGCGAAGTTGCCCATGCCGATGGTGTAGCCATCGGGTGCCGCTTTGGCGATCGCGTTGGTGCCGATGTTGCCGCCGCCACCGGCCTTGTTGTCGATGATGATGGTCTGGCGAAGCACGGTCGACATCGCTTTGGCGACTTGCCGTGATCGGCTGTCGGCATTGCCGCCGGCGGCATAAGGGCAGATCCAGGTGATCAGCTTGCTCGGGTACTTGTCTTGCGCCAGAGCGAGACCGGGCGCGAATGCAGCGCTGCCGGCCGCCTGAAGTAGGGCGCGACGTTTCATGGGAAAATCTCCTTGTTGGATGAACGGGAGCATCGTCGTTGAAGCGAGCGCTTGACCCAAGAGGGAAAGCACCCTGAAAGCGCCACCAGGAAAAGACGCCGTTGATGCGTGGTGTTAGCGCATCAACGGAGCCAGGCGCGCTCAGGGGTGGTGATGGGCCGATGCCACCGCGGCCAGTTGCGCGCGAAGCTCGGTGATCGGCATGTAGCCCTGGCCGACCAGGTGCAGATGGTCGCCATGCTCGGCGATCAATGCCGGGAAGCCATGAATGCCCCATTCCTTGACCTGCGCGAAATCCGACAGCGTGGCATCGCGCATCTCGGTCGACGCAAACGCCCGCGCAAAATCAACACGCGGCAAACCCAGTTGCTCGGCCACGTCGGCCAGCACTTCCGGCCGGGTGATGTTCTTCGACTCGGCATAGAACGCGTGCTGCACCGCCTTGAAGTAACGCCATACGAATTGAGGCCAGTGCGATCGCACCGTGACAATCGCGCGACTGGCCGGCTCGGTGTCGTACACAAACCCGTCGGCATGCATTGCTGTGTTCGGTGCCTGCGCAAAAGGCTGGCCGCTGGCCTTCTCCACATGCTGCCAATGACCCACCAGCTCATCGATTTTCGCCGCAGCCATCGGCTCGGTGGTAAAGGGCCTCAACCCACCCAACATGACCGCGATCTGCAATGGCGCGGTATCACCGGGTTTGTTTAATAATTCATCCAGCGGCTTGGCAAAGCCATAGCACCAGGAACACATTGGGTCTGCGACATAAATAAGGTTCATGGCCGAATCCTACCCGAGCAGCATCACAGCCCCTGGTACCAGGCTATACGGGCATACCCCGCCGTTGGATTTCAGACATCAGGTGTGGGCTTGGATATTGCTAATGTTTGAATCACGTTTGGTCTGCGCAAGGGCCTTTCTTTTCAATTTATATCGGGAGAATCTTTTGGATAAGCGTCAAGTTGGCTTTGTTATTGCCGCTGCAAGCTGTGTAGGTCTTGCGCAGGCGCAAACGGTTGCTAGGCCGGACACCCTGCTTCAGCGGGTGGAAGTCACGGGTTCCAACATCAAGCGCATCGATGCCGAGACCTCGTCGCCTCTCCAGGTGATCGGCCGGACTGAAATCCAG
>CAXTCD010000080.1:22097-22673 GCA_964242145.1 uncultured Rhizobacter sp.
GCTGACTTCCGCCTCTGCGAGCTTATCGGACATCAGCGATAGTAATTCGTTTGCATCGGGTGCGTCTGGCGCGGCTCTGCGCGGGCTCGGTAAAGAATCTACCTTGATTCTTTTGAATTCGAGGCGTGTAGCGCCCTACGCACTCGCCGATTATTCCGAGGTTTTCACCAATCTGGATTCGCTGCCGATCGAAGCTATCGAGCGCGTTGAAATCCTCAAGAATGGCGGCTCAGCGGTCTATGGCTCTGACGCCGTGGCGGGTGTGATCAATATCATCACGCGGGGTGACTACAAAGGCCTGCAGATTTCTGTCAATCGCGATCAATCGACGAAAAACTCGCAATTTCATACCAGCACGGCCAGCTTGACCGGGGGCTTTGGTGATTTGCAAACCGATCGCTTCAATATTTTAGCCAACGCGGAATTTTTCAAGCGCTCAAATGTGATGTGGCGCAGTGTGGTGGACGACATAAATCCGCGCTATGGCACTGTATTCGCATCAGTGGCACCAGGCAGTGGGGGGGGCTGCAGGTCTTAGCAGGCTGCTGAAATACTGTTTTTAGGCGTCGAAATCTA
>CAXTCD010000081.1:0-18513 GCA_964242145.1 uncultured Rhizobacter sp.
TCGTCACGTCGGCGATGTTGCGCACCTGGTCGGTCAGGTTGCCGGCCATCGAGTTGACCGAGTCGGTGAGGTCTTTCCAGGTTCCCGCCACGCCCTTCACCTTGGCCTGGCCGCCGAGCTTGCCTTCGGTGCCGACCTCGCGTGCGACGCGGGTCACTTCGGCGGAGAAGTTGCCGAGCTGCTCGACCATCTTGTTGATGGTCTTCGCGGTGCGCAGGAACTCGCCTTCGAGCTCGCGGCCTTCGACTTCCAATGCCATCGACTTCGACAGGTCGCCTTGCGCAACCGCACCGATCACCCGGGCCACTTCGCTGGTCGGGTGAACCAGGTCATCGATCAACGCATTGATGCATGCGATCGATTCGCCCCAGAAGCCGCGTGTCTCGCTCAGCGAGGCGCGCTGCTTGAGCTTGCCTTCGCGGCCGACCACTTGGCGCAACCGGGCCAGCTCGGCGGCCATGTTGGCGTTTTGCTCGACCACGTCGTTGAACACATCGGCCACCTTGCCGGCCAAGCCGGGCCAATGCACCGGTAGGCGCACGGTGGCGTCGCCCCGCCGCAGTCCGGTCAATGCCGTCAATAGCGCAGCCAGCTCCTCTGTTGGTGACAACAGGGTTGCTTCGTCGTAAGCCTTCATGATCGTGTCCCGGATTCAAAGCCTGCGTGGTACGCAAGGCCGCTGCTGATGGATGCTGGTAGCGCTATTCTGATGGGTGGCGTGTCGGTGCTATCGGGCTTGGCTTACGGGCCCTGCGGAAAAGAAATTGTTTGCATGTCACGTGCCATGAGCCAGTGCCCGCTGCGACGGTCGACGGCGAACACAAGCCCAGGGTAAGGGCCGGTGCAGCGGAAGCCGCCGCAGCTCGAGCCGCCTGCGCCACTGCAAAAATTGCGGGCCTGGATTGAATAATTTGCCGACCCGCAGCCCTTGCTGGTTCGAGTGGACGTGCAGGCCTGATCTGGCGCGGGATGTCGCGCGGGGCCAGCGGGCGCATGGCTTCAAAGGCCTTTGTGGCCTTTGGCTCGTGGCGCCATCAATGGGGCAGCCTATGAAGCATCAGATCAGATCGATCGCTTTCACCTTTCGCTTTTAATGACCGTGGCCCGGCACCTGGCACCTGTACTTCCAACTCATGCATCGCTCACTGCGCGTGGCGGCAATAGGCGGGTCTCGCCAATCGCCAGCACGAAGAACGCTTCTTCCGGCAGCCCAGCGGCTTCGCGCAACTGGGCCAGCACGCGGGGCGGCTCGTCCAGCGGTTCGTCGGTCAGCTGAAACGTTCCCCAGTGCACACCCAGCGATCGCTTGGCGCCGAGGTCGGCATGGATCTTCAGCGCCTCGTCGACGTTGACGTGCTGGTTCGACATGAACCAGCGCGGCTCATAGGCGCCGATCGGCAGCAGTGCCAGATCGAAGCCACCCCCACGCCGCACCGACTGGCTTTCGGCCAGTCGGGCCTGGATGTCTTTGAAGTCGCGCGAGTAAGCGGTGTCGCCCGCGAAGAACAGATGGAAATCGGGCGTAAACACGGCAAAGCCACCCCAGAGCGTGTCGAGCCGGTCGCCGAGGCCGCGGGCCGACCAGTGCTGAGCAGGTACCAGCATGATCTCGGCTTCGCCGCGTGGCGTGATCAACTGCTGGCGGTCCCACCAGTCGAGTTCGACGGCGTTGTGCACGCCGCGTTGCGTGAGCCAGGGCTTGAGCCCGAGCGGCACCACCACCAGCGGCGGGCCGCCAGGTTGCGCATTCAACGCACGCACCGAGGCTTCATCCAGGTGATCGAAATGGTTGTGCGAAACCAGCACCAGATCGATGTGCGGCAGGTCGGCCAATGCGATGCCGGGGGCTTGATGCCGCTTCGGCCCGGCGAACGAAACCGGTGAGGTGCGCTGCGAAAACACCGGGTCGGTCAGCAGCGTCAGGCCGCCCATCTGCACCAGCGCCGTTGCATGGCCGACCCAGGTCACGAGCGGTGTCATCGCACGACCGGCTGTGCTGTTGGCATGAAGCAGGTTCAGGTCGGGGGATGCGATGGGAATGGGCGTTTGGGGCGGCTTCGGCTTGCCGGCTCGAAACGCGTCGAATTTCCAGCGCAGCACTTCGGCCAGCGTGCGCGGCACGAAATCGATGTGATTGTTTTGAAAGCCTCCCGGCCGGTGATGAGGCTTGTTCGGGTCGAAGTACGGATTCTTCACGGCTGCCGTTATACGCGGGCTGGGCGGCTGGTGCCGGCGCAAGCCTTTGTTGCGGCATGGCCTGAGTTACCGCATCACACCAGCGGCGAGTGGGCCTTGCTGAGCGCAGTTTGGCTGGCATCCGCTTCGAGCTGAGATGCCTCGACAAAGTGAAATCTCGCCGGGCCCAGCACGGATCTCGTATGGCGCGAGAATTTTCAGCGGGTTTCATCGGCGCTTTTATCGCCCGATGCATCCCGCACCCAGGATGGAAACAAGTTTCTCTGCCGTTGAAATTGAGTAACCGAATGGTGATCAAGTGGTCTTGCTACAGGGATCAGACCTCGGGCATCCGCGTACAAACTGCCCTTATTTTCGGTCAGTGGTCGCTTTTCAGCTTGTTACCCGAGCGCCAAGACTCCACTTGTCTAATCGCTTGATTCCAACGCTTCATCGCAATGGAAGGCCTAGGCGCAAAGCTCGTATTAACTAACAACTATGGAAGACGAAGCATGATTCTGATGAAAAAACACTGGCTGGCCTGTCTGGCAACCGTCCTGGCACCGATGGCCGGATTTGCCACCGAAGCCTCGTTTGGCAGCTCGGCATTTGCCGAGGTCAACAGCTGGTCGAATGGCGGTTTGCAAACGATCGCGGCAGCATGCTCGGCCACGACCTGGCAAGCCGGCGTCTATTACCGCCTGGGCGATGTGGTTCAGTTCAATGGTCAGTACTACAAGGTCGTGAACGTGGGTGCCAATGGTAGTGACGGCACCGACCCGACCATCAGCACCTGGTATTGGCAACCCGCCAGCTGCGACAGCGGCGGTGGCGGCAACAGCGGCGGCGGTAGCTGCAGCAACGTGAACTGGCAGGCCGGCGTCTATTACCGCCTCGGTGATGTCGTCAAATACAACGGCAGTTACTACAAGGTCGTGAATGTGGGCGCCAATGGCAGTGACGGCACCGATCCGACCATCAGCACCTGGTACTGGCAGCCCGCCGGCTGCGAAGGCGGTGGCGACGGCACCCCGACGCCGACGCCGACACCGACGCCCAACCCTGGCAACGGTGGCGGCAATGGCTCGTTCGCGATCAGCGAAGCCCAGTACAACTCGATGTTTCCAGGGCGCAATCCGCTGTACACCTACAGCGCCTTGGTGAATGCGTTGAGCGCCTATCCGTCCTTTGCTCACACCGGAGACGACACCACGCAAAAGCAGGAAATCGCGGCCTTCCTGGCCAACATCGCCCACGAGTCGGACAACCTGCGTGCCACTCGCGAATACAACCAGGCCAACTGGCCAGGCTACTGTTCGGGCGATTGCGCGCCTGGCCAGCAGTACTACGGCCGTGGCCCGATCCAGCTGAGCTGGAACTCCAACTACCGTGCCGCTGGCCAGGCGATCGGTGTTGACCTGTGGTCGAACCCGGATCTGGTCGCAACTGATGGCACGATCGCTTGGAAGACCGCGATCTGGTACTGGATGACGGGCACCGGCAATGCGGGCGTCACGCCGCACACCGCCATCACCAGCGGCCAAGGCTTCGGTACCACGATCCGCGCCATCAACGGCTCGCTGGAATGCAACGGCGGCCGTCCGGACCAGGTGCAGACGCGCGTGAACTACTACCTCCAATTCACCGGAATCCTCGGCGTGGCACAGGGCGGCAATCTGACTTGCTGAAAACCTGGATGGGCTGAGAACGTGGCTGGCCGGCGGGCAGCAAAGCCTGCCGGCCAGCCGCGTCGCAATGACCTGTTCGGGCCCACGGTGCGCCGTGGGCCTTCTGCCTTGTGAGGCTTCCAATGCATGGCCGATCGGATGACCTGCTAACCCCCTTGATGAGCGCGCCCCCATCGGCGCTCGGCGGTGGGTGCGTGATCTGGGTGACCGGCCCTGAGGGTGCGCAGACATGGGCGTTGGCCGATGTCATGCATCTGATACTCGCCGCCCGCGGCGTACCAGCCTTCGTGTTGAACGAGCCTGACATGGCCCGGCTGCAGGCCGAGCCCAGCGGTAACTGCCCTTCGGTAGCGGCGAGGATCAGCAAGACCTGCCAGCTCGCCCAGGCGCTGCTGGACACCGGCATGCGGGTGATCGTGCTCTCGGCGGCGACGCTCGAAAGCGAGCGGCGGCTGGCCCGCGATGCTTTCGCGACGACGGATTTTCTTGAAGTCCGGCTGTCGACGCTGGCGATGGCTGCGGCCCGATCGCCCGGCGAGCGAGGCGATGCCGGGCGCGGCGCTGCAAGCGAAGGCCTGCGGTCTTCGCTTGCAGCCGAGCTGGAAATCGATGGCTCGCGTTTGTCTCCCGAAAAAGCGGCAGCTGACGTGCTGAAGCTGCTGCAAAGCAAAGGCTGGGTGCCCTGGGAAGTGCATGCGCAGCCCTTTGATCGCCGCCGCATTCCGCGTGAAACACCGGCCGATCGGCGCCGTGACGGCATGCGGCATCGCCATTGACGACCGCGTTGCAGTGGTCGCGGGCCGAATCGATGCAGGCCGAATCAACGCAGGGCGAATGGCGTGCCGCTTGAAGCCAATCCTTGGGCTGGATTGCAGGCATTACTGCACAGATTTGAAGATGGCTGGGCTGCGCACAAACCCCGAGATCAAGCTCGTGCCAGGTCGTGCCGATAGAGACGCTGTAGGGCCCCCTCGCGGGCCGGCAGCGGGGGGCTAAATGCCCGAAACGACATGCGCGAAAACTTGATTGAGCGACCCGACCTGGTGGCAGACCTCGCGGATGGCCGTGAACTGCAAAGCGTGCCGGTAAAGAAAATCACACCCACCTGCGTGATGATCAAAGGGGGTTCGCTGCGCGCTTCGTCTTCGCGAAGCCCGAAGGCGCCGATCCGCGTGGCTGCGGCATCGAAGGCCCCGCGCACTCAACAGACCGCGAGCGGCCGAAACCCCACCGATGCATTCTTCAGCGCGGATGCCGGGCTCAATGAACTCAGCTTCGAGTACAAGTTGCTGCACAGCCTGGCCGCCAACGTACCGCACCGCATCTACGCCAAAGACACCGAGGGCCGCTTCACCTTTGCGAACCAGGCCGTGGCGATCGGCATGGGCGTGACGTGCCCGAGCGAGCTGCTCGGCAAGAGCGATGCCGATTTCTATCCGGCCGAATCCGCCAAGATCTACCGCGCTGAAGAATTGGAGATCATGAACTCGGGCAAAGCGATGCTGAGCCACGAAGAGCATGTCGAATACCTGCTGATCCAGAAGGAAGTCTGGCTGCTGACCACCAAAATCCCGCTGCACGACGAGAGCGGCCGGGTCATCGGCCTGGTCGGCATCAACTACGACATCAGCGCACAAAAGATCGCCGAGCAAGCCTTGCGGGTGGCGAACCAGCAGGCCGAGCACAGCGCGAATGAACTGGCCGCGACGCTGGCCACGCTGCAGCGCGAAGTGCAGGAGCGGCAGCGTTTCGAGGAAGAGCTTCGCCGCCAAGCGCTGTACGACGGGCTGACCGGCCTGCCGAACCGCACCTTGCTGATGAACCGGCTCGAGCATGCGATCGAGCTTGCGCATCGCAAGGACCAAGCGCTGACGCTGCTGGTGATCGACATCGACCGCTTCAAGATGATCAACGACAGCCTGGGCCATGAACTGGGCGACGAGCTGTTGAAGGTGGCCGCCGTGCGCATCGCCGAAAGCGTGCGATCGAGCGACACCTTCGCGCGCCTGGGCAGCGATGAATTCGCGTTGCTGCTGCCCGAGGCGATGGACGATGCGGTGCTGCTGCCGCTGATCGAGCGCATCACCCAATCGATTGCGCAGCCGGTGATGCTGGGCGGACATGAGGTCACGGTGACTTGCAGCGTGGGCTGCAGCATCTATCCGCAAGACGGCGACGACGCCGTCACCTTGCTGCGCCACGCCGATACCGCGATGGACAGCGCGAAAGAACTGGGCCGCAACAGCGTTCGCCGCTACAGCCCGAGCCTGAACCCGCGCATTCAAGAGCGCATCGAGACCGAAACGCATTTGCGCCGCGCGCTCAAGCGCGACGAGTTCCTGCTTCACTACCAGCCGCTG
This sequence comes from uncultured Rhizobacter sp., assembly GCA_964242145.1. Taxonomy (GTDB): domain Bacteria; phylum Pseudomonadota; class Gammaproteobacteria; order Burkholderiales; family Burkholderiaceae_C; genus Rhizobacter. The sequence continues at coordinate 6,224 of CAXTCD010000081.1, forward strand.
GTCGATCTCGGCACCGGCGAGATCGTCGGCGTCGAAGCCTTGATCCGCTGGCAGCACCCGGACTGGGGCCTGGTGCCGCCGCTGAGCTTCATTCCGGTGGCCGAAGACAGCGGGCTGATCGGCCCGATCGGCGAATGGGTGCTGCGCCGCGCCTGCGCGCAGGCGGCCGCCTGGAACCGCGCCGGCCTGCCGCCGCTGCGCATGAGCGTGAACCTGTCGGCGCAACAGTTCCTCGATCCGGGGCTCGAACAACAGGTGCTGAACGCGCTGGCCGAATCAGGCTTGCCGCCGCAGCAGCTGGAGCTGGAGTTGACCGAGAGCGTGTCGATGAAGAACCCGGAGAACACGATCCGCATCCTCGACCGCTTCAATGCGCTGGGCATCAAGCTCGCGATCGACGATTTCGGGACCGGCTATTCGAACCTGGCTTATCTGCGCCGCTTTCCGGTTCACCGCGTCAAGCTCGACCGCTCGTTCGTGGCCGAGCTGACGCACGAGGAAAGCAGCCATGTGATCTGCGAGGCGATCGTTGCGATGGCCCACAAGCTGAGCCTGGAGATCGTCGCCGAAGGCGTCGATACCATCGAGCAGCGCGACCAGTTGATGGCCTTTGACTGCGATCTGATGCAGGGTTATTGGTATTCCCGCCCGGTGCCGGCGGCCGCCTGCGAGACGCTGCTGCGCGCGCGCTGCGGGCACAGCTGGAGCGGCATGCTGGTGAACTGATCCGACGCGAGGCCGAATGGCAACGCACAAGCGGTACATGATCAAGCCCAGCCAAAAAGCCAACGGCCCAGCTGCAAAGAGACCGAGGTACTGAGACAGAAGAAAACTCTTCTGCCACATCCAGATGTGGCCCCACGCTGCAACGAGAAACAGCCACATCGCGCTGGCACCGATCACCACTCTAAAGGCGAAATCAGAGCTCTGCGCGAGCATTTGAAAAGCGCGCACGGCGAGGTAAGCGCCCAATGGCACGCCGTAGAAAGTAAGCCAATCACTGCCTGCATATCTTTCGAAACCGTACGGTTGCGACCCGAACCAAGCGACCCAGATCAGGACGGCGAGCAGGCTGCTCGCCAGGCTGGCATGGCGACTGGATTCTGTCTTGCAAAAAGAAGGGGTTGAATCTGCGCATGTCCCGTCTTCCGGTTTGAGGTAAGAAGTTTCGAGCGACCGATCCAGGTCTTCAGGCTGGATCCGTCCCAGTTCGAATTCGTTTTACTCGCTCGTAGTTCGCGAGCGCAGGGCAATATATCTGACGGATGCGCCCCCACATGCCAAGCACCTGGAGCACGGCAATTCAATGCCGGGGGCCGGCGTCCATGGGGCTGGCGACGGCCACGCCCATGTTCAGCGCGGGCTATCTTTCCAGCGTTGAAGCAGCAGCGCGTTGCCCACCACGCTGACGCTGCTGAAGGCCATCGCGGCACCGGCGATCACTGGATTTAGCATGCCGAAGGCCGCCAGTGGCAGGCCGATTACGTTGTAGATGAAGGCCCAGAACAGGTTCTGGCGGATCGTGCGTTGCGTGCGCCGTGCGATGTCGATCGCATCGGCCACACGCGCCGGGTCACCGCCCATCAGCGTGATGCCGGCGGCCTGCATCGCGACCTCGGTGCCGGTCGACATTGCGATGCCGACATCGGCCGCCGCCAACGCCGGCGCATCGTTGATGCCGTCGCCGACCATCGCAACGCGGCCTGCACCGTGGCCCACACTGGCCAACGATTGCTTCAGTTGTGCAATCACCCGCGCCTTGTCTTCGGGCAAGACCTCGGCATGGACTTCGTCGATGCCCAAGGCATGGGCCGCGGCTTCGGCGCTGCCGCGGTTGTCGCCGCTCAGCAATACCGTGCGGATGCCTTGATCGCGCAAGCGCTGGATGGCTGCGCGCGCCGAGGCCTTCAGCTCATCGCCAAAGCCGAGCAAACCCAGAAGCCGCGGCTGCGCCGGGTCGCTCAGATCGGCCAGCCACGACACCGTGCGGCCCTCGCTCTGCAAACGCTGCGCAGGTTCGGCGAAGGCATGGCATGGAACGCTTAACTCGTCCATGTAGCGGTGGCTCCCCAAGTGCAATTCACGGCCGTTCACCTGCGCAACCACACCGCGCCCGGCGATGGCCCGTGTGCCGCTGGCGACCGGCACCGTGAGGCCTTCGCGCTGCGCGGCGGCCCGCACCGCCTTCGCCAAAGGGTGCTCGCTGTGGGCTTGAACGGCCGCGGCGTCGGCCAGAAGCGAATGATTGAACGCGGCGTTCTCCGTTGGCGCCGCTTGGCAGAACAACAACTGCGGCTGGCCTTCGGTCAGCGTGCCGGTCTTGTCGAAGGCCACGATACGCAGGTCATGCGCCATCTCCAACGCTTCGGCGTCCTTGATCAGGATGCCGTGGCGGGCCGCCACGCCGGTGCCGGCCATCACCGCGGCGGGCGTGGCCAGCCCGAGCGCACAAGGGCAGGCGATCACCAGCACCGCGACCGCATGCAGCAGCGCCGGTTCCCAATGGCCATTCGTCAGCCCCCAGCCCAGCAGCGTGAGCGCCGCCATCGCAACCACCACCGGCACGAACACCGCGCTGACCCGGTCCACCCACTGTTGGATGGGCGCCTTGCCGGCCTGCGCCGATTCGACCAGCCGCACGATGCGCGCCAGCGTCGACTCCGCTCCCAGCGCGGTCGTGCGCAGCACCAGCAAGCCTTCGCCATTGACCGCTCCGCCGGTGGCTGCGCTGCCTGGCGTTTTATCTACCGGCAGGCTCTCGCCGGTGATCAGCGATTCATCGACCTGGCTGTGGCCTTCGACCACCACGCCATCGACCGGCAGCCGCTCGCCGGGCAGCACGACGACCAGATCGCCGATGCGCAACTCGGCGATTGGCAGCTCGCTGTCGACGCCGCTGCGCCGCACGCGGGCGGTCTCGGGCCGCAAGGCATTCAGTGCGCGGATCGCATCGGTGGTCTGCCGCTTCGCGCGGGCTTCCATCCATTTGCCCAGCAGCACCAGTGTGATGACCAGCGCCGAAGTTTCGAAATCCAGGTGCGCGCCGTGGCCGGGGGAGCCGGCGCTTTGATACAGGCGGTACAAGCTCAAGCCATAAGCGGCGCTGGTGCCAAGCGCGACCAGCAAGTCCATGTTGCCGGTGCGAGCCTTCAGCGCGCGCCAGGCCGCGCGATAGAAACGCGCGCCGAAGATGAACTGAACTGGCGTGGCCAACAGTAATTGCAGCCAGCCTGGCAGCGCCAGGTCGAGCCCCAAGGGCATGCCCCACATCGGCAGCACCAACGGTGCCGAGAGCAAGGCGGCCAGCAGCACGCGTCTGCCGTCGCCAAGCGGGCGTTGGGCGGTTGCGCTCACGGTTGCTTGCGCGGCCTCCGGCCGAACGGCATAACCCGCTTCTTCGATGGCGCGGGTCAGCCGAGCGGCGTCAACGTCTTTGCTACTGAAGCTCACCTGCGCACGCTCGGTGGCCAGGTTGACCTCGGCCGACAGCACGCCGGGCACGCGCCGCAGTGCCTTTTCGACGCGGGCCGAGCAACTGGCACAGCTCATGCCGTCGATCGGCAGCGACAGCGTTTGCGATGGCACGCGGTAGCCGGCTTGTTCGATCACGCTGCGCAGGCCATCGAGCGTCACCGAGCCGTCATGCGCGACGCTGGCGGCCTCAGTGGCGAGATTGACGCTGACCCCCGAGACGCCCAAGACCGCGCTTAAAGCCCGCTCGACGCGCATGGCACACGACGCGCAACTCATGCCCTCGATCGGGATCGTCCAGCGGGCAGTCGGCTTCAATTCATCGGCAGGAAGGGGCAGCGTGACGGTGGTGTTCATCGGCGGGGAAGGTTTCAGCGGCAGGCTGCGGCGTGTTCGCCGCGCCTTCATGCGCAAGCGTCCGATGGTGGCAGAGTCGAGCCTCCCCGGCGTGGCCGGGGTCTTGTCGGGATGGGCGGGTTAAGTGCAGGTGAAGTAAGGGTGAAGTGAAGTCTGCTGGCGGGCGTCAATACCGACTGACGAAAGAGGGCGTGTTCAAGCTCAGCGAAGCCATCTTGCGGCATTCGGTGGCACAAGCTCGGCAGCTGCGGGCGCAGGCGCGACAGTGGTCCATCTCGTGGCGGCTGCATTCGTCACCGCAAGTCGCGCAGGCATCGGCGCACAGGCCGCAGATGGCCTGCACCAGTTCGCTGTTGCGCACCATCGCGGCGGCGGCCATCTGACACAGTGCGGCGCAGCCGATGGCAAGCCCAATGCAGCGCGCCATCATTTTCGGATCGGGTTCACGCAGGCAGGCCGAGGCGCAGTGGCTGCAGGCCACCGCGCAGTCGTTGCAAGCCTTGATGCAGTTGTCAAACGCATTCGGGTCATGGCATCTCCTTCTCCGGCCGTTCATCGCAGCGGCGGTCGGCTGCGATCGGGCTTGATCTTGCCGAGGTCGCCGCCACGATGCACGCCATACCCCTGCGCGTTGCCACGGCACCTGGCCTGCGGGCCTGTGCTTGTGCCGGCGCGCGGAACGCCGCATCGCGAGCCCACGCCGCCTTCGCGCCAAGGTCATGCAGCCGTGGCAGCCAGTGCTGAACTCAATGCCCCGCATGCGCGCCGGGCTTGCGCACCTGCACTTCGATCTGCGGCCTTGTGTCGCTGGGGGCCGCGGTCGGCTTGTTGACCTCCGCCGGCGTGTCTGATGCCCCGCGCAGCGGTTCGGCCAGCGCGCCGGTCCACTCGTAAGCCTGCGTGCCGGGCGGGTGCGTGTACCAGCCGGGGTCGCTGTAGTCGTCGGGCTTCTGCTGCTTGCGCACCTTCAGCGTCGTGAACATGCCGCCCATGTCGAGCGGGCCGAACGGGCCGTCGCCGCCCATCATTGGCGCGGTGTTGTCGGGCAGCGGCATCGCCATCTCCGACATGTCGCCCATGCCGTGCTCGCCCATTGCCATGTAGCCGGGGATCAGCCGGTTGATCTGCTGCGCGATGCCTCGGGTATCGACGCCGATCATCGTCGGCAGGTTGTGCCCCATCGCATTCATCGTGTGGTGGCTCTTGTGGCAATGAAAGGCCCAATCGCCTTCGGCATCGGCAATGAACTCGATCTGGCGCATCTGGCCGACTGCCAGATCGGTCGTCACCTCCGGCCAGCGCGCCGATCGGGGCAGCGGGCCGCCGTCGGTGCCGGTCACGACGAACTCATGGCCATGCAGATGCATCGGGTGGTTGGTCATCGTCAGGTTGCCGAACCGGATGCGCACCTTGTCGCCGTGGCGCACGTTCAACGAATCGATGCCGGGGAAGATGCGGCTGTTCCACGACCACAGGTTGAAGTCGAGCATCGTCATGATCTTCGGCGTCGCCGCGCCGGGCTCGATGTCGTAGGCATTGAGCAGGAACACGAAGTCGCGGTCCACGGTGTCGATCAACGGATGGCGCTGCTTCGGGTGCGTGACCCAGAAGCCCATCATGCCCATCGCCATCTGCGTCATTTCATCGGCATGCGGGTGGTACATGAAGGTGCCGGGGCGTCGCGCGACGAACTCGTAGACGAAGGTCTTGCCGGGCTCGATCGGTGGCTGGGTCAGCCCGGCGATGCCGTCCATGCCATTGGGCAGACGCTGGCCATGCCAGTGCATCGTGGTGCGCTCAGGCAGGCGGTTCGTGACGAACAGGCGCACGCGGTCGCCTTCAACCACTTCGATCGTCGGGCCCGGCGACTGGCCGTTGTAGCCCCACAGATGGGCCTTGAAGCCGGGCGCCATTTCGCGCACCACCGGCTCGGCGACGAGGTGGAATTCCTTGACGCCGTGGTTCATGCGCCAGGGCAGCGTCCAGCCGTTCAGCGTCACCACCGGGCGATAAGGGTGGCCCGTCTCGGGCCACAGCGGGGGCAGGGTGTCGGGCCCGGTTTGCAGCACCGGCTCGGGCAAGGCAGCCAGCGCGACCCGGCTGACGGCGGTGGCGGCCAGCGTGGCGCTGCCGAAAAGAAAGTGGCGTCGATGGCGGGGGTTCATGGTTGGGGCTCGGTAGTCGGTAATCGCTAATCGAAGGTCGGTATCGGTATCGGTATCGGTATCGGTATCGGTATCGGTAGATGGGCGGCTAATTGGGTTCAGCGGGCGCTGGTTTCCTCGGCGCCCGTCCATGCGCCGCCGATGGCGGGCGGGCCGATCAGCGCGGCTTGCAGCTGTGCATCGGCGAGCCAGAAATCGCGCTGCGCATCGATGGCCTGCATCACGCTCGTCGCCTGCTCGCGCGCATCGGCGATCAACTCGAACACGCTGATCAGCATGCCGTTGTAGCGAAGCAGGTTCTCGTCGGCGATGGTTTTGCGCAGCGGCACGATCTCGTCACGGTAGTGGCGCGCGAGCTCATAAGCGCTCAGATACGCGCCATGCCGTTCGCGCAATTGCGATCCGGCTTCCAGCGCCAGCTGCGCGCTGCGTTGCACGGCGGCCTGGTAACGCGCATCGGCTTGCGTGCGGCTGGCATCGCCGCCATCGAACACCGGCAAGGGCAGCGACAGCTCGAATCCCTTTTGCGGCGCCTGGCCGGTTTCGCTGTGCCGGGCGATACCGACCGTCGCGCCATCGATCACGCTGCCAACGCGGTTCAGCCCTTGCTCATGCGCGATGAATTCGAGTTGCGCGCGGGCGATGCGCCAGTCCAGGCGTTGCTCGATCGCTTCTTCGGTCAGCGTCGCGGCATCGCGCGGCGCGCCCGGCAAGTCAGGCAGGCGATCCGGCAAGGTCAGCGCACGGGCCTGCGCGGCGCTCAGGCCCAGCGCCCGCACCAGCGCTTCATGTTGGCTCAGTTGGGCTTGCTGCGCCCGCGCCAGCTGAACCATCGCTTGCGCCGAAAACTCCTGTTCACGCGCGCGTTGCAGGCGGCTGAAATTGCCGACCGCCTGCATGCGGCGCGCCAGCTCGGCGCCGGCCTCGGCCGCGCTTTTGACTTGCTCTGCATAGCGCAGCGCTTGTTGTGCGGCGACCGCCTGCACCCAGGCCTGGCGGGCTTGCAGTGCCGCGTTCATCACCTGGCCTGACAACTGCAGCCGGGTGGTTTGCTGTTGATGGTCGGCCCAACGCCAACGCGATGGCAGCATCAGCAGATCGAGCACCGACAGGCTCAGCACGCGGCCGAATTCGCGCTCCGGCCCGCCCGCGCTGTCACGCACCAGGCGCTCGAATGAGAACACCGGGTTCGGCAAACGAAGCGATTGGCTGTGCGCCGCCGATTGCGCTGCGCTCTCGTACAGCAGCGCCTGCAAGGCCGGGCTGTAAGCCAGCGCGATGCGCACTGCATCGTCGGCCTGCAGCGGCTTCGCAAGCAGCTCATCGACCCGCGCTTGCGCTTGCTGGCGAGCGCTGTCGCTGTCAAGCCATTGCAGTTCGGCACCGAGTTGCTCGCGGCTGATGGCCTGAGCCGCACGAAAGTTCGCATCGATCGCGGGCTGAGCGCAGCCGCTGAGGGCCAGCGCGATGCCGATGCCGGCGGCAGCTGCCACTCTGCCCGCGGTTGTGACGGGCCAAGCCACTGCGGCCTGGAATGGTTTGAACATGAAATTCCTCGCGAGTCTTAAAAACGAATCTGAAAGCGATCTTGAAACGCAGCTCAACGCGTGCTTTCGGCGAGTGATGCCGCGCGCCCTACAGCTAAGCGACAGAACAGAACGGGGTGTGCTGAGATGGCTTGCCGAAAGCCAGATCAGGCCGGCTCACAACGCTTTGGCCCGTGCAGCGACAGGCAAGGGATCGCGCGGCCGCAGGCGTGCGCCGATGCAGCGCCGCGACCGTTGACAGGCCAGCACCCTGCGCTCGAACGAGCGCGTCAGGCGAGCTTGCGTCGAGGCGGGCGCTCGGGGCCGTCGGTCAGGAAAACGACCAAGCTGGTCGGCGCGTTTGCAGAGACGCGCTCGGATGACATCGCCGCGTTAAAGCGCGGCAGGGTCATCGGCAAGGCCAAGCCCGTGCAGCAAGCCGCGCAAGCGCTGCATTTGGATTTGCCGAGATGCCCGGGGGCATCCAGGCCTTTCGCTGGCGCGCTCGCATGATCTGCGTGGGTGCTGGCATGGGCTTGTGTTGCGGGCTCACCGGCTGGCGAAGTAGCTTGCGCATGAATGTGCCCGACGTAACCCGAAGGCAGGTGATGCTTCGGCGCCGCCGGCATCGCGCCAGCCGGATCGACCACCCCAACTGCGACGTGGTGATGGCTCGAACCGCAATTCAGCATGGCTGCTGCGGCCGTGCCTTGCAAAGGCAAGGCCATGGCCAACAGGCAGATCAGCAACGGGCGCAACCAGAACAACATGCGCCGCAGTTTAAGTGCGGATGACCGGCTGGCAGAGCGCCGGTAGACGGGTTCGCAGAAGGGGAATGGCGTTGCGTTTCGAAGGGCAGACATTGCAGCCAGGCATCACATCCAGCAATGACCGATGGCATTCGCTGCAAAATAAGTGGCGTTCGATCTCATGAATGGAGAACTACCGTGACGACCTTCAAGACCTCCAGAGTGTTTGCCGCCAGCCCCGCAGCCGTCTTTGCCGCCTTTGCGGCGCCAGAGCGCCTGGCAAAGTGGTGGGGGCCGAACGGGTTCACCAACTCCTTTCATGCGTTCGAGTTCAAACCGGGTGGCCTCTGGCGTTTCACGATGCATGGCCCGGACGGCTCGAGCTACCTGAACGAATCCACCTTTATGTTGATCGAGGCCGACCGAAAGGTGGTTGTCGAACATGTGTCTGCACCGCACTTTCAGCTCACGGTGTCGATCGAGGCCGATGCTGGCGGAACGCGGGTCACCTGGGAGCAAGCCTTTGACAGCCCGGATGTCGCGGCATCGATCGAACATATCGTGGTGCCCGCCAATGAGCAAAACCTCGACCGTTGGCAAGTCGAAGTGCAAGCCGACATGAAGGCGGCCGCCAATGCCAGCCCTGCATCGCAGGCTCCGCATCGGCAGGCGAAGCACTTTCTCGCCGTCTTCACCGGCAATGCCGAGGCGGCGGAAAAATCAGGATGGAACGCCTTGAGCGAATCCGTTCGCCATCAGCGTACACAAGCAGGCATTGCGGCCTGGCATGCCTGGATGGGGTCGCATGCAAATCAGTTGGTGTTTGCCGGCGGCCCGATCGGCAAGACCCTGCGCGTGTCGGTCAGCGGCATCGCCGACACACAAAACGACATCTGCGGCTATGTCGTGGTGTCGGCGGAATCACATGAGGCCGCAGCCAAGCTCTTCGAAAGTCATCCGCATTTCTCCATCTTCCCGGGCGAAGCGGTCGAAATCATGGAGTGCCTGCCGGTTCCGCAGGCCTGAACTTTAAGGCGTGGGGCCTTGCGGCGGCGATCAGCTAACGCCACTGTGACATGGCGTGCGTCATGCGACTTCACCGCGCGTCAATCAAGCTCAAGCCATCAACGCTGCTTGCGATGGAAGGCTCGCATCGGCAACTGGCGCCGTGGTGACTGCCCTTCGAAAATCTGCACCACCTCCAGCACTTCGATCGTCAGCTCGCCTTGCTCATTGACATAGACACGGCCGACGCGTTTGCCATTCGAACTCAAGACAATTTCTCCCGAACCCGCGAAAACTCTGCCATCGCGCTCTGATTGAGTTTTGTTGTAGCCGCTGGCCAGATAGTCGACACCATTGACCTGGAAGTGCAAGTCGTCGTAGCGATATTCCCCTGCAGACGTGCCATCCAATGTTTCATGCGAGACAGAGGTCATGCTGCCGCCCAGGAAGGTCACGGTCGCGCCGTTTTGGTTGTTCTTCAAGGTGGCGCCAGGCGTCGGAGTGATGGTGATCTCGGTGTCTTCGTCCAGGTTGTCCTTGATGAGCAGGCTCACCTGCCCGTTGGCCGTGATGTCGCTCCCCATGCCATCGGTGTGTGTCAGGATTTGCTGCCGCAGATCGGTGATGTTGGACTTTTGAATCGCGCCGGTCGAATGGATCGCTCTGAAGTCGAAGTCCACCGAGCTTTTTCCGCTGTAGATGGTCCCGCCTGACAGGCAGTTCGATGCGACGGCCGCGAGCGTACCGTACTGATTTGCAGGCTTTCCCGGCTGGGGAGGCAGTCCATTCATCGTCACGCTGCTCGAGCCGCTTTGGCACACCGCTGTAGACGCGACGAATACGAAATCATCATCTGTGGCCTGGAACGGCAGCTGCATGGCTTGATAGAAATGGTCGGTCAGGTGCAGCAGCGTGAACAGCTCGCCTTGCCCAAGAAGCATATCGACTGTCAGCGTGGCCTCGGTGCTGACCACGGTGCCGAACGGGTTGGTCACACGCACGCTGAAACGAGCGCCATTGTCGGCAGACGTCGGTTGAAGGAGGGTGTAGTACGCCGAAGTGGCGCCATCAATCTCTACGCCATCACGCAGCCATTGATAGGCGAGCGAGTGGCTGCCGCTGACGACAGCGATGAAGCCGACCGGGGAGCCCGGTGGCACGCTTTGCGACTCGGGCAACTGGTCAAACACCGGAGCTGACGGTGGCTTCACATCCAGCGTGGCCGTCTGGCTGATCACGCTGCCCGCCGCGTTGCTGACTTCGATCGAAAAGAGGCTGCTGCTGCCTGTGGCCGTGGTGCAGTAGTGCGAATGCGTGGCGCCAGCAATGGCCACGCCGTCGCGGCGCCACTGGTAGCTCAACGGCGCCGAGCCCGTGGCCCAGCTTTGAAAGCAGGCCGCTTCGCCTTCGTCTGCAACCTGGGTCACGGGCTGCCTGCCGATGGTCGGGGTTTGAGCCTGGCTGCCGATGACCAGGCAGGTCGGCAAGGTCACGTCATTGCGCGATGCATCGATCAGCATCGGGGCCGAACTGTCGCTGCCATTGCCGGCGATGAGTTGCGCATCGCGCAGGCGACCGACGCTGATGTTGAACTGGCCGCGCGCGTCCAGGGCGACACGGCTGCTGCCGTTGTAATCGACGCCGATGCTCTCGACGTAAGACTCGGCCAAGGGCTTGCCGGTCATGTCGATGACACAGCCATGCACTTGAAGTGTGTCGAGTTCTTGCCCAACGCTCCATGGCCCGAATTGCATCACCTCGGCCTCGTAATAGCCTGAGGGGCCGCCATGCAGATAAGCCTGCCCATGTTGCACCCAGCGACCCGTCGCGCCATCAAGCGCATACAGGTTCAGGCGGCTCGGGGGCTGGGCCAGCGCGTGGCGACCGGGATGTGCACCGTTGCGGGTTGATCTCGAATCAGATCCAGTCTGCCGGCTGCATTGGAGGCCTGGATGTCAATGCCACCGAAGCTCTCAAAGGGTTGGCCGTGGTCGTCCAGATAAGTGCCTGGCAGGCTTTGCGCATCGGCTGCGGTATCGATCGCGGTCAACCCGATCTGGGCCGTGCCGGAGACCGCGGCGCTTGTCGTGATCGGGGCTACGGTGCCCGCGGCGAGCTCGATGCTGGCTGTTGAATTCGGCGCATTCGCGATGACGGCATCCGTGAAATCCACGTTCACCGGAGCCGCCGAATGAACAAGCCGCGCCGACACGTGGTGGCGCTGGTTCGTCAAGGTTGATTCAGTGACGAGGCCGTCGACATAGCCTTCTGCGCTGATGTACACCACCTGTGAGTCTTGTGCCGGCAATGCGTCGAACTGGAATCGGCCGTCGGCACCGGTACGGGTGGTGGCGGCAATGGCCGATCCGGCACCGCGCAAACTGACCTGGGCGTTGGCCACCGGCTTCAGATCGTCACTGCTCAGGACCTGGCCGGCAATCGTGCCCCTGGAGAGCGCTTTCCCATTGCCGTCATCGCTGCTATCGCTGTCACCCCCTCCGCAAGCGGACAGCGTCAGAAGCGCGGATGCGATCAGGGCCGATATCAAAAGAACTGGAAGTTGCGAACCGATGAGCGATCGACGAGCACGGGTCATGTTTTCGTTATTTCTGGAAAGAGTTCAAAGGCAGCAGGTCGGTATGACCTGCCGAAAGGGGCGCCAGTGTAGGTTCGGATGCGTGTTTTTTCTCAACGGTAACGTTGCACGAGAGCGGCATAAAAATCAGAGCAGCAAAGGTGTGTCCACCTGAGAAAAGCCGGTGTTTTCGTCGCGGGCTTCGATGGAAGCGACGAGCTGGCCTTCCCTCTTCAGAGGGGATGGTCGATGACGCTGGTGCAGCTTGGGCGCAACCCTGCAGCGGGTGGGTGCAAACGGGCGCGGGTGGCCGGGCAGGGCGATCGAGAAATGGCAGAGAAAAAACAGACACAGCAGGGGCAAATCGCGATCGCGCAGAATCTGCGGGCTGTGCCCGCTTCTCTAACCGCTCGGCCGCTCGTCAATGCCGCTTTCGATGGCC